>CAZAGN010000025.1:0-35468 GCA_964484905.1 uncultured bacterium | reverse complement strand
GCTGCAAACCCTTCTGAGCTGGCCAACTAGCTAAGTTCTGGGTCTACTGCCAGTATCCTGAGTGCCATTGATTTCAGCATTGATATCGAAAAAGAGCTCGACCCCAAAGGCGATCGGGTGCGGGTGATTATGTCAGGTAAGTTCCTCCCCTACAAGAAATGGTAAACCTGATAAGCTTATAAAGCTTTATTGAGAGTGACAGATGCGACACTGGCGCTTGGCCGCAGTGGCTTTGACTTTGGCGTGGGCTGCACCCGCCTGGGCCCACCATCCTTTTGGCGGTGAAACCCCCACAACGGCTTGGGCGGGATTTGTTTCTGGCTTGGGGCATCCGGTGGTGGGTATCGATCACTTGGTGGCGGTGCTGGCCATTGGTGTCATTGCCGCAACGCGTAGTATCTGGTTGCCAGGCGCTTTTGTGGCGGCGGCAACCCTCGCGACGGCGCTGCATGTGGGCGGTATGGATTTGCCAGGGGTCGAAGTCGCGATCGCGATCTCGGTCATGGGTTTTGGCCTGATCCTCAACCGTGCAACCCCCGCACCTACGGCGGCTCTCTTGGGCGTTGGGGCGCTGACCGGCTTCTTTCATGGTTATGCCTACGCTGAGGCGATTGTTGGCGCGGAGATGACACCCTTGCTGGCTTATGGCGCTGGTTTGGTGACGATCCAACTCGCGATCGCGATTGGGGCCATGCTCTTGGCCCAACGTTTTTGGCAGCGCCTTGACTACCGCTTTGCGGGCTTTAGCATCATCGGGGCTGGGGTTGTCTTTTTGTCATCCATTTGGCTGTAGGGGTGACTAAATCCATCCCTGCCGTAGTGCCTTGAAAATGGCTTGATAGCGGGTACGGGCCGCGAGTTTTTCGAGCACGTTATTCATGTGAAACTTTACGGTGCTTTCGCTGATGTGACAGGCTTCGGCGATGTCGCGATCGCGAAGTCCTTGACTTAATAAATGCAGCATTTCAAGCTCGCGCTCAGACAAGGGCGAGGTGGTCAGTCCCCAGGTTTCGCCGTTGCTAATGGCGCTGACAGCGGCGATTAGATCGGCGGGTGTCGCCGTAAAGTCTAGCCGAGCAGCAGTATGAGGTGGCGGCGGTGATTGCCCCGTATCGAACCAAATGAGGGGGTGGGTTGAGGTGATCGCGCGATCGCTCAGTATGAGATCGGGATTGCTACTGCTGAGGCGGTAGCCTGCTTGCTGGGCCAGTTGGCTGAGGGCATGGCAGACCAGCGGTGCCGGACTCGCGATCGCGAGGATTTGTGGCTGAGTGGTCGTTGCAAGCGGGAGGCGCAGGCTCAGTTGGAGGGCACGTTGATTGATGCTGGAAGCCAACTCCAACTCGCCACCCAAACCCTGAATCAGCCAATGCCAAAGACTCAGATCGGGCGTGATCGCCTGGGGAATGAGAGCGGTGAGCGTAATGCTATCGGTGGCATAACTGAGGCGACAAGTGCTGCAATCCAGGCTATGTAGGGTGCTGGCTAGTTGCAGCAGCAGCAGAGACTGAGCTGGCGTGAGCGGCACTTCGATGCCTTCGAGGCTGGTGCGACTGGTGCTTAGAATGGCCGCGATTTGATCCGATAGGGCGAGGGGGCCAGCGGTGCGTAGGCTACGGCGGCGCGGATCGAGAGTGAGGGCGGCGACCGTGCCGAGGCTCTGGAGGACTTCGAGAAATTCGGGTGCCAGAGCCTTTTGGCTAAACACGGCAATAACACCAATTACGGTGTTGCCCAACAGCAACGGATAGCCCGCAAAGCCAATCATACTGTTGGCGATCGCCCATTCGCGGTTGCCCACCCAGGCTTCGGCTGGCAGGTTATTACTCAAAAAGGCCATGCGATTTTGGGCGATTTTGCCCACTTTGTAAGCGCCGAGCGGTACCCGCGCAAAAAAGCCATCGGTGCGGGTATACATCCCCGATGAGGCGACCAAGTTAAGCACACCCGCCTCGGCATCGAGTAGCCACAGCCGCGTAAAGGCGCAGTCAAAGCGTTCGATGAGGCCATCGGTGAGGGCTTTCGCGATCGCGACAGGACTCTGGAGCCCTGCCAGCGACTCGATAATTTCACTGGCTTGATGCAGATCAAAGAGTAAGCGCGTGGCGTCGAGGGGTCGTGCCATCCGGTTCCTAAAGGCAGATTTACAGATCGCGACGCGGCTTTGCCGCCAGTGCCACCCAACTCGCTCTCTACTAAGAGTTAAGAGTGCCGCCCTGCTGGCCTGCAGTAGTGATTGCTACTCGACAAACTCAATTACAGTGACCATGTCGCTGGCCTCGAAGTGCTGGGCCTTGGCCTTAATCGAGTCCAACTGGCCGAGGGCGAGGCCACAGGCAAAACCATATTTGGCTTTAACGCGATCACTAGCAATGGTAAGAGCCGTCTCGGCGCGCTCCACAAAATCGGTAACGCTATAGGCTGTCGTCGGCGTAAAGTACTCTTTGACCACCAATGATGGCGAGTAGCAAAGCTCGTGCTGGCCGTTGGGCCAGGCTACACGAAAGCGAATTTCAGGCATAAATCCTCCGATAAAGATCGTGATGGGCGGCAGCAGCGGTCGCCCAGGTATAGTGTCGAGCTACCGCCGATCCGGCTGCCTGTCGTTGAGGAGCGCTCTGCCAAGCGGTTTCGATCCCGTTCGCGATCGCGACGGGATCGTGCGGATCGACCAAAACAGCGCTGGCATCACTCAAAAATTCGGTAAAGGGGGGCTGACGGGCGGTAACAACGGGCACGCCGCTGGCGAGAGCTTCGAGCACCACCAGACCCCAGCCCTCACGAATTGAAGGAAAAACAAAGACATCGGCGCTGCGATACAGACTGGGCAGCTCGGCATAACTGACAACTCCCAGGTGACTGACGCAATCGTTCAAATCAAGATCTGTCACCGTCTGCCAAAATTGCTGGCGGTAGTCTTGGTGGTCGAAAAACGTTGCCCCACCTGCAATCTGCCAATGCGCCCTAGGGTAGCGCTGACGCAGCAGAGCAAACGCGTGGAGCGTTGTGAGGGAGTTTTTGCGCGGCTCGATGCCACCAATACTAAGCAGATAGAGCTCACCCAGGCGGGGTAAAGCTGGCCCTGTGGGGGTAAAGCGTTCGAGATTAACGCCGTTGCGAATCAGGTGAGCTTCAAGGCCATAGTCGCGACTTAAGGCGGTTTGCCAGGTTTGGCTCACACACACACAGGCGATCGCGCCGTGAATCGAGCGATCTTGGCAGGCGCGCAAGTAAGGGTCTTGAAAGTCTTCGATGTGATGTACGGTGCGCACAAAGCCCGGAATCGGGAGCTGAGCTAGGGCGTTGGCACTGAGGCAGTCTTGGGCATGAAAACCGCTGTAATCGGCCAGACGCGGTGCCAGGTAGTCGCACAATTCTTGGCTGCGCTGAGCAATGAGAGCCTCCATATCGTGGGTTGGGGCGGCAGCCGCTGGGATCAATTCCACGGCGCAGGGTAACGGAAAATCGAACCCCTGCCCCTCTTTGCTCAAGGCAAACACCGTCACCTCAACCCCGAGCTGATGCAGGGCGGTGGCCAACTCGAGGGTATGAATGACGCTGCCGCGTGGCTTGGTGGCGTAGGTGAGCAGAGCGATGCGCATCAGAAGCCCGTCAGTGGTTGAGTTGCGGTATCCCAAAAGCAGACACGATCGCGATCGTGATGCAAAATCACCTCTGTGGCGGCAGTGATCGTGCCAATCGGGGCACAGATCAGACCGTGACCGGCGCAATAGCGTTGCAGGGTCGTTGGCGATCGCGTTGCCAGCAAAAAGCCATAGCTCGGAAAACAGGTAAGCCAAGCGTGGAGATCAACGCCCTCAGGACAAGGAACGCGATCGAGCCAAATCTCGGCACCACAGCCCGAGGTTTCGAGCAACATCACTGCCGTACCAACGAGGCCGCCCATACTAATGTCTTTGCCTGCTGTGCAAATGCCATCTTCAGCCAAACGCGGTAAGAGAGCCAACTTCGCCCGTAAGGCCTGCGGAGCAGCCGTAGTTGCCGCATCCCAAAAGGCGTAGGTCGGGTGCATCGCGCCCTGGCCATCGGCCAACAGCATCAGGGTGTCGCCTGGTTGGGCCGTAAAGCTGCTAATTAGGGTTTTGGCTCGTCCCATAATGGCCACAGCCAGCGCAGTGTAGCTGCTGTGATGGTTGCTATGGCCGCCAACAATCGGCACACCGTAGCAGGCCGCCGCCGCTTGCATACCCGCCCAAATTGGCTCGGGGTCGCGATCGGGCTCACTCCAAATCACATCAACAACAGCGATTGGCGTGCCGCCCATGGCATAGATATCGCTGACATTGACCATCACCGCCGACCAGCCCGCAAACCATGGATCACTGGCCAAAAACTGCGGCAACAAACCCTCAGCCGCCAACAATAAATAGCCATCACCATCGGCGATCGCGGCACAGTCATCACCCACCCCTTCACCGAGGTAACGTGCTGCCACCTGAATATCTTTTTTGGGCTGGAGCACCTGCCGCAGTTGCGTCACTAAAGCCTCAATCATGAGGCGACGGCGTAGCGGCGTTCGGGCGCGGGCGGATAGTGGGCTAAGTCGGCCTGCATGAGGTGATGTTCAAGACCGTTGAGCTCCATAGTTTCGAGAGACTGCCAGTGCAGGCGTTGAAAAAAACGGACATTCTGAATTTGCACCGTTGCCAAAAAGCGATCGCAACCCCAGGCATGAGCCGTTGTCACCGCTTTGACAATCAAGCCCCGGCCAATCGTCCAACCGCGCCGAAAGTCAGGGTGTGTGCCTAAGCGACCGCCGTACCAAACCCGCGGCGAGGCTTCGTAAATGCGGACGACACCCACGACCTGCGCCGTTGCGGTGGCGACGGCCACAATAGGATAGGCCAGCGCGTCGCACTCATCGCGATCGTCGTTGTGAAATAAGGCTTGCTCAGTCACAAAAATCTGCCGTCGCAGATCGTAATAGGCGGCAATTTCGGCAGGATCGAGCGCAAGCTTAAAGTGGTAGTCAGACATCGGTGGTTGTCACGTAATGTGGGTGGCACAGCAAGCATTATTCAAAGCGCGAGAGAGCTGAGCAGGCACCGCATTTGGCACAGCCCGCCTTGCTCTGACTGGAGTGCAGCCCCGCTTTGTGTAAAAGTGCCCCTACGGCGCTGTACAGATCATACATGAGGTCGCTGCTGGGGGCAGGTAGGTGGGCGAGGGGGGTGCCGCTGATCGGGACAAACGGCACAACAAAGGGATAAACGCCCATAGTGATCAGGCGTTCGCAGGTGCTGAGAATCGCCTCGCGGCGATCACCTAAACCCGCCAAGATGTAGGTGCTGACTTGAGCTTTACCAAAGACCTTAACGGCAGCCTCAAAGGCCGCAAAATACTCACTCAGGGGCACCGAGGCTTTGCCGGGCATGATTCGCGATCGCACCTCGGGTTCGACGGCTTCGAGGTGCATGCCCAAACTATCGACACCAGCGGCATGCAACCGCTCGAACCAGACAAAATCGGCAGGCGGTTCACACTGAGCCTGGATTGGGATCGAGACGGCGGCTTTGATGGCTTGGGCACAGTCGCGCAAGTAGGCTGCACCGCGATCGGGTGTGTTGGGTGTGCCCGTGGTCATAATCATCTGGGTAATGCCATCGAGCCGGACGGCGGCGGCGGCAACTTCGGCCAGTTGGCTTGGTGTTTTGCGCGCGATCGTTTGGCCACTGGCTAGCGATTGCCCGATCGCACAAAACTGACAGGCTGTTTCGGCGGTGGTGTAGCGCATACAGGTTTGCTGCACCGTCGTTGCTAAAACATCGTGACTATGCAAGCGGGCAATTTGCCAGTAGGGAATCCCTTCGGCGGTGCTGAGGCTATAGAAGCGGGGCAGATGAGGCAGGCTCACTGTCGCGATCGCCTCGCCATCACGTTCTAAGCGTCCGGTTTCGCGATCGAGCCAGTAGGGCGACTGGGCCGAGCCTGCCGTAAACGTGGGCACCATCACCGTTGTGCCATCCAGCGTAATCGCCGTATGGTCAGACGGCCCGGCACCACCACGGCGGCCACTGGTATCATCTGCAGAGTTGAGCTTGAGCCCGTAGGACTGAAGCTCGGTAAGCAACCGTTGGGTATTCATGATTCCAGTTCGATAGGTTCGGGGTGCGATGGGGGTGCCGTCGAAAGTGTCATCACCGGCTGAGCCGCATTGTCAACTAACAAGCGCAAGAGTTCGGGGCGAGCATAGTGCCCGACCGAGTCCATCATGCGTTTACGCTTCGTAATCAGACTCAGATCGAGGTCAGCGATCGCGATCCCCTCACCCGTGGTGATCGGCTCGCAGAGGGGCACACCCTCGGGGCTAATGATGGCGGTATAGCAGCCGCCTGAGAGGGTGCCCTGCAACTTCGGATCGGGGGTGATTTCGGCCACTTGCTCGGGTGTAAGCCAGCCAGTGGCATTGACGACAAAGCAGCCCGACTCTAAGGCATGGTGCCGCAGTGTCACTTCAATTTGATCGGCAAAAATTTGCCCCACCATCGATCCGGGAAACTGACCACAGTGAATCTGCTCATGCTGGGCCATCAGGGCATAACGGGCGAGAGGGTTGTAATGCTCCCAGCAGGCCAGGGCACCAACTCGGCCTACCGCCGTCTCAACCACCTGCAAACCCGCGCCATCGCCTTGCCCCCAGATCATCCGTTCGTGAAACGTGGGCGTGATTTTGCGACGCTTCAGACACAAACGTCCATCGGCATCAAACAAAAGTTGTGTGTTGTAGAGCGAGCCGTTATCACGCTCCGTCACACCCAGCAACACGACAACACCATACGATCGCGCCGCCCGTGCCACCGCATCGACAACCGGTCCCGGCACCGTGACGGCTTCTTCGTAAAGGCGCATGTGCTCTTTGCCCATGAGTACGGGCGGCTGCACAAAGGAGAAATAGGGATAGTACGGAATAAAGGTTTCAGGAAAGACCACCAGCTGCGCCCCTTCAGCCGCTGCTGTCGCGATCGCCGCTACCACCTTGGCCGTTGTGCCTTCGCGGCTGAACAGTACCGGACTGATTTGGACAGCCGCTGCACGCACTTTTTCCATATCGCTAAGCCTCGCTTTTTCTCTGCGTTGAGCTACATCGTCCAGGTATCAAGAATAAAGGCATTATCTTTGCGATGTAAAAGTACAATGTCGAGAACATCGAGCGGGTTGATCGGACGAATACCCGGCATTAAAGCAGCCTCGCCATGACCATAGAGTGCTTGTAAAGCAAAGCGGCAGGCATAGACTTTGCCACCTTCAGACATAAACTTAGCCAGTTGGTCATTAAAGTTTTGATGACCCGGAAAGGCTGCATCACCCAACTTCGGAAAACCGCGCTGGACGCCAAGCGTTACACCGGGGCCATAGAGCAAAACAGAGGTCTCAAACCCTTTGCGCTGCAAGCGAATCGCCTGCAAAAGGTTCACCAAACCAATTGAGCCTTCAAACGCTACGGTGTGAAAGGTTATCAGCGCTTTCTCACCAGGATCTGCCTGGACGTCAGGAAATACTTTTTCCTCGTAATCAACGAGAAAATCGCCCGGTTGGTGCGCAGGTTGGGTAACAGCAGGCATAACGTAACTCCTAGGGAAAATATCTTCAGACATCAAACAGTAGCAGCAGACATCAAGGCGACACTGCTTGCACAAGCTAGTCTCATTATCTTTTAGGACAAATACCTAAAGATTTGGATTCTTTGTCGTGATGTTTGGGTCAATATCGTCAATCTACGCAGCCTTTAGCGATGTATTTGTATCGCGCACTACGAAAGAAAGAGGTCTAGTTATAAGACCAGTAACAACGCCGTAACCCTATTTTCGGTGATTACCTCACCTATCGAAAAAGATAGGTTACATGCCGATCGCCGCGACATTCAGCGGTGCCTTGTGGCGCGCCACAATATAGTCGGCAAGGTAAACGGCGTCGCGCTCAATACCCGAAAATCGACCCGAACCCCAGGTATAGAGCCATGGCAATCCCAAGAAATAGGCACCCCGCACCGCTGTGACGCCCCGTTCGTGACAAGGCTCACCGCAGCCATCAAAGAGCGGCAGTTCGAGCCAGCGGAAATTAGCCGTAAAGCCCGTACACCAAATCACACTCGCGATCGTGTCTGTTGCCAAGGGTGGGTTGTGCGTATCCGGCTCCCACACGGCTGTGTAGTGGGCTTCGGCAGGGGCATCGAGGTGGTTCTGCTCGATGTAGGTATCGATTGTGCGGCGAATACTGTTAGCGACAGCATCAGCATGGTCGAGGTTGGTTGCTAAATCGTCGGCAAAGCTAATCTGGCCAGCGGCTGAGACTGCCGCCAAGCGACCATGGAGCTGCATCCCTTCGCGGGCAAACTGGCGCAAGTCGATTTCGCGGCCCCCGTCTCGCCCGGTGACGTAGTGGTTGGCACGGTGGCGAATCGTTTCCTTTTGAGGGTGCTCGTCGATGGGTAAATCGTAATACCCCAATAAATCGAGCCAATCGACCACATCTTTGCCACGATAGCGACGTGGCGATCGCGGCGCACTGCCGACACTCAAATGCACTTGTCGGCCTGCAAGATGCAAGTCTTCAGCGATTTGAGCACCGGATTGGCCGCTGCCCACGACCAAAACAGCACCAGGGGGCAAGGACTCTGGGTTTTTGTAAACCGATGAATGAATTTGACAGATGCGATCGGGTAAGCGCTCGGCGAGCCGTGGAATAGCAGGCGTATGGTAGCCACCTGTGGCGATTACAACTTGGTCGGCGGTCAAGGTGCCAGCACTGGTATCAAGCCTAAATCCTTCGCCGTGACGCTGTAGCTTTGTGACACTCACGCCCTCGCGCAGGGGTGGCTGAAAGTGATCGATATAGTCGCGAATGTACTGAACAATCTCGTCGCGCAGCATAAAGCCATGCGGATCGTTGCCCTGGTAGGGAAAGCCCGGCAGGCGACATTGCCAGTTGGGTGTTACCAAACAAAATGAGTCCCAGCGTTGCTGCTGCCACGCATAGCCACTTGTGCGTTTTTCGAGCACCAGATGCTCAATGTGGCGATCGCGCAGGCAATAGCTCATCGCTAAACCCGCTTGTCCACCCCCGATCACAATAACTGGCCAATGCTCTGACATACACAACTCAGACGTGCAACTACTGCCACCCTAAGAGCCATGAATGCTGCACTATGTAGCGCCTGTTACGAAGTTTTTAGGTTTGCGACTTTGACTAGGTAGCTCAGATCGGGAAGCGTAGCAACGACTACCGTTAGCCAGAGAGACAGCTAGCGAAATCACTAGGCAGACTCGGACTAGGAGGGTTGTTGCAAACTCTCAGCAGAGACTCAGAAACCTGTTTAGTGGCCTGACGTTTAATTGACTGAGGAGATAGTGTCGCAAGGCTGTAGTCTCGGCAAACCAATTTCCTGACTCCGTTGAACTGAAGTCTTGACGATCGGGCATAGTTCTGAGACACCGCAGCGGCACACTGCACACGAAAGGCCACGCCTTGCCTTAACCTTAAGGAATGTGAACCCTTTGAGAGTCAGCGTGAGCGTACGTGTCCGCATTGCCCCTAGTCCGACCGGAAATCTGCACATTGGTACGGCCCGGACGGCTGTTTTTAACTGGCTGTATGCCCGTCATTATCAAGGGCAGATGATCCTGCGGATTGAAGATACTGACCACGAACGCTCCCGCCCCGAGTACACCCAAAATATTCTCGATAGTCTGGCGTGGCTGGGGCTTGATTTTCAAGAAGGGCCGATTTTTCAAACCGACCGCCTGGATCGCTATCGCGAGGTGGTGCAACAGCTTTTGGCTAAGGGCCAGGCTTACTACTGCTATTGCAGTGAAGCTGAGCTTGAAGAATTGCGCACGGCTCAAAAAGCGGTGGGCAAAGCTTCCCGCTACGATAATCGCCACCGCAACCTTACCGCCGAACAGCGAGCGGCCTTTGAGGCCGAAGGTCGTCAGCCGGTGATTCGCTTCCGCATTGAAGAACCGCGCACGGTGAGCTGGCACGATGCGGTGCGGGGCGAAATCACTTGGAGTACCAGCGATCTGGGTGGCGATATGGTGATTGCCCGCGCCAATGGCCAGCCGCTTTATAACCTGGCGGTGGTGATTGATGATATTGACATGGCCATAAGTCACATCATTCGTGGTGAAGATCACATTGGCAACACACCCAAACAAATTTTGCTTTACGAGGCTCTTGGCGCTGCCGTGCCGATTTTTGCCCATGCGCCCTTGATTTTGAATCCTGAAGGGCGCAAGCTCTCCAAGCGGGATGGGGCAACCTCGGTAGCTGAATTTCAGAGCCTGGGGTATCTGCCTGCCGCCCTCAAAAACTATCTGGCCTTGCTGAGTTGGTCGCCGCCGGATGCTGAGGAATTGTTTAGCCTCGAAGCGGCTGCACCAGTGTTTGAGCTTGATCGTATCACCAAAGCAGGGGCGCGCTTTGATTGGGACAAGCTCAATTGGGTTAACAGTCAATACATTAATCGCCTGAGTGCGGCGGAGCGGGTCGCCGCCTTTACACCCTTCTGGGACGCAGCGGGCTATGACCTCGCGACGGTCAGCCCAGTGTGGCTGGAGGCGGTCGGCACCTTGATTGGTGAAGGTTTGACGTTATTGATCGAGGCACCAACCGTAAGCCGCTATTTGTTTGTCGAAGCGGTGGAGCCCGATGCGGAGGCCCTGGCACAGTTGCAGTTGCCCCAGGTGGCGGAGTGCTTAGTCGCGATCGCGAGCGAACTCCCCGCAGCAACTGACTCTCTCGATACCCTGATCGAAGCCCTCAAAGCTCTGATCCAGAGCGTTACCAAGGCTCAGGGTGTCAAGAAAGGGCTGATCATGAAATCGCTACGGGCGGCCCTCACAGGCAGTATGCATGGCCCTGATTTAGTTACGTCCTTTGCCCTGTTGCAGCAGCGGGGCTGGGCACTCGCTCGCCTAGAGGCTGCCGCGAAGGTCTAGATTGCAAGCGTTCAAAGACAACATGTTCATTTTTGCCTTGAGGTTTTCTGGTGCTTGTGCCGCCCTATCAACCCCCGTTTGCCCTGCGTACGGGCTGGGGGATGACCTACTTTACGGCGCAGCGGGGCCTGGTGCAGTGGCCGACCTGGACGGGGCTGACACCCGTGGCCTTGCAGAAACATATTTGGAAAGGTGAGGCCAAAGTACCGCTGGCAGGTGGTTGGGCGATGGGCACAAAAGGCACACTCATCGCGACCTACGGTATTACGGGCAGCCTTAGCAATCAGTGGGTGCTGCAAATGATTTTGGCCAAAGCCGCAAAAGCCGGTCTAGCGGTTGTGGGCTTTGATTGGCGGGCCCACGGTCAATCGGCTTTGCTATCACCGGCGCTGACCAGTGATGGCTTGCTAGAGGGGCACGATTTTTTGTGGATTGCCGCCCAAGCCAAAGCTCTAGGCTGTCCACCGCCCTACTGGTTTGCAGGCTATTCCTTGGGGGGGCAGTTGGCGCTGTGGGCGGGTTACTATGCCCAGTACCCGGGGCGCTATGGCCTGGAGCCTGCCGATATTGGGGGTGTGGTGGCGATCTGCCCCAGCCTTGATGCGGATCGCTCGTTGAGCTATCTGTCGCGATCGCGACTGGGGCGCTACATTGATGCCCGCATCACCAACGAATTGCAAAAACTGGGCGAGGTGCTGGTCTCTGCACACCCCGAAACGCTCTCGCGATCGGCCCTCGAAAAAGCAACCAGCATTCGCACCTTTGACCAGTACTTGGTGATTCACGAACTGGGCTTTGCCAGTACGGCAGCCTACTATGCCGCCAGCAGCCCGCTGCCCTGGCTCGAAACGCTGCAAACCCCGACCCTAATCCTCTATGCCGCCGATGATCCGTTGTTTGATCCCGGTATCGTGCCCGATCTTATTGATGCCTGTCGGCATAATCCAGCAATCACGCTACTCCTGACCCCCCACGGCGGCCATGTGGGCTATCTGTGCGATCGCGAAACCCAAGCCTTTTGTGGCGATCCCGATTGGTGTTGGGCGGGCAATCGCCTGGTAGATTGGTGCGGTGGCTCGTTAGGCTAGAGCAGATACTGAGGCCACCCCCTTGCACGTTGAATCGCACCATCCTGAATTGTCCCAACTCGAGTCACGCCAATTTGAGTCCCCCAACGCACAAGTCCAGGACTCCGAACGCCCGCACCACTCGCCGGTGATTGTCGGTGTTTCGGGTGCCTCGGGCTTAATTTATGCGGTGCGTACGGTTCGCGCCCTGCTGAATTATGGCTATCCCGTCGAGCTGGTCGCCTCGCGGGCGGCCTATCAAGTGTGGCAAGCCGAGTCGGCCATCAAAATGCCTGGCGATCTTGAGGCTCAGGCCCAGTTCTGGCGCGAGCAAGCCGAAACGAATGCGGGAGAGCTGCGCTGTCATGCCTGGGGCAATGTCGGGGCGGGTATTGCCAGTGGCTCGTATCGCACTGCCGGGATGCTGGTGGTGCCCTGTAGCATGAGCACCGTCGCCAAAATCGCCCAGGGCCTCAGTTCCGATTTACTCGAACGCGCCGCCGATGTCCAAATCAAAGAAGGACGGCGCTTGGTCGTGGTGCCCCGCGAAACCCCCTTGAGTCTGATTCATTTGCGCAATCTGACAAGCTTGGCCGAGGTTGGTGTCCGGGTTGTGCCCGCAATTCCAGCTTGGTATCACCAACCGCAGACAATCCTAGACTTGGTCGATTTTGTCGTCGCCCGGGCGTTGGCGCAACTCGATATTACGGTAGAACTGGTAGAGCGGTGGCGGGGCGTATGAAAGCGGTGCGAGTAGTAGGGCTGACTGTGGTGAGTGTCGCGATCGCGATTATGGTTGCCCAAAACCTGGATCAATCGGTTGCGGTCATTATCTTGGCGCAGGCGGGGCCCACCCTGCCCCTGGGTATCCTGCTCTTGGTTTGCTTCGGAGCCGGTTTGATTATTGGCAGCGTGTTTTGGTTCATGCAAGGACTGATTCGGGGCCGTAGCCCACGTACCCGCGAACGTCGTCCTGAACCGCCGCCTGTGCCTCTGGCTGCCCCGATCCGGCCTGATCGCGAGCCAGCACCCTACTCGGGTGGCCAAAGCGAAGACTACCGCTGGGATGATCGCGAAACTGTCCAAGACGACGAACCGGACTGGCGCTAGCGTTGGCGCCGGGTGACTGCCTACTGCGCCGCCGTATCCGGCGGGTCTTGCTGATCGCTGCTAAAGGGTGCCGTGGGTTGCTCGGGCACCGGCTGATTAACATTCAGCGAGCGCAGCATCGACTCAATCGAGAGGGCATCGATGCCCGTACGTACTTCTTGTACCTTGTGCCACACCGATCGCGACATCAGCAATGTCCGCTCCATGGCGGTTGCGCCCAGCTTTTGCAAGAACTCCTCTCGCTCAGGTTGGTAATCCGTCGAGGCCACATACAACGATTGGGGTGGACAGGTACGCGTCAGTTTGGCCATCTGCGCCAGTAATTCGGGATAGAGCCAGGTGTAGGCCGGATGCACCGTCAATTGGGCCACATGGGGCTGGTTGCCGGTACGCGAAAGCTTGATGTTGAAATACCCAATGGCGGCGTTACGTTCGGGCTCTAGGACAAACGCCTGCACCCGCTCCGTGTTGCTGACGGTTTGCTTCAGGTTATCGAGGATGGTCTCGAAGAGGCTGCGCTTAAAATCATCGACATGGCGGTCATAGACTTGACGCACCTGGGGTGGCATCGCGGCGGTATCCAGTTGGTAGATCAAATAAGCATCACTGTTGCTGGCGGGCATCAGGTTCGGCAGGTCAGGATCCTGTAAAGTAGCCAGACAGGTAGGCGGCACCGACCAGTAAGTAATCTGGGCGAGGGGTTGAAACCCTTGCTGACGGTAGAGCGCCATCGCCCCTTTGTTGTTAATGTTCACCTCCAGAATCCAGGTACGCGCTTCTCGGATTGCTTCCATGCAGTGACGCAACAGTTGGGAAGCCACCCCCTGACGCTGGGCTGTGGGCGAAACCGCAATATGGTCAACGCGCCAAGTTGTGCGGGCGCTATTAAAGGGTGAGGTTTGAATGACCCCCAGCACTTCACCGTCTCGCTCGGCGACCTGGGCATTAAAGAGGTGTTGAAAACGGTTGGGGAACAAGCTCAGCAGCTTCAGCATGCCGTACCAGCGCCGAATCCGCCGCAGTTGAGCGCCAAAATCAATCGAGCGATCGCCGTATTCTGCCGCAAAGGCTTCACTCAAGATCGTTTCAATCGCGGCCAGATCACTGTGCTGAGCCGAACGGAGCTGAATCTCAGACATAGAAACCTCTAGGGACGAATTAAGACAAGCGGTGTTTGTTCGGCGGCGTTGCCCGCTGGGTTATCCAACAGGGCTTGAACTAGCGTTTCAGGCACAATGCCCGTCGTCTTGGCCACTATCTTAACGCGCTTCAAATCGTTGACATCGACGATCGCGACCTCCAGACCGGTCACCGCTTTGAGCGCCTCCACGGTCTGCTGGGGCTGATCGGGGCCATAGACCAAAAACTGCTCGTAGGGCGGCAGCGTCCCCGTCACATCATCAATCAGCGCCGCTTGCCGACCCGCCAGCTCGTAAAATACACCCTTTTTGCGCAGCACCAGCTTAGCGAACCCCCCCAGGATAAAAGCCGCCAACACCCGCAGGGGGTGAGAGCTATCGATCAGGGCTTGCATACCGGTGGCACTGGCCAGGCTCGATTTGGCATCAAAGGCATAGCAGAGCCGCCGCGCCAAAAAGCCAGGCTTGATTGCCGTGTGGTGGCGAAAGTTGCCTTCAACGATCGCGACCGCCGATTCCGCCAGCGCCAAATAATCACCCGCCTGAGCCCAGGGCTGCACATACTGCGCGGTCACGCCTGCCAAGGTATCGAGGGGCGTCAGCAAATGGGTGCGCACAGGCATGACTTTGGCGGTACCGCGTCGCTGCCAATCTTCGATCTGCATCGGCTGGGGCTGGGCCAGGGGCCAGATCACATGGCTGCTTTTGAGTTGGCGCGGTTGCCGCCCGTATTGCGTATAGTGCAGCTTCAGCCAGGCCGACTTGAGCTGTTCGAGGCCCTCACCCCGAATCGTGATCTCGACCTCAATCGGCAAGCGATTCAGCGGCTCCAGGATTGTTGCCTGCCAGTAGTTATCGTCGCGGACAAAGGCACTGGAGCGGATTGTGATGCGGTGCTGAATACCTGAAGTATCGGCACTGCCCAAGAGCACCAGCTCTGGCGTCAGGGTTACAAGCATCACCTCTTGGTGGGCGTTGGCGTTATGGGCTTCGAGGCTGCCCGTAATGCGAAAGTGGTTGGCTTCGCGATCGCAGTACCAGTCAATCGCCTTAAGTTCGAGTTGATCAGGCTCGAACAATCGCCAGCGTAATTCTAGGGCCAGCACGAGCGCAACTGGCAACCCCAAGGCGAACCACAGCATGACGATCTCCTCACATTGTTAGGGGTTATACCCCGAAATTGCCCCCACCGATACCCTAGCGGTAGGCAATCGCCTCAATCTCGACCCGTACATCTTTGGGTAAACGGGCAGCCTCCACACAGGAGCGGGCTGGTTTGCTGGCCGCAAAGGTTTCGGCATAGACCGCGTTCATGGCGGCAAAATCGTTCATATCGGCCAGAAACACCGTAGTCTTAATCACCTTGCTCAAGTCTGACCCCGCCGCCGCCAAAACTGCCGCCAGATTCTCGAGCACCAGCCGCGTTTGCGCCGCCACATCACCGTCAATAACGGTGTTGGTCGCCGGATCGATGGCAATCTGACCAGCCGTAAAGACAAGAGAGCCCATCGCGATCGCCTGACTGTAGGGCCCTACCGGGGCGGGGGCAGCGGCGGTCAAAATAATTTCTGGGGTTTCTGCCACAATCACTCCTCAAAATTAAAGGCCGAAAATCAAAGGTTGAAATTAGAGGCCGAAGTTCAACAAGTCAGGGTTACACACAACCAGCATTAAATGCGGCCAGCCTCAAAACAAACCGAAAATCTTTTGACGCTGACGGTAGGCCACGGTTTTGCGCGGTGGCAACCCCTGACGCGCTTCAATCGCCTCGCGATCGCGACTCAGGGCATGGCGACACAGTTGCTCAACCTCAGCCTCACGCCAACCATGGGCTTCGCGTAACGCCGCCGCCGCTTGCACCAAATACACTTCCGCAGCGAGCGGGTCTTCGAGTAACAGGCGATTTGCGGCCAGCTTTTGCCGCGGCTGGCGCAGCGTTACCGCCTCCCGCTTAATGCGATAGCTGCCTGGCTTGGCCTGCTGCTGCCATTGCCGTAAAAAATCTTCGACGTCGGCTCGGGTGCGACACTCAACAACCACACTGCCATTCATCAACACCACAAAGCGTTGTTCACCGCGTTGCTCAACCGTAATTTCGTTCATGGCTAGTGCAGGCTCATCGTAATCAAACCCTGCTGCCCCAGCAAAATCTCGCGCACAAAGGAGATCACCGCCACACCAATCACCGGCGTCATATCAACGCCACCCCAAGGCGGCACCACACGGCGCAGAGGTTTTAGCACCCACTCGGTGGGGTAGTAGGCCCAACTGTAGGGAAACTGTGTCACATCAAGCTGCGGGTACCACGACATCGGAATGCGCAGGACAAACATCAGCAGCAGCACTGTGAGCAGTCCATTCATCGCGATCGCGACTGATTCCATAGCGCACTCCTGTCTGGGGCTTCATGCCTAGGGCTTGGTCTTTACCTTAATATCGCCCAGCACCTTGGTTTGGCAGGCCAGGCGATAAGACTCGGGCTTCTGCTTAAGCTTACGATTTTCGGCCTCGGTACGCGGCGACAGATTTTCTAAGCCCGCCACCACCTCCATCACACAGGTGCCACATTGGCCCGCACCGCCGCAGTTCATCAGCTTTGCCATCATTTTGTATACATCAATCCCTTCTTCGAGGGCACGGCGGCGTAGATTAGCCCCCTCGGTGGCGACAACGGACTTGCCTTCATTGACAAACTCAATAGTAGCCATAGCGTGTTTTCCCCTGTCGCTAACGAAACCTTACAGTTAGGCAGTCACAGGTGTCTAGTGAGCCGTTATGAGAACCGTTGTGAGAACACACGACTAGACCTAACCTGAGCATCAACAAACCTTAAAGTCCTCTTGGTGTCGGCATGGTCTTCTGGAGCTATGCACTGTTAAGCAACGTTAACTATGGCTACAGTATCCCGTCGCCTGTTTCTGCAACTGCTGACTTTCGGCAGTACCACGAGTGTGCTCCTTGCCGCCTGCGGTGATAGCGCTCCCCTCTCCACCAGTCCCCTCGTTCCCCAAAGTATTGTGCGCGGCCTCGGCAGCTTTGCCGTTCTGGCTCTTGTCGGTGGCAGCAGTGATGATCCCGGTGCGCTGCGTTCAGCCGGTGATGGTATCAGTCGTGTTGTTGCCCAAGGTCTTGACCCGGCACGCACTTATTTCTACCGCTTTGTCGCCAGCGAGCCCGGCACCTTTCCTCAGGGTGTCTTCTGTGGCGACCCTACCCGTGAGGGGGCAATCCTTTCCACCCGCTTTGTGCCCGCAGCAGCTCGATCTGGCGAAATCCCCCTCAGCCTCGAAATTGCCGCCACTGATAGCTTTCCGGCAGCCAGCGGAACCGCAAGTGCAGTCGGTCAGTTTCGCACCCTTGGTGGCAGCAGTACCAAATTTATTCACATCAGCTGTGCCAACGACAACCCTTATCCCATTGGTGATGCCCTACGCAACGAAGTAAGTGCCGGTGATGTCGATTTTGTTGTCTTTAATGGCGACACTGTCTATGCTGATCGCTACTGGCTTGGCCAAGAGCCAACCTCAACCCTCGAGTTTTACCGCAGTCTTTACCGCGATCAACGCGATCCTGCCTATGCTGGCCAGGGCTTTGTCGACTTGTACACGTCGGTTGCCTTTATTGCCAACTGGGATGACCACGAAGTCATCAACGACTACAGTGGCCGTGGTAACGTTGGCAGTGCGGTTCAAGTCTTTTTGGATGGCAGCTCCCAGCGGGTAGTCGATGCGGGTGAGCTACAACGCCTGGGCTACAAGGCCTTTTTTGATTACACCCCTGTGACACCGCCGGAACTGCTAGATCCGGTTAGCGGCGTTAACCCAGCCAGTCGGATCTTCCGCCGCACACAAGCGGGTAGCAGTGCCGACATTTTTACCCTCGACCTGCGCCAGTATCGTGATCCCGAAGCTGTTGGGCCTCTGGTACCGATTCTGCCGCCTGGCCTAACGGCCGAAGTCCTGGCCGCTCAACTGCAACTGACACCAGCGGTGGCCACTGCCTTCTTCGGGCCGCCAGGCTTTCAGTCCAACCTGCGCGATACACCCCGCACCCTCATGGGTCGCAGTCAAATGGAGTGGCTCAAAGCCGGTCTGCTAAGCTCTAGTACGCCGTTCAAATTTATTGTCAGTGAGTTTATCTTCAGCGAATACTACGTACTGCCCTACGACCGCTGGGAAGGCTACTGGCAAGAACTCCAAGAGCTACTGCAATTCATCCGTGATAACAATATCCGTGGTGTTGTTTTCCTGACGGGTGATGCCCACTCGGGTTGGATTAATCAAGTCAATCGTGGCCCGGATGTCTGGGAAATTGTGACCGGCCCGACGGGTAGCGGTACCTTGGCACGCGATATTACGGCTAGTGGTCAGGATGTCCAGCAGTTCTATGGTGTTGTCAACTCCTTCTTGGCACCGGCGGCCGCTGGCGGTGTACCGGGTGTTAGTTCCGAATCGCTGCGCTTTCTAGAAATCAATACTCCCAACTACATGGTGATTGAAGCCAGTGGCGGTCAAGCGCGGATTCAAATCAAAGGCGCAGGTGGCTCTGTGCTTACCGATCCCTTGGGTCGGCGCGGCGAGATTGTGATCAGCTAACGCACCCCAACAGCCTGAAATTGGGCTCGACCGCTGGTCGGGCCTTTTTTGTTTCTGATCGCTAAACACATGTATACGCCGCCAAAGTTTAGATGCCGCTAAAGTTCGGCAGCAAATGCACCCAAGGCCTACGGCAAATGCCCAATTAAGGGCTCAGCTTGACGCCTCCTCGCATCTGAGTTGCTGTATCCTTCGCTACGATAGAGATTACGAACGCGTTACACAGCTCTCTATGCAAGAAACATGGCAGCACGCCTACGCCTACACCAATGGGATTCGGCTTCACTATGTCACCCAAGGTAGTGGTGATTTGGTTCTACTGCTGCATGGCTTTCCCGAATGTTGGTACTCCTGGCGCTACCAAATCCCGGCTTTGGCCTCGCGCTTTCAGGTAGTAGTGCCCGATCTGCGTGGCTATAACGAATCAGATAAGCCCGATGGCGGCTATGACCTCGATACCCTGACGGCAGATATGCGGGGGCTGATGGCACACTTTGGCCAAACGACAGCGCGGGTAGTGGCGCACGACTGGGGCGGCGCGATCGCGTGGCACTGGGCCCAGCATTGGCCCGAGCAGATTCGGCAATTGGTGGTGTTGAACTCGCCCCATCCGGCCTGCTGGCGGCGTGAGCTGCTGGGTAATCTGGATCAGCTCAGCCGGAGTTGGTATATGTTTTTGATGCAATTGCCCTTTGTGCCCGAGTGGGTGGTACAGAGCAATTTGGCCGATTGGGTACGCCGCATTTTTCAGGAGACAGCGGTGCGCAAGGGAGCCTTTAGTGAGGCTGATCTGGCTATTTATCGTCAGGCACTCGCCCAGCCCAAGGCGTTGACCTCGGCCATTAATTACTACCGGAATCTGCTGAATCCGCGCCAAATTCAGCGTTGGCTGAGCGAACCCCTGCGCCAGATTACAATGCCGACGATGGTAATCTGGAGCGATGAGGACTTTGCCCTTAGTCAGGCGCTGTGCGAAGGCATGGAGACCTTCTTTAGTCAGTATCTGCGCCTAGAAATGCTGCAAGAATGTGGCCATTGGTCGCAACAAGAAGCGCCACAGACCGTTAATCGGCTGTTGCTAGACTTCTTAAAGCCTGGTGTGTAGCGACTTGAAGACACCTTGGTAGACATCCTGGTTGGTAATCTCGTCTTTGAAGGTAACTACGAGTGGCATCGCCCACTCACACATCAAGCCCACTCACACATCAAAGCGATAGCGTACTGCGCCGCTGGCCTCGTCGTTGTAGATTTCGGCATAGCCATCGCGTTGGGCTTCGAGTAGCAACGTTCTGAGTTCGGCAGTATCCATGCGTGTGGCAAGGGCGGCTTGGGCGAGGGAGAGGGTGCCGCCGTTATCCTTAGCAGCCGTCAGCAGTCGTTGCATAGGTGTTTGCAAGGCACTAGACACATTGGGGCTGGTGGCAAGGGTCGTAATGACAACATTGGCGGCGGGAGTGCCGTACTGTCGATACAGTTCGGCGTTGCGGCGATCAACGAGGCCAGGAATCAAAAAGAGATCGATGAATTGACCCAGGCCACACAAGCCAAAAGTAAAGAGCCAAAGAAAGCCTGTGGCATAGCTGCCAACGTAAAATCGGTGCAGGCCGCAGAAGCCAAAGATACCTCCTAGCCACAAAAGATAGGCTGTGCCACTTTGTTTGGGGGTGAGCATTGCTCTAGTTACAGAAGGTGTTGGCAGCATGGTAACACGCCGTGGTGGTGGAGCCTGTGACCCAATTGGGGGTTAACGCTTGAGCACAGGGAGCGGATGTCATGATGGCTGGTGGCCGGTCGGAAACCATCGCGAATCCGGCATCCCTCGACCCTAGTTCAGTAACAGCTTAAAGACAGTGTGTGCTCGGCTGCTTAAGGCTTTAGCGCCCTGTGGCTATGCGCTTGTGATCAAAAGGATTACAGTAATAAGTAATGTCTTTTCGTCAAACGTGTCGTGATTCCGGTACGTTTAAATCTGCGAAACTTTTTGAGTTATGCCGACGCCACGGTTGAGTTAGGGGCGTTGCAGACAGCCTGTATTTATGGTGCTAACGGTGCGGGTAAATCAGCCCTGCTGGAGGCCCTTACCTGGGCGCTCTGGGGCCAGTGCCGCGTTAATGATGATGCCCTCATTCGCCAAGGGGCGACGATCGCGACGGTCGATTTGGTCTATCAGCATCAGGGGCAAGTGTATCGGGTGCTACGGTCGCGATCGCGAGGCAGTGGCAACCGCCTGGAGTGGCAAATTGATGCTGATGGCCAGTGGCGGGTGTTGACGCATAAAACCCAACGTGCGACCCAACAGGCGATCATTGCCCATCTCAAGCTCGATTACGACACCTTTATCAACACCGCCTATCTGCGTCAGGGACGAGCAGACGAATTTACCCTCAAGCGACCCGCCGAACGTAAACGCCTGTTGGCAGAGATGCTGAATTTGCAGGCGTATGAACGTTTGGCCGACCAGTGCCGCGACCAGGCCCGCACCGCCAAAGCCCAGCTGGAGACGTTGCAGCAGCACAGCCAAACCCTGTTAGCCCAGCAGACCCCCCATTTGACTGAGCGCATTGCCACCCTCGAAGCGACCCTCGCAGCCCTCGACGCCGAACAGGCCCAGGCAAGTGCGCACCTTGAAGCGGCCCAAGCCACCGCCCATGACCGTCAACTGCTCCAGCATGAGCTGGCCAGTTTAGATCTGGCAACCACCGAAGCTCACTGGCGGCAACAGCGGCAACGCCTGCAAGATCTCCAGAACCTGAATAGCCAAGCGGCACGCATTGAGCAGGGCCATCACGAGTGGCAGATTGCCCATCAGCAATTGGGCCAGTGGCAGGAGCGCCAGCAAGCCGCCCAAACCCTAGAGCAGCAATGGCAAAGCCAAGAGCGCGACTGGCAAGCGCAGCAGCGGCAGTATGCTCTGACCCTTGAAACCTGGCAGCTTCGACGATCGCGACTTGAGAGCCAAGTAACGGCAGATCTCGCGATCGTTGCCCAGGCCGAAACGCTGCAAACCGCGCTGCAACAGTACCGCCAGGCCCAAGCCAACCTCAGCCACTACGACCGTTTGCAGCAGCAGGCCCAACCCTTGCTAGATCGCCTGATGACCTACCAGCACCACCTGCAAGCGGCCCGCGAACAGGTAAGCCTGCAGCAACAGCGCCTTGCTGCCCAACTGCACCAAAGCGAGCAGGCTGACCAAGAGCTGGCTAACCTCCGCACCGCCCTCGCCGAAACCGAGCACCGTCTGGCCGAACGGACTGCCCTGCGTACCTACCAACAGCAACTTTTGGCCAAAGGTCAAGAACGCCGCGCCTTTGTTGCCGAACTGCAAGCGCGTCAGCGCACCCTCCAAACCCAATGGCAGCGCCTGAGTCACCTCCAACAGCACCTCGAAGCACCGGCGCAGGTCGAGGGCAATCTCTCATTATTTACACCCTGCCCCCTCTGCGAGCACCCCTTGCAACCCCAAGACCGTCAACGGGTGATTGCTAACCAAGCAGAGCACCTGAGCGAAATTACCGAAGATCTTTGGGTTATTCGCGAGCAATTGGCAGTGTCCGATCGCGAAATTGAGGTCTTGCGGCAAGAGTACCAAGCAGTCTCAGATCAGGTCGCCCAATTCGACGAGCAGCTTGCCCTCCAAGGACGGCATCAGCAGCAACTGAGCGATCGCGAGGCCCAGTCCAAGCAACGGCAGCAACTTCAGACCGAGCTCGATCACCTCACAACAGCCCTCGCGACCAAGCAATTCGCGCCCGACCTTCACACAGAACTGGAGCGCTTACACAGTGAACTTACTAGCCTTGGCTACGACGAAAAAGACCATGCCCTGGCGCGCTCGGAAGTCAGTCGTTGGCGCTGGGCTGCCCTCAAACAAAGCGAACTGCGCCAGGCACGGGAGCGGTTGCAGCACTCTCAGCCCCAACTTCAAGAAGGCCCACCCGACCCACCCGCCCGCCCCCCAGAGCTGGCGGAACTGGAAGTCGCGATCGCGAACTTGAACTATGACCCCCATGCCCATCAACAAGCCCAGCACGATCTGGCCCGCTTGTCGGTCTGGGTGAGTCAATACCAAGCCTTGCAGCAGGCCCAAAGCGAACTCGCTACCTGCCAGCAGCAGTGCCACAGCCTCAGCGAGCGCCTTCAGCAGCAACGCCAGCGCCATAACGAACTGCAGCAGCAATTGGCGCAACTACCCCCCGAGCGCGATCTGGTACCCCTCCGTCAAAACTTGGCGCAGCGTCGCCAAACCCTTCACACCCTCCTAGCCGAGCTGGGCGCTTGCCGTCACCAACACACGCAGCAGCAGCAACACCAGCAAGACTTGAATCGCCTCCAAGCTGATCTCAAGCATCACCAGCACCAGCAGCAGGTTTGGCAAGAGCTGAGTACCGCCTACGGCCCCAACGGCATTCCGGCAATGATTATCGAATCGGTTTTGCCCGAACTAGAACGTGAGGCCAACACGATCCTCAGCCGCCTCAGCGACCAACAACTTCACCTCAGTTTCAAAAGTCAGCGCCGCCGCAGCCTCGACAGTCTCGATATTTTGATTGCCGATACCCAGGGCAGCCGCCCCTACGAAAGCTATTCCGGTGGTGAAGCCTTCCGGATCAATTTTGCCATTCGCCTCGCCCTCTCGCGCCTCTTGGCTCAACGAGCCGGGGCCACCTTACAAACGCTCTGGATTGATGAAGGCTTTGGCTCGCAAGACGAAGCTGGGCGCGAGCAGCTTGTGGCTGCCATCAACGCCGTGGCTGCCGATTTTGCTTCAATTTTGGTGATTACGCACCTACCCAGCCTTCGCGACCGTTTTCCCAGTCGTCTCCAAGTGACGCGCGGTGCACAGGGTTCCTCGGTCGAACTGATCGCCTAGGGAGACTGCCGAAAGAGGGAATGCTTCAGCCGCTGTACCTGCAGCTTGCCGTAGCTCTGGGTATGGGTTAAAGGCTTGGTAATCTGCGTACCCGCTCCTGTGCCGTTGGTGCTGGGCAGAGAGGGTGGATCGTTGGATTCTGAATTTGGAGGTAACTCAGGTTCGGCGGCGGTCGTGGGCTCAGTCTGTACTGGAGCGGCTGACTCTGGTGCAGAACGAGCATGAAGCGGTGGCGCGGCTGAGACCTGGCTGTAGAGCATTGAACCAGCGGCCAAGACAGCCCCCGCCGCGACATCTTGACCGCAAATGGTTGAGACAGCCCCCACAACGGCCTGGGCACCAATCGTCACAGCGCCCGTAATTACCACACCCGCACCAATATGAGCACCGCTCGCGATCGCGATCCGATCCGTTCCTTGGGCATGAATCAACACACCCATACCGAGGCAGACCCCTTCGGCGATGACAATGCGCGCGCCCGGATCAGCCTCTAGCAACACCCCCGGTGCAATCACGGCACTGGCCGCAATCACAACATCGCCCCGACAGTAGTAGCCCGCACCACTGCCCAGAGGACGTAACTGTAAGGTCGCAATGTCCGTCACAATTCGTCCTAGGGACGCTGAATCACAGTTTCAAGTACTCGCCGCTTCGCCTGCGGATCAATACCAATCAAACGCACATACTCGCCCTGATGCTCATCAAGACAGGCTTCAAGGGCACTAATCACCGCTGGCATCTGCTTGGCTTCAATCGGTGCACAGCTCTGCCACGACTTGGCCCGATAGCGCCGCTTGTCGGCATGCTCCGTACCAATCAGCAGACCCTGCTGCAACAACTTCCGCACTTGATCCTGCGTCTCCGCATCCAAGCGGCTGCTGCTGCCACCACTGCTATAGCTGGTGTTGGCGTGGCTGGGTTGACCAAACCCCTTGCCGCTTGTCCCTTTACCGTTCGTCCCTTTGCCGTTTGTTGGTGGGTGCCGCTGACCATTCAGAGGTGTTTGGACATCGCCCGGACGCTGAATCATCACCTGGGTCGCCCGACGCTTGCCATCGATCGCGATCAGGCGCACATACACCCCCGGATTATCAGCCAAACAAGCGGCCACCTGAGCCAAAACATCCGCTTCGCGCTGACCCTGGGCACGCGGATAAGTTGTCCATGACTTAGCCCGATAGTGGCGCGCATCGGCAAACTCAATGCCAACACCAAAGCCCTGGCTCAAAAATTCGCGTACAGTTTGCTGCCAACTACCATCAGCGCTGTCGTTGCGAGCGCTAACACTGTGCGCAGCCCGTGTGCCTGAGCTAGCCGAAGGCGGTGCTGCCTGCAAAGAAACCGTCTCGCCGGGGCGCTGAATAATCCTCTCGAGCACCCGCCGCTTTTGCTGCGGATCGATACCGATCAGGCGCACATACTCACCCTGGTGTTCTTGCAGGCATTGGGCCAACGCCTGCATCACCCCATCTGGTCGGGTCGAGGTAAATGGCGCACAGCTGTACCAAGCGTTGACGCGGTAACGGCGCTTGTCGGCGTGCTCGGTACCGATACGGTAGCCCTGGGCCAACAGCGACTGCACCATGTGATGCACATCATGACTACCCGTCATGGCTGCGGTCGGACGGACTGTAGCACTCGGTACCGGCGTACAGGCGGCTGCACCAGCCGTAAAGTTGGTTGCGGGAGCCGCTTCACCCGGACGTTGAATGATTTGCTCAAACACGCGCCGTTTGGCTTGGGGGTCAACACCCAGCAGCCGCACATACAAGCCTTCCGATTGGCTCAGCACCTGTGCGAGGGCCGCTAGCACTGCATCAAGACGGCTCGATTCAATCACCGCACCAGCTGTCCACGATTTGGCGCGGAAGTGACGCGCATCGGCAGACTCTGTCGAAATACGGCATCCTTGGGCAAGCAGAGATTGCACATGCTGCCGCAAATCAACGCTTCCATTAACGGCTGTAGGCATAGAAACAGGGCTCCTGGGAGTGACAACAGCTTGCACAAAGGCAAGATCACTAGGCTGAACATCAGGCAGCGCATCCGCCTGTGCCTGATCGGTAACAATGGCCCCCGAAGGCACACATTTGCCGGGGGGCACTTCCACATCTTGAACGAGGGCGTGCAGCATCACGATACTGCCATGACCCAGGCGGGCATTGACAACCGTCGATTGAAAGCCAATAAAGCAGTCATCCCCAATATAGGCCGGGCCAAACACCTGCGCTTTGTGAGCAATCACCGTCCGACTGCCAATCCAGACCGCATAGGGCGTGTGGTTGTCACCCATGACCCTGGCGGTTGAGGTCGCTTGCACCAGGGCTGCCGTCTGAATCGTGACACCCACACCCAAATGAAGCGCCGCATCACCATAAACAGCAGCACCGGCTGCGATCTGCACCGCCTCCGAAAGCTCAACATCCCCGTGAACTTGGGCAAGTTCGTGAATTGTCATCGATCCTGCTCACGCTTGCTGTAAAGGCGGAATGAATCCACAGAAACGGTATCAACAATGCCAATCACCAGGGCATCTAGGGGCATTTCGGCCTGACGATACACTTGGCGGGCGGCGCTGCCACGACTCACCAGCACCCACTCATTGACACCAGCACCGACAACATCAGCAGCAACTTCGTAATCATTTAGCAGATTGCCATCCTGATCAATCCATTGCACCAAAAGGAACTTAACGCCCTGAAGACTAGGCTCCTTTTGGGTGCTAACCACCGTGCCGCGTACTTGTCCGAGACGCATCTATGGGCGCATGGGCAGCGAACGAATGCCGCTCACGCTCTCACGGAATTGCTCAACATCTTCGGTGTAGCGAATGGGCAGCACGTACTCGAGGTTTTCGTGAGGACGGGCAATGATGTGGTGCGACAACACTTGACCACCGCTGACGCGCTTCACCGATTCGATACCGGCGGATACGGACGCTTGCACTTCCGAGACATCGCCCCGAACGATCACGGTCACGCGACCGCTGCCAATCTTCTCATAGCCCACCAAGGTGACGCGGGCGGCCTTGACCATCGCATCAGCGGCTTCGACCACAGCGGGGAAGCCTAGGGTTTCAATCATGCCAACGGCAATTGCCATTTAACTATCCTCTAAGAGTTGTAAAAGTGTAATGAATACCAGCAAGCAACAAGATCGTGGCAGCAATTAAGCCAATAGCCTCAAGAAACAGCCCTTGAATGGTTTCAAGGATCGCTTTGCGACTGGCTGTATTGGTTAGGCCACCGAGGCTTACTGCTAGTACGAGAACTGACGGACTTCTTCGGTGTAGCGAATGGGCAACACGTACTCGAGGTTTTCGTGGGGACGGGCAATGATGTGATGCGATAGCAGCTCACCACCACTCACACGCTTGATTGACTCGATACCCGCCGATACAGACGCTTGTACTTCCGAGACATCACCGCGCACAATCACCGTGACGCGACCGCTGCCGATTTTCTCGTAGCCCACCAAGGTGACGCGGGCAGCCTTAACCATGGCATCAGCGGCTTCAACCACAGCGGGAAATCCTTTGGTTTCAATCATCCCGACAGCAATGGGCATTGATACTCTCCTTGACGTAGTTCACCACAAGCTTTGTACGCAGCACCGAACCAACATGGCAAAAACCACAGTGGTGTGAGCCACAAAAATGCTAGGCAATAGCAGACCGTTTCAGCATTTAGCTGGGTCTAGTATTTAATGGTTTCTTCAACAGCATAGGGTGGTGTGGCTTCGCTTGGCAATGCGAACCCAGATTACGATTTTAAATTCCAGCCATTATCTAAACTAATGTCACGAAGGTTTATCAAACGTTACCGAGTAGTGACTTGACTTTTCGGCCACGGCTAAAAGTGCGCTTAAGTGAATCTTTGCTGCCCCAAGTTATCCTGATCTCAAATCATTTTTGACGTCACCTTGAGCGGCTGCGGCCACCAAGTTTGGGTGCGCCTTAGCCTGGGAGTTATCTGCAGTCATAGCCAGTTAAAGCCCACTGCCTTGTGATCGCCAAAGCTGGTGGTGGCTAAAAGCTAGCAGCCCTAGAGGCATGCTGTTGTCTGAGCTCAGACCAACCACCAATGCAGCTTTCACACTGCTTGAACAACAGAGTCTACGCTACTGCCTTGGGCTCAGTTTTCCAGGGTTCTGTGTCCTAAGCGGGTGAGGCGATTCGAACGCCCGACCGTCTCGTTGGCAACGAGAAGCTCTACCACTGAGCTACACCCGCATCTCTGGAACATCACTATGGCCGATGGGGCGGGGCCCTGTCAAGCCAGTTGGGCAACCAATTTTGCGAGGCGATCCATACCTTTATGGATCGTTGCCAGGTCGGTTGCATAGGAAAAGCGAATGTGGTCGTCAGCGCCAAAGGCAATGCCAGGCACTGCCGCAACATAATGCTCTTGTAGGAGGCGATCACAGAAACGGCGGGAATCGAGGCCCAAGGCCGCGATGTTTACCAAGATATAGAAAGCCCCTTCGGGTGGTGCGAAACTCAGTCCGGCAATCGCTGCCAAGCGTTCGCCCATGGCAAGGCGGCGCTCGGAGAAGGCAGTGTGCATCCTCGCGATCGCCTCGGCGGATGCAGGGCTTGTAAGGGCGGCAATGGCACCGTATTGGGCAAAGGTGCAGACGTTAGAGGTGCTGTGACCCTGAATGGAGATGCAGGCGTTAATAATGTCGCTGGGGCCGGCCAACCAGCCTACTCGCCAGCCGGTCATGGCATAGGCTTTGGCAAAACCACTGCTGATGATGGTGCGACTCGCGATCGTCTCACCGAGGCTGCCGATACTGATATGAGTCGCTTCGCCATAGACGAGCTTTTCGTAGATTTCGTCGGAGACAACATACAAATTAGGCTGGCTGGTGATCACTTCGGCCAAGGCTTCGAGTTCAGCGCGACTGTACACACAGCCCGTTGGATTACCGGGGGAGTTGAGGATGACCAGCTTGGTTTTGGCTGTCAGAGCCGCTTTGAGCTGGGCCGCCGTCAGTTTATTGCCCGTGGTTGCCGTGTCGATAATAACGGCCTTAGCATCGGCGAGGGTGATCATCTCGGGGTAGCTGACCCAGTAGGGCGCGGGCACAATTACCTCGTCCCCTGCTTCGAGGATGGCCAAAGCGAGATTAAACAAGCCCTGTTTGCCACCATTGGTGACCATGACCTGGCTGGCACTGTAGTTAAGGTTGTTGTCTTGCTTGAGTTTGGTCGCGATCACTTCTCGTAGGGGCATGAGACCAGCGGCAGGGCCGTACTTAGTTTTGCCCTCGGCTAAGGCTGTGGCTGCTGCTGCTTTAATATGTTCAGGTGTGTCGAAATCGGGCTCACCCGCACTAAAGCTACAGACATCGAGGCCATCAGCTTGCATCGCTTTCGCTTTGGCGGCGATCGCGAGGGTGAGTGAGGGCGTTACCCGTTGGACCCGAGCTGCCAAAACCACACACCACCTCCCAAGCTAGATTGGCCAATCGTGTTGCCACGATAACACCTAGACGCTGATTCGCTTGCTGTAGAGTGAGCCCAGCGCCTCTTCAGTACCTTAAGCCAGGCTAATCATTTGTATAACTAAAATAATAATTAAGGGTTTTCTCGGGGTGGTATGCTCAAGACCATGGCGTTAACGTGTCACGTCCACCCACAAACCGTAACGAATTGTTAGCAGCATTGTTGCACCAGTTGACACTTTTTGGGGTCTTGTGAATGGGGGACTGTACCGCAGGCTAACGAATGATGAGACAAGGTATTTGATATGTCCGTGCTCGGCATTTGAGTGGCATCATCGAACTTTTCTTGTCAAACCCTTCTAAGAGTGCGTCTCGATAGCGTTTATCGGGGCAATTTTTAGGTCACGTTTAGCGTGTTTACTCCTTGCTGTGTGATTCGAGAGGACTATTTGTAGTGTCATATTCACAAACGCGAACGCAATCAAAACAGGGGTTTGAATCAGGGGTCAAGGACTATAAACTGACCTACTACACCCCCGATTACACTCCCCGCGATACCGACATTTTGGCGGCCTTTCGGGTAACGCCCCAGCCCGGCGTGCCGATCGAAGAAGCCGGTGCGGCTGTTGCGGCTGAGTCGTCGACAGGGACCTGGACAACTGTCTGGACTGACCTGCTGACAGATCTAGATCGTTATAAAGGTCGTTGCTACGACATCGAACCTGTACCGGGTGAAGACAACCAGTTCATTTGCTACATTGCCTACCCGCTCGATTTGTTTGAGGAAGGCTCTGTCACCAACATGCTGACCTCAATCGTCGGCAACGTATTTGGTTTCAAGGCCCTCAAGGCATTGCGTCTCGAAGATTTGCGCATTCCGGTGGCCTACCTCAAAACCTTCCAAGGGCCGCCCCACGGCATTGTGGTTGAGCGCGACAAAATCAACAAGTATGGTCGTCCGCTCCTCGGTTGCACCATCAAGCCCAAACTGGGTCTGTCGGCGAAAAACTACGGTCGCGCCGTTTACGAGTGCCTGCGTGGTGGGCTCGACTTCACCAAAGATGACGAAAACATCAACTCGCAGCCTTTCCAGCGCTGGCGTGATCGCTTCTTGTTTGTGGCCGATGCGATTCACAAGTCACAAGCCGAAACCGGCGAAATCAAGGGTCACTACCTGAACGTTACTGCCGCGACCTGCGAAGAAATGTTCAAGCGGGCCGAGTTCGCCAAAGAACTCGAAATGCCGATCATCATGCATGACTTCTTGACGGCTGGCTTTACGGCTAATACCTCACTGTCGAAGTGGTGCCGCGATAACGGTGTGCTGCTGCACATTCACCGCGCTATGCACGCGGTCATTGACCGTCAGAAGAGCCATGGTATGCACTTCCGCGTTCTGGCGAAGTGCCTGCGCATGTCAGGGGGTGACCACATCCATACCGGTACTGTGGTCGGCAAGCTTGAGGGTGATCGTGCTTCGACCATGGGCTTTGTGGATCTGTTGCGCGAAGACTATGTCGAGCAAGACAAGACACGCGGTATCTACTTCACCCAGGATTGGGCCTCGATGGGCGGCGTGATGGCCGTGGCTTCGGGTGGTATTCACGTTTGGCACATGCCGGCCCTGGTCGAAATCTTTGGTGATGACTCGGTGCTGCAATTTGGTGGTGGTACCTTGGGTCACCCCTGGGGTAACGCACCGGGTGCAACGGCAAACCGTGTGGCGCTCGAAGCTTGCGTGCAAGCGCGGAACGAAGGTCGTGACCTCAACCGTGAAGGTGGCGATGTCATTCGCGAAGCGTGTAAGTGGTCACCCGAGCTGGCCGCTGCCTGCGAACTCTGGAAAGAAATTAAGTTCGAGTTTGAAGAAGTGGATAAGCTGGACTATCAACGCAAGTAGAGCTGGCTGTCTATGGATCTCAAGCAGATTGCTAAACACACCGCGCAAACGCTGACAAGTTACCTCACTTATCAAGCTATGCGTGTCGTTGTTGATCAACTGCGCGAGACAAATCCTGGTCTAGCGGTCTGGCTGAGTAGCTTCTCCTCGACGGGGAAACTCCAAGATGGAGAAGCGTACCTAGCCGAGCTGATGCAGGCTAATCGAGAGCTGGCCTTGCGGATTATGACGGTACGAGAGTACTTGGCAGATGAGGTTGTTGATTTTTTGCCGGAAATGGCGCGATCACAGATTCAAGCTGCCAATATGGCCCACCGTAAATGCTTGCTCGAACGATTAACTCAAGTGGCTGACCGCCCCCCCATTGATCCAACAGAGGAATCTTGACCTATGCAAACGTTACCCAAAGAGCGCCGTTACGAGACGCTATCGTACCTGCCGCCCCTGACTGATGCTCAGATCGCCCGTCAGGTAGACTATATTCTCAACAATGGCTACTACCCAGCTGTTGAGTTTAACGAAGTCTCAGAGCCAACTGAGTACTACTGGACGCTGTGGAAGTTGCCCCTCTTCACGGCTAGCTCGGCCCAAGAAGTGCTGCAAGAAGTACAGGCTTGCCGGACTGAGTACCGCAACTGCTTTATTCGGGTGGTTGGGTTTGACAATATCAAGCAGTGCCAGGTTGCCAGTTTTATCGTCCATCGGCCCGTAGGTTACTAAGCTACGGCTAACCCGTACGGGTTGTTGATAGGCCAGGAGGTACCTTGCGAGGTACCTCTTTTTATGACCGGTTTTGTTGCGGCCGATTTTGCGGACTGACATTATGTACGCTCAGCCAGATCAATCGCCTTCCTTGCGCCTTTGAGGGCTGGTTTGCGCACTCTCGGGCTTGCTGTCAGTGGGGTTTGCTTTACCTAACTCTGACCAATCTTGCTGCAAGCGGTTGAGTTGACGCGCCTGTTGCATCAGACCGGTGAGGGTATGGTTAAGGTTTTGCCATTCGGTTGCGTTGAGGTTGGGTGAATAGGTTTTGACCTTATCAACGGTGACACTGAGGTTGCGCTCAAGTTGATCGAGCACCTGTTGGGCTTGTTGCGCGATCGCGATCGTTTCGGCAACGCGCTTGTGATTGAGCTGCTGCTGATAGCGGCTGAGGTTATCACCCTGGAGAACCGTGAGGATCGCACCCTCGCGATCGCCTTGAGGCACGGTACGCAATTGCAAAACAAGGGGCTCACCCCGATAGAGACGTTCAACCTCAGCCGACTGCTTCTGGGCGGGGGCAGCCGCATCCAGTCCGACCATCTGCTTCATTTCGATGAGCAACTTGGCGCGGGTAGGCTCGGGTAGCTCCTTGAACATATCGCGCAGGAGACCTTGCTGGCGGTAACGAATCCGGCAGGTCCGGTTTTCGTTGAGCTCCACAAAAAGTTGGTCGGCTTTTTCATCCAAAATGCGGCGCAAAATCGAGTTCAGAAGTTGTTGAACGGCCTCATCCGATTCGGGGGCAACCACATCAGCAGCAGGTTCGGCTGGAGCCGGTGCAGGCGCTGGCTTGGCCTTGGCTTCGCTGTCTTTACCGGCGGAGAAGGCGGCCTTGAAGGTACTGATCTGGTCGGTGCTAGGGGGATGGCTGAAGTAGTAGGCGATCAGGTCTTGGTGTTCTTGAAAACTGAGAGGCAGGGGATGAATCTGTAGCTTGGAGAAGGCCAGCATTTTGCCGACATAATCAACAGCCGCTAAATCGTTAGGGTCGACCATTCCAAGCATAATCAGCGCCCCATCAACATTGACGGGCACTACTTGGTAGTAGACGCAAATCTCAACCGGCAAGAAGGTGGCGATCAGAATCGGCAACTGAGCAAGATTAACCCGTGCCGAAGCTACCGGCATCACAGCAGTCTTGTTGGCTTCGGCGGCTTCTCCGGTCATGATTGCAACGCCATAGTCCTATCCATCGTACCTGGCGGCTGGGTTAACTGTGGTGCTTTCATGGTCTAATCTCCTGCGTAAAACCACGTAACCCTGAGATACCTCACCCCAGTAGCCCCCCGGCAAGCTCGCCGTACGACTACCACTGGGCTGGCTGACCAGGCGGCGAACCTGCTCAACCCGCTCGAAATTCGCGATCGCGACCCCATTTAAGAGCCGCCACAGGAGTCGCCGTTGTAGCGCGAGATGTTGCTGTTTTAGCAAACTTTGGGGCAAACGCGGCGGTTGGGGGCAATAGTGCTGCTGCCAGAGGGGCTCGCACTGCTGCTCGAGATAGGCCGCCTCACCTTCAAGAACACTGGCGCTGCGATTGAGGGCGGTTTCGACCTGGGGATTAAAATGCTGCTGGAGATAGGGCAGTAGTTCGTGACGTAGGCGTACCCGCTGATAGTGCAGATCGTGATTAAAGGGGTCATCCGTGCTCGGTAACTGCTGCGCCCAGCAAAAGGCAGCGGTTTCGTGACGATAGACGCCCAGTAGAGGCCGTACAAGGCGCGGACTGCTAGTGGTAGTTGTCAGAGGACGCTGGGCCGTGAGGCTGCCTAGGCCCTGGCTGGTGGCTCCCCGCAGCAAATTAAACAACACGGTCTCAGCGCGATCGCTGGCGGTATGCCCCGTAACAACGGCACTACAGTGCCAGGTCTCTGCCCAGGTTGCGAGTTGAGCGTAGCGCCAAGCACGGGCCCCCGCTTCATCCCGTTGGATAGTCTCGGCGGTCGCGATCGCGATCGGTAGACCCAGACCTGTCACATAGGCATGTACTGCCTGAGCCGCTTCACTCTCTTGGGGTGTCCAGCGATGGTCACAATGCACCACATAAATCTGCCACTGCCAGCGAGGCATCAGGTCTAACAGGATCTGGAGTAAGCAAAGCGAGTCTTGCCCCCCCGATAGCGCCACCAGGAGCCGCTCACCGCGCTGCAACAGGGCCTGCTGGCGAATGTCAAGCTGAACCCGCAGATGCAGATCCGACAGCATTCCTTAGCCCAAGACCTGCTGAGCACGCTGGAAACAAGCCAGGGTTTTCACATCCATACCAGGGCGCTCGGTGAGTGTCGAGCGCGCCGCCAGTTCGAGAAATTCGGCGGCACTGAAATAGACCAGCTTAATGTCTTCATCTTCATCGCCCGCCGGTGGGTCAGGCAAAACCTCAAGGCCACGCGCAAGGTAGAGGTACAGCACTTCGTCAGAATAGCCCGGCGCAAGATAAAACCGCCCCAGATCATCCCACTGGGCAGCCTTATAGCCTGCTTCTTCGGCGAGCTCCCGCTGGGCCGTTATCAAAGGGTCTTCATTCGGCTCGAGGGTGCCTGCCGGAAACTCGTAGATATAATCGCCGACGGCAAAGCGGTACTGCTCCAGCAAGACAAAGCGACCATCCTCGGTAACGGGTACAGCCACCGCGCCCCCGGGATGAAGAATATACTCGCGATCGCCCTCGGTTTGGTTGGGAAACCGCAGTCGCTGGGAAACAAAGCGGAACTTAACACCTTGGTGCTGAAAGTATTGACGTAGTACCCGCGATGGCTTTGGTGGCTCTGGCTTTGGCATGGCACTCTGCAACCCTACCCAAAACGCTACCGCATTTTGAGGAAGCGGCACCGCTAAGCTAGGAAAGGGTTTTAGAGTGTGTATGTAATGCGGTATTTGCAACGGGCAATTCTGAGCGCCATTCTCGGCTTGAGCCTCCTCCTCGGGAGTACCCTCCCGGTGTGGGCGGATGTTGCCACCTTCGCCGGTGGTTGTTTCTGGTGTATGGAGTCTCCCTACGACAAGCTAGAGGGTGTGAGTGCCACGGTATCGGGGTTTATGGGGGGTACCGTCGCCAACCCAAGCTACCGCCAGGTCAGCGCGGGCAATACGGGGCATATTGAGGTCGTGCAAGTGAGTTACGACCCAGCCCAAGTGAGCTACGAAACGCTGCTTGAGGTGTTTTGGCGCAATGTTGACCCCCTGGATGGCGGTGGCCAATTTTGTGATCGGGGCAGTCAATACCGCACAGCCGTCTTCACACACACCCCCGAGCAAGCCGAACTCGCGGTAGCGTCAAAGACCCAGGTCGGCAATCAACTAGCACAGTCGATCGCGACTGAGGTTATCCCTGCCAGTGAGTTCTATGCCGCCGAAGACTATCACCAAGACTATTACATTAACAATCCCGTACGCTACGAGTTTTATCGCTTTGCCTGCGGTCGCGATCGTCGCCTTGCTGAACTTTGGGGTGATTCGTAACACCCTCCCAAGGGCCTGAAATCTCTAGAACCATGCTTAAATCAGCGATTCTCTAAACTCGTAAAGGCATTCTCAACAATGTCGAATCCTAATTAAGACATTAAAGAGATCTACTCTTTAGTTTAGACAAAAAGTTGGATGGACTTGATTGTAAATT
>CAZAGN010000024.1:1672-35735 GCA_964484905.1 uncultured bacterium | reverse complement strand
CTGTGGCGCTTGCCATCTGGCGCAGAAGCGGCGGCAGCAGCAATCCCATTCCTAGACGGGCACGGCCTGAACTGATCTTTTTTCAGCGGCACAGCCTAGTGTCGGGTCGGCAAATCTGCGGGGGCAGCTTGTCATGTACCAACATGAGCGTTCTCGTCACATAGTCTGATAATAAATGTGACGTAACGATACCCATATCACCCACGCTGCCTACAGCTGTTGGCGGAACGTTACGGGGCTGAAGCTGACTGGCTGGACAGAACCGGGTGCGGTGGATACCAGGTTGCCCAAACCTTCGACTAGACGCCGAAAGTTGTCCCGAAAGGCCGGATCGCCGGTCATCTCGTCAAGGTCGGCGGTAATTTTTTCAGCATTTTCAAAGGTGACGCGCGCTGAGTCGAGGGTGGTGCGCAGGCTGGCAATGGTGTCGGGGTCACTGATGCCAGCAACAAGGGTGTTGAAGTGGGTCGCAGCCGCTGCGGCTTCGGTGGTCGCGATCGCGAGTTGGTCCACGCTCTGGCTGAGGTTATCGCCAAACTGAGGTTCGCTCAGGACGGGGCGCAGGCTACTGGTGATGGCCCTAATATCGCTAGAGAACGCGGTGACTTCGTCAAGAGCGGTACTGAGCTGAGGTTCGAGACGCTCAATGGCTGTATTCATGCGGCTGGCGGTGGCCTGAACTTCGTCGGCGGCCCCGGATAATGAGTCGGCAGCGGCAGTAAAGCTCTCAAAATCAACCTCATTTTCGAGGCTCTGACTGAGGGAGCTGAAGGCTTCTGCCGCTTCGGTAATGCTTTCGGTTAAATCAGCAAACCGCTGAAAGAAGGCTTCGTCGTCAATGCGGCTAACCAGGCTATCAAGCTGCAACACAAGCTGGGTATAGTTCACGCCCAAGCGGCCCTCAATGACATCGCCCTGACAGATGAGCTGGGCGGGGTCACAAAGCTCACTGACGGGCGTGATACCCGATTCGGGGTCAAGCACAACCACCGTGCGGGGCGAGATTTCAAGGGCGGTTTCGCCAATGAGGCCGGTTTGGTTTGAGAGAACCGTGGCATCCCGGGGAATCGCGATCGCGTTGTTGGTGATCGAAACCCCCACAAGTACCGAGTCGGCGCCGGGCTCAATCGACTCCACACGGCCAATTTGGACACCGCGCAGGCGGACTGCTGCTCCCGGCAAGAGGCCACCCGCATCATCAAAGCGCACAGCAAAGGTATAGCCGCGATTGTTTAGGGTGCGGTTATTCAACCAAAAGTAGAGGCCGGTCGCACCGACGAGGCCCGCCAAAATCAGCAGGCCCGCAATGCCATCTCTTAGGTGTCGCGATCGCATCTAGTCCTCCCGTGGCTGAATTGGTCCCTCGAGACTGCCGCTAAAAAACTGATGCACGTAGGGGTCATCAACGCTGTCAATTTCGTTTACACGCCCTATCCACCGTACTTTACCCTGAGCGAGCAAAACAATACGATCAGCAGTCCGCCGGATCGTACTGTCTTGGTGGGTCACAATCACGTAGGTTTCACAGACTCTTTGGTGCTGTTGCAAGTGACGAATGAGGTCTTCGAGCACCGTTGAAGCAATCGGATCAAGACCCGCTGTCGGTTCGTCATAGAGCAGAATGAGCGGATCATCACTCGGATCGTCGGGGTCTTCCATAATGGCGCGGGCAAAGCTGACCCGCTTGCGCATCCCGCCCGAGAGTTGGGCTGGCAAACGATCTTCGATGCCAGGCAAACCGACCGCTTCGAGTTTTTGCCGCACCAGCTCACGAATCCGTTTATGGGGGAGTTTTGAATGCTGGTAGAGCAAAAAGCCCACATTTTCTTGCACCGTCAGGGAATCAAACAGCGCCGACTGCTGAAAAACCATCCCCAAACGCTCGGGTACCCGGTCAAGGTTGGTAGCCGACTGGGCTGGTTTACCCCGCCACTGCACCGTACCCGCATCAGCTGGTGTCAGGCCGGCCAGAATGCGCAGAATCGTGGATTTACCCGTGCCCGAGGGGCCAACGATCGCGAGGGCTTCACCGGCATACACCGTGAGATCAACGTTATCGAGGACGATCTGCGAGCCGAAGCGCTTGCTGATCCCCCGTAATTCGACGATCGGTTCTTTGTTGCTGTGCATGAGTCCAAATTAGCAGGAACACTGGCAACATCCCGACGATTACGATCACCAAAGCCCCCGGTGCTGATTCGGCCAAGCGCTCATCCGAGGCCAGACGGTAGACACGGGCGGCCAGCGTCTCAAAATTAAAGGGCCGCAGGAGCAGGGTGGCAGGCAATTCCTTAATCACATCGACAAACACAATCAAGCCCCCAGCACCGATGCTCTGGGCAATCAGCGGCAGATGCACTTGGCGAATAATACTCAGGGGATGTTTCCCGAGGCTGCGGGCGGCTTCATCCAAATTAGGGTGTACGCGGCTAAGCCCTGCTTCGACACTGCCGAAGGACACCGCCAAAAAGCGCACCTGATAGGCAAACAGCAGGGCGACAACCGTGCCACTCAGGATCAGCCCCGTCGAGATATTGAAGCTGGCGCGCATAAAGCTATCCATTTGGTTGTCGAACCAGCCAAAGGGAATAACGATGCCGACAGCAATCACCGCCCCCGGTACGGCATAGCCCAAGGCCGCCACCCGTCCCGCCAGATACACCCAGCGCGAGGGATTAACACGATAGCTGTAGAGAAACAGCAAGGCTAGGATGATCGCGATGACGGCACTCGCGGTTGCCAAGGCAATCGAATTAAAGGCGTACTGCCAAAAGCGCGGGTCGGGTTGGGCCACCCGTAAGCTCATCTGAATCAGGCGCACCCCCGGTACAACAAAACCGGCCACCACCGGCAGAGCACACACAAGGTTAGCCACGCTGATGTGCCAGCCACGCAGGGTATACAGAGGTTGATAGGCACTACTGATCTGGGTTTGGTGGTAACGGCTGCGCCCCCGGGAGGCTTTTTCAAGTAGAACAATCGCGGCAATAAACACAAGTGTCAAGGCCGCTAGCTGCGCGGCGGCGGCGCGTTCCCCTAAGCCAAACCAGGTACGAAAAATGCCGGTTGTAAAGGTGTTAACACCAAAATACTTCACGGTGCCGTAGTCATTGAGGGCCTCCATCAGGGCAAGAGCCACCCCCGCCGCAATCGCCGGGCGGGCAAGGGGTAGGGCTATCTGCCAAAAATTCCGCCAAGGTGGTGCGCCTAAACTGCGGCCTGCTTCGAGGAGGCGCGCTGACTGACTCAAAAATGTGGCGCGGGCGTTGAGATAGACGTAGGGATACCACACCAGAACCAACATCGCGATCGCCCCGCCCAGGGAACGAACGCGGGGAAACCAGTAATCCCGCGCACCCCAACCAAACCAAGCCCGTAAGCCCGACTGCACCGGCCCCGCAAAATCCAGCAAATCCGTGTAGGTATAGGCCAAGACATAGGCTGGCGCAGCGAGCGGCAGCAGCAAGGCCCAAGCCCAGATTCCCCGCCCTGGAAAACGGCACAGACTGACTAGCCAGGCCGTGCTCACGCCGATCGCGATCGTACCCATCGCTACCCCCAGCATCAGGCCCAAAGAATTGAGGATATAGCCCCGCAGCACCGTGCGCGCCAAATGCTGCCAGACTTCTGTGGCGGGCTCGGCCAGGCTGACCACAACCATCAGCAGTGGAATCGAAAGAATCAGGGCCACCAACCACAAAAAGCCGGTCCAGGGGGTGAGCGTCCGCACAACGGTCTCGCAAAACTAGCAGCACCCCATCTTAAACCGATCACCAGCTATTGAGAATGGTCGCAAGTTTCTAGGCCAGCACACTCTCCCATTCGTGTTGCTGCCACAGACGGGCGTACAGCCCCTCGCGATCGCGAAGCAAGCTCTGGTGTGTTCCCGTCTGAATAATCCGCCCGGTATCCATCACCAAAATCTGATCTGCATCAGCTGCCGCCGTCATCCGATGGGAGATAAACACCACCGTCTTGCGATAGCGCCGCAACTGATCCAAAATTGCTTGCCCCGTTTGGTTATCAACACTAGACAGAGCATCATCGAGCACCAACACCGAGGCATCCATCAACAGCGCCCGCGCCAAAGCGACCCGCTGCCGTTGCCCCCCCGAAAGGGTAATACCCCGCTCACCAACGAGCGTGTCGTACTGCTGCGGAAAATTAAGAATTTCGGCATGGATGTAGGCTGCCTTGGCGGCCTCAATCACCTCGGCCTCGCTTGCATCAGGCCGCCCATAGCGAATGTTATCCCGCACAGACATGCCAAACAGAAAACTATCCTGAGGCACATAGGCAATCGCCCGCCGCAAACAGCGCAGTTGCACTTGGGTTAAATCAACCCCATCGAGATACAGCTGCCCTGGCGCAATATCCAGCAACCTCGGAAAGGCATTAGCCAGCGTCGATTTGCCCGAACCAATCGGCCCGACGATCGCGACGGTTGTCCCTGCCGCCACCGTAAAGCCTAAATCCTGCAACGCGGGCTCAAGGGCACCAGCATAGCGAAAGCTCAAACCCTGGGCCCGAATCTCACCGCGCACCGACTCTAGGGCTACTGCCCCAGGCACATTCGCGATCGCCGGAGTGGTTTGCAGAATCGTATTCAACCGGTCGATACTCACCTGGCCCCGCTGATAGGCCGTAATCGTAAAGCCTAACAAAGCCGTTGGAAACACCAAGCGCTCCACATAAAGCGTCAACGCCGATAGCTCCCCTAGACTGATCTCACCCCGAGCAATCTGGGGCCCACCAATCACCAGCAGCACCAAAATGCCGGTACCTGCCAGTGCCACAAGCGCCGGAAACAGAATATTGCGCGTCCGGGCTAGCGCCAGATTGGCATCCAGCAAGTGGCGGTTGCGTTGACCAAAGGCACGTTGCTCGTTTTGTTCTTGGGCATAGACCTTAATCAGGCCGATACCGTTCATATCCTCCTGGATCAGCTCACTCACTTCACTGAGGCGATCCTGAACCGTTGCCTGCTCTAGCCGCAGCCGATCACTACTCACCTGCACCAACACCAGCATCACCGGATAGACCGATAGCGCAATCAGCGTCAAGCGGACATCAATCAAGAGCATCGCCGGGAGGGTCAGCAGATAGGCAAAAAAGGTATTAATTAAGCTCAACACCGCAAAACCGACCAGCCGCCGTAGATTTTCGACATCACTTGTGGCGCGACTGATAATATCGCCTGCTGATTGCGACTGAAAGTAGCTGGGTGGCAAGATCAAAAGATGGCCAAAAATTTGCCGCTTCAGGTCAAACTCAACCAAACGCCCCGCACCAAACATCCACACTCGCGAGGCAATGCGCACTGCCCCCATGAGCGTTGAGGTAGCCAGCACAATCAAGACATAGACCAACAACCGATCGCGAACCCCCAGCAGATCGCTACCCGTCCGGACAACATCGCTAAACTCGTCGATCGCGATTTTGATAAACCAGGGCAAAAACACCCCGATGGCATTAACCAGCAATAGCGCCCCGATCCCAAGCCAAACTTGGCGCTGGTGTGGCTGCAAATAACGAATCAGGGTACGCAGACGACTCATGATGACTTCAACGGCACTAATGCCAGCATCCCCGGCGAGGGCATCGCAGAACAAGGGGGAAGACCTCAGTGGCACCAGATACCGACTCAGAAGGTTGGTCTTCGGGTCAACATGCTAACAATAGTCAGCACCCCCTCATATTCCTCGGTAAACCTATGCACATTACAATCCAGTTGCCGCCAGACCTTGAACACGACCTGATTCGCCAAGCAGCTGCGACCAATACGCCGCTGCAAACAGTCATCCTTCAGGCCCTGCGTCAGACTATGCAAACATCACCCAAGGTTGCGGCTCAGTGGTCGGAGCCTGTCTTAACCTACGAGGGTATAGCTGACTTCCCGGCATTTGAATCCTACCGTGGCGAACTCCTTGCACCCTCTGATCCAGAGCTACTCTGATGCAGTATCTGCTTGACACCTGTGTCATCAGCGATTTCATCCGAGGTGAGGCTGGCACCCAAACGAGGCTCAAACAAACTCCACCTGTGGATATTGCGATCTCAGTCGTTACGGTTATGGAGCTACGTTATGGTCTAGTGCTTAATCCCCAACGTGCTCAGAAGATCGAGTCAGCAATTTCTAGCTTGCTGTCTTCCGTAACGATCCTCCCCTTCTGTCGCGAAGAAGCCGAACAAGCGGCGCACATTCGGGCTGCTCTCAAGCGCCAAGGCCATCCTATTGGTGCGTACGATGTCTTGATTGCCGCAACAGCCCAGCACCACAACCTGCGTATGGTTACCGCAAACCAGAGGGAGTTTGACCGCGTACTGGGTTTAGTGACTGAAAATTGGCGACAGCTGTAGCAAGCAATGTGAGCTAGCTGTCTGGAGTGCGAGCAATCAAGCCGATGCCAGTTCCTGCCACTTTTGCTTAATCGCCTGAATATCCTGCCACATCAGCCACTTGGGCTTGCCTGGCTCCCGCGAGGGGTTGCGCAGCAAATAGGCCGGATGGAAAATTGGCATCACCCAGCGCCCCTGCCATTCAAACCACTGCCCCCGAATTTTAGTAATGCCCCGCTTCTCTTGCAAAATAGCTTGCATCGCCGTTGCTCCGGTCAGCAAAATAATTTGCGGATCAACCAGACGGATTTGCTCAAATAAATAGGGTGTACAAGCCGCCATTTCTTCAGTGGTGGGCACACGGTTGTTGGGGGGGCGACACTTCACCACGTTGCAGACATAGACATCTTGGCTAGGGTCAAACTGCACCGACTGCAAGATTTTGTCGAGTAGCTGACCTGACTTGCCCACAAAGGGCAAGCCCTGCTCGTCTTCTTGTTGACCTGGCCCCTCACCAATAATCATCAGCCGCGCTTGAGGGTTGCCCCGCTCGACCACAACATGGGTGCGGGTTGCCGCTAAATCACATTGCTGGCACACCAAGCAGGTCTGCCGCAGACTGGGCAAATCAGCAAACAAAGCCTCAGGTGTGGGCGGCTCAGACACCGCTTCACCAAAGAGGCTGGCTTGGAACAAGTCAGTCATGGGCAATCATTCAGCGACGCAAGTTTTGGCGAAAGCGCTTGGAGGAAACCATCAACACAGGCCAGAGGGCGACAACCGCCCACTTACCCGAGCCCGTGTAGGCTCGATCCACCCGCTTGGCTGTGTACCAAGCACCACCGCCATAGCCTGCCAACAAGATAAATGGCAGCATCAGTAGGCGTCCTGCAGTTCGTAGAAATCAGGCGTAATGTAGTCTTTGCGCATCGGCCAGCCTACCCAGTCTTCTGGCATCAAAATACGCTTGAGGTTCGGGTGACCCTCATAGATGATGCCGTACATGTCATAGGTTTCACGCTCTTGCCAGTCAGCCGTCTTCCAAATCCAGAAGACTGAGGGTACCCGGGGATCTTCGCGGGGTACAAGCACCTTTAGCCGAATTTCTTCGGGCTGAGAGGCAGCATCGGTAAGCTTGGCTAGGTGATAGGTACTGACCAAAGGTTGGCCTGGCCCCATGTCATAGCCCGACTGGCATTGCAGGTAGTTGAAGCCTGAGCCGTAGAGAACGGTCGCGACCACCAGCAGAAACTCGCGATCAACCTCAATCACTTCAACGCCACGATGGTCTTTACCGTTGTAGCGATGCTCAAAGCCGTTATCACTCAGAAACTGAGAAATTGGGCCACGCTCAACGACCGCCGCTTCAGAGCCCGTTTCGGGGGTTGCTTCGGGCGTGGTGTTTTCGGTATCGCTCATTAGGAATTCACCGTTTCAGGTTGAGCAGTCAGCAACGCAGGCGGCACAGGTACACCCATCGCTTCCATGAGGGCGGCGGGCGGAGTTTGCCGGGTTTCTGACTCAAGGTACTTGCCAGTCAAAATTGGCGGTACGGCCTTGAGGTTATGCTTCACGGTATGGAAGCGGTGAGTTGGCAGCAAGTTGCCGCGCTCGCGCATGTCCTCAGCCGCAATCTTTTTGCGCAGCTTGATGATCGCATCCAGAATCGCTTCGGGGCGGGGTGGGCAACCGGGAATGTAGACATCGACAGGAATCAACTTATCGACGCCGCGCACGGTGGTGTAGGAGTCAGAGCTAAACATACCGCCCGTAATCGTGCAGGCACCCATGGCAATTACATACTTGGGCTCTGGCATTTGCTGATAGAGCTTGACCAAAGCTGGTGCCATTTTCATCGTTACGGTGCCCGCCGTGATGATTAAATCGGCCTGACGGGGCGAAGAACGGGGCAACAAGCCAAAGCGATCGAAATCGAACCGCGCCCCAATCATGGCCGCAAATTCGATAAAACAGCAGCTTGTGCCATACAGCAGTGGCCAAACACTCGACATCCGCGCCCAACTGTAGAGGTCGTTGAGGGTAGTGAGGATGACGTTATTTGAAAGATCTGAGGTAACCTCAGGGGTTGCCGCCGGAAAGAGTAATTCCTTGGGCGGGTTAGCTTGGGGGGTATCTTTACTTACGACCATTCCAAGGCTCCTTTTCTCCAGGCATACACGAGACCGGTAATCAAAATCGCGACAAAAATAATCGCTTCGACGAAGGCCAACACACCCAACTGGTGAAAGGCAACGGCCCAGGGATACAGAAACACCGTTTCCACGTCAAAAATAACGAAGACGAGGGCAAACATGTAGTAGCGGATGTTGAACTGAATCCAAGCACCGCCTTGCAACTCCATCCCTGACTCGTAGGTGGTTGTGCGGAGCACCTGACGCTTTTTCGGTGCCAAGAGACTACTGGCAATCAGGGCCACGCCAGCCAAAAGGGCACAGACGAGCAAGAAGACCAGAAAATAGTCGTAACCTGTCAAGACGAACACGAGCGACTGTCACATTGCTTAACGACTCTTCCTCAGTATAGACATAGTTGCCGACCGCTTGGCTTCAACTTGCATCAAGGTTGAGGGGGGTCATGCCATGGGATGAGTCAATAGCTGGGATCAGCCTACGGCTTGGAGATCACCGCGCACGTTTAAGCAGCGGGTTGGATGAGTCGGTCAAGGCCGCTGGTGACGGTGGCTTTGAGGATGCGATCACCTTCGTGGATGTTGTCGAGGTATTCGGTCCCGGCGGTGGTGTAACCGAAGACGGCATAGCGACCATCCAAGAGGTTGAGACCCGCAGGGGTAACGTCGGGGTTAGCCATCGAGAAGAAGAACTGTGACGAGGCGCTGTTGGCTTCGCTGCTGTAGCGGGCCATCGCGATCGCGCCTTTGGCGGCAAAGGGTAGGGCTGGCAGTTCGTTCCAGAAGCCAGCATCATCCAGGGTTTGGCCGTAGATTGGTGTTTCTAAACCTTCGGGGCGAATTTCGAGGGGGATGGTGCGCATGAGACCCGTAGCGGGGTCGATGTAGCCATCGGCATCGCTGGGTTTGCCGCCTTGGGCAACAAAATCAATTTCAACCCGGTCAAAATCGAGACCATCGTAGAAATGGCGCTGAACGAGATCAACAAAGTTACCAGCGGTGAGGGGGGCGTTGTAGCCATCGAGCAGCAGCGAAAAGGTACCGACACTGGTTTCAAGGTCGACGGTGGCGTAGCCTGCGAGGTAGGGCAGATCGGCATAGGCAGGCGGGATCGTCGGCCCGGTGTAGGTAACAAAGTCGTATTCCAGCTCGCCGAGGCGGGCGAGGGCGCTATCGATGGCAGGGCCAACTTGGTCGCGATCGCGACTATCGACAACACCGACAGCGGCATCAACGGCGGCGGTCAGCTCGGCATAGTCGGCGGCTTTAGTGGCATCGGTCTGGAGCGCTTTGGCATTGCGCTGAAGCTGCTTCTGACCTTGCTCGAGATCGCGTTTGGTCTCGCTCCAACGGCTGCGCTTGGTACCCTGCATGGCGCTATAAAGCAACTCATCAACTTTGTGCAGGGTCGGTTGTTCGTAGGGCAGTGCACGGCGCAGCAGGGTGGCATAGTCGGTAATGGCATTGCTAGACGGCAGCGCCCACGCGGGTAATGTAAGCGTATGCAGACACACGGTACAGAGGATCACGAGTAACCAGCGGCGCATTCTTGCCCTCAGAGCCTTTACTTCCTCACTTTACAATGCGAGAGCGGCTCGTCTGGAGACCTGGGATGACGACAGTAATTATCGGCGCGGGTCTGGCGGGTCTCACCTGCGCCAAGATGCTCTGGGCGGCAGGCGATCGCGACTGGCTGATCCTCGAAGCGTCGGCGCAGGTTGGTGGGCGGGTCAAAACCGATAATGTTGAGGGCTTCCGGCTCGATCAGGGCTTTCAGGTGTTGTTTACGGCCTATCCAGCGGTACAGCGTCATCTTGATTTGGCGGCCCTGAATCTCTGTGATTATGCCCCTGGGGCGGTGTTGGTCAAAGCGGGCACCGCCTATCCCCTCGGCGATCCGCTGCGCCAACCCCAGACCTTGCTCAGTTCGATCACCAATCCTTTGTTAGGTCTGGGCGACAAGCTGAATGTGCTGCGTTTGCGGGTGGCGGCCCAGCGTAAAACGACAGTGCAAATATTTCAGCAACCGGATGTCTCAACCCTGACATTTTTGCGGCAATGGGGTTTCTCGGAGCTCGCGATCGCGAGTTTCTTTCGGCCTTTTTACGGCGGTATTTTTCTCGATTCGGCCCTCGAAACCAGTGCCAACCTTTTCTGGTTTTATTTCAAAATGCTGGCAGGTGGCCGCATCGTCACGCCGGCCCTGGGGATGGGTGAGCTGAGCCAGCAGCTTGCGCAGGACCTACCGGCAGACAAGATTCGCACTAATTATCCAGTGAAAGCACTGGTGCTTGAGGGCGACCAGATTACGGCGATTGAGGGTGCTGATGGTGAACATCTGCCCGTGAGTCGGGTTGTCTGTGCCACCAATGCCGCTAGCGCTCGCCAACTGTTGCCCGCCAGCTGTCACAGCCTGCTACCAGCCCAAGCGCGCCCCGTCAGTTGTCACTACTTTGCCAGTGATCGTCCGCTGTACCCAGAGCCGGTGCTCTATCTCAACAGCAATCCCCTTGACGGCGATGCAGATGATGGTGACAGCTCAACCCAGCGCATCAACCAAATCATGCAACTCAGCAACGTCAGCCCCCAACTGGCACCCCCAGGGCAACACCTACTTTCGGTGACGGTACTGGCAAACGATACAAGCGCCGTCGCTGTGCGTGCCTGTGAGCAGCAACTCCAGCAGTGGTTTAGGGATTGTCCACCTCTACGGCACCTGCGCAGCTACCGCATTCCCTTTGCGCAGTTTCAGCAACCCCCCGGCTTTAGCGCCCAAGCGCCGACACCCCTCACGCCGCTGACGAATTTGTTCTTAACAGGTGAGTATCTCTACCAAAGCAGTATCGAAGGAGCGATCGCGAGCGGCGAAAAAACAGCCTTAGAATTGCTGCGGTGAACCACATTGCCGTCCGGTGTTTGCGACAGATAGCAGTTCGCATCTAGGCACTCAAATCCAGCCGTAGCAACGAGTAGAATGGAGGCTAACCGAGAGCACTCCATGTCCCGCATCCTTATTGTTGAAGATGATCCGGCGCTGCAAACCCTCCTAGGCCATTGCCTCAAGAAGCAGGGTTACACGGTTCGGGTTTGCGAGCATGGGGAAACGGCAATCGCCTGTATTGCCGATTTTCAGCCCGTGCTGGTGCTCTTGGATATTCAGCTTGCGGGGCCAATGAATGGCTTTGAGTGCTGTCAAGCGATCAAGGCGCTTGCGCCAGATACCGATGTTGTGCTGCTCACAGTTCTTGATGATTCGGAAGCGATTGAGCGTGGGTTTGGTTTGGGTGCGAGTGACTTTATTCCCAAACCCGCCAACATGCAACTGGTTATGCAGCGTGTCAAGCGACTGGTTCAGGGCAAACTCGCCACCGCCGAGCTCAAGCGCACTCGCGATCGCGAGCAAGTCCTCAGCCGCATTATTCATCAAGTACGGCGGTCGCTTGATCTAGAGACGACCCTCCGCACGGCGGTTACCGAAGTGCGCGATTTGCTTAATGTGGATCGGGTAGTAATCTACCGCCTTCAGGGAATCAATCGCATTGTTATGGAGGCAGTCAGCGCGCCTCACTGGTCGATTATGGGTCGCGAGATTGTCGATCCGTGTCTCGTCAGTACCTGGCAGCCGCAGTACATTGAGGGGCGAATCAAAGCGATTGCCGATATCCATACGCCCGCGGTCCAAGACTGCCATCGCGATTTGCTGGTGAGCTTGGATGTCCGCGCCAATTTGGTCGTGCCCCTCGTCCATGGTGATCAACTCTGGGGGTTGATCATTGCCCACCATTGCCAGGATCGCCGTACCTGGCCCACCTGGGAGATGGAGCTGCTGCAGAGTATTGGTAACCAAATCGCGATCGCGATCCAGCAGGCCGAACTCTACCAAACCATTGAAACCTTTAACGCCACCCTCCAAGCTCAAGTTGCCGAGCGTACCGCTACCCTCGTTCAAGTGCTGGGCTTTGAAGCACTTCTGAAGCGCATTACCCAAATCATGCGTGACAGCCTCGATGAAGGCCAAATTTTGGCAGCGGTGCAGGTTGAACTGCGGCGCGCCCTCAATGTCCGCGAGTGTCAAACCAACGTCTTTGATGACACGAATCTGCCCAGCGCCCCGCCGACCTATGCTCGGGAATACAGCCTCAGCTGCTGTGTCGCCAACCGTCTCAGTGTGCTGGTCATCCCGATCATGATTGCGGGTGAAACGCCGGAAATGCTGGGTGATCTCAGCCTCATTGATCAGCCTGAGCGGGAGTTTAGCGACCTTGAACTCAGTCTGGTACAGCAGGTCGCCAATCAATGCGCCATCGCTGTGCGCCAGGCGCGGCTCTACACCGCCGCCCAGAAACAAGTGCTCGAACTGGAGCGCCTCAACCACCTCAAAGACGACTTTCTTAGTACTGTTTCCCATGAACTGCGCACCCCCCTCACCAGTATGCGTATGTCCATCCAGATGCTGGAGCTGACCCAACGCGACCACGGTTTCTCGATCAAGCAGCAAGAATATCTGCGGGTACTACGCTCCGAATGTCAGCGCGAAATTGCCCTCGTCAACGATCTCCTCGAACTGCAACGCCTCGAAGCTAATCCAAACGATGGCCCCCTCGATCCGCTGGATCTGCGTCCCTGGCTGGAGCATCATCTTGCTGCAACCCAGGCGACCCGCGAAATCCGTAAACTTCACCTCAAAACAAGCGGCCTTGCCGACTTACCCGGCTATATCTGGGCTTCAACCTTGCGTTGGGAACGGATCATTCAAGAGCTGATGACTAACGCCTGCAAATACACCCCCTCCGGTGGCAGCATCGAAATCAGTGTTTACTGGCAGAGTAGTGTTTTTACATTTACGATCCGCAACACCGCCTCAATTCCGGCTGCCGAACTTGGGCGCGTGTTTGAACGCTTTTACCGCATTCCCCAACTTGATCGCTGGCAACAGGGCGGCACAGGCTTGGGCCTAGCCCTCGTTAAGCAACTGGTTGACTATTTAGGTGGCAGCATCAGCGTCAGCAGTGACCACCAATGGACAGACTTTACTGTGAACCTACCGGCTTCGTTGCTTGCAGAATCTGGAGCGCGCCCCCACCCGCTAAAGACTGTGTGACGGGTTCAAAGCCTACCGCCGTCAGCTCAGCCGCCAAGTCTGTAGCCAGAAGTTGCCATGCTGTTTCGGTTTCAAATAACCACAAAAACAGTGCCAAGCCTGGCCACAACCACAGTGGCGGTTGATGAAAGTCGAGCATTAACCACCGCCCGCCGGGCTTGAGCACGCGCCAGACCTCCGCTATAGTCTCAGCCAGTACAGCCGGTGGCATTTCGTGGAGTGCCACACTGACATGCACCCAATCAAAGCTTGCTGCCTCAAAGGGTAATGCTTGCGCCCAGCCCTCGACATAGGTGGCCGCTGGTACCTGCTGCCGCGCCGTCGCGATCGCCTTGGGTGAAGCATCAAGGCCCACAACATGATCCGAGTAGCGCAGCAAGGTCGCTGTCGCCTCTCCCCGCCCGCAGCAGAGATCTAAGACGCGGTCAGTTCGCGCAATTTCAACCCCAGTCAGGGGTAACTGGTGAAAACGCTCAAAGCCACCCACCGATAGTGCTGTTGCCCTCGCGATCGTCTGATACAGCCAGGGGTACTGGTAACTCCAGGTTCGTAAAATGGTTGCCATCGTCCTTACCTAATTCTTACCTAAGTCAAATCATGGCCGTGTTGCTGTGTGTTGCCTTGGCGCCGTCGACAATAAATCAATAAAAATCTAAATCAATAAAAAATATGATCGAACCCCGTAAGGGCGCAGGCCGCTGACTAGAATAAAGGCCACTTTGATACCTGTTTTAGGATACAGCCATGCTTAATGGATACGACACCTATCGCTTTCGCTGCACTTTGTCGTTTGGGGATATTTATGCCCAAGTCATCGCTTGGTTGATCGTTATCCTCATCAGCCTTGGTACCGCCTTGGCCGCCATGGCGACCAATCCCATTTTCGCATTTGCGACAGTCGGCCTTGTGTTGGTAATCTCCCTACCTTTCTTGCTATTTGCCTTTGTTACCACCCTCTTTAACCACATCGAACTGTTTCCGATCACGGAAACGAGTAGTGCCCCCGAAGTGACCGCAACGCCAGTTAGTGCTGCTGCCTAAGCCCAGCACTCTCGCCTCGATTGGCCAACGTAGTCTACCAGCACATGCAGGCTAGCCACCCAACAGTGACGGTTGCAAAGCGGCTGCCGTCTCTGCGGCGGCGACTGCCGAACCATCGCGAAACTCGGTACAAAATGAAGCTGTACTAAAGCCACCAAAACGCTTGACTGTGCTCGAGCGGAAGCGTAACTGACCGTCTGCCGAGAAGGTAAACCGCTCAATTGCACTCATCGTTTCGTACTCAGTGGTCAAGACAAACGCCCCAGCGGCATCAATCTCATAGGCTCCGATCGCCGGAATCTTCTCGGCATAGCCTTGCTCGCGCAGGAGCTTGCCACTGGTTTCAGTCTCGGGCACTAGCACCATCAGGGTTGAGCCCGCATGGGTTTCATCCTGATCCCAAGCCATCGTGCCGCCCCAACGCACTTGCGAGCCACCGATCGCGAGACTGGGATCAATATCGTGGTCTTTGCACAGGGCAGCCACCGTCGGATCATCCGCCGCCACCGAGCGCACCTCAATCTGAAGCTCTCCCGTCTCTACTTGCCGAAAAGCAAGGTGATGCACAATGCGATGCGAGCGCCAGCGACCTTCACTCAATTGCAAAAATTCTAGGGCATTCATAGTCTGCTGCCGTACGTTAGGTTCTTTACTTAAGTTTACGCAATCTCTTATCTAATCCTTCGATTCAGCCGGTCTGATGCCACGGCTGAGGCGGCAGCTGATCTGCTGGCTGCCTAAACAGTGAGCAGTTCAAAAGCGGGCAGCACCACACCACCCGCTTAATGCCGTAGTCACGACGTCTGCTGTAATTGGCTACATTGATTGCAGCTAATCTGCCTTGTCCTGCTACAGCCACACTTTTGTATGGCTAACACTGGGGCGGCTTAGCGGCGCACAGGCACCTTGCTCATATAATCGCCACTCAATACCGAGGTGCCCGAGGTGGTGGTTGCCCGCACATTGATGCTGCGGGCCATCGAGAGGTAGTTGGCCGGATCGCCTGCCTTGCCTTCGATGCGCAGACCGCGCCGCTTGGGTGTAAAAATCACCTGCGGGAAGCCCAGTTGACGACGGTGGTACTCGTCGTAGCGTGGTGACTTGAGATTGAAGGGCATCTCGCCTTGGGCACGACCAGGCAGAACCCGACGACGCTGGTAGGGCACAATGTTGTAGCCAAAGGCTGTTAGGTACTCTTCGCTATCAAGCAGTGCATCGACAAAGCCTTGGTAGCCCTTGGTCGCAACCACAATCGACCAAGCAATTTTTTCACGCTCGTTATAAACGTCACGACCCAGCACCCGCTGTACGCACTGCTCGACAAAACGGTAGTTGCTGTTTTTCTCGTAGAAGCTGCTGCGGTAGGTCTTTGATAGCATCAAGCCTCGGATAAAGTCGCGCACGGTCAACTGGCCGTTACGGAGCTGCGATTCGAGGAACTTCTCCCGATCCCACTTGAAGGCATGGAAGAACATCTGACGATAAGCCGCCTCAATCAGCACATCCATATCGGTTGGCGATAGAAGGTTATCGGTCGTAAAAATGCGCGGCTGTTCATCCCCCGGCACCTCAAAGCCCTTTACGCGCTGGTTTTGACTGGATGGGGTGTAATTCAAAAGCGGTAGTGCCACTACTGACTCTCCAAAAATTTACAAAATATTACAAACTGAGAATTTTAACGACAGCCTTAGGCCAAAAAGAATGCCTCAATTATAAGAGGTCATGCGATGTGGCCGCACAGCAAGCGCCTTTAGCTAGGGCTTCTCAAAACCCTAGGCACGATAAGCGAGGAGCAAGCCCCTGCACCGCATCTGTTGGTCATTGTCTGGGCGATGCCTGGTTCTTGCTTACCTTTTGTAAAAAAATGAAACATCTCGCTCATAATCTACCAAACGTCAGGGTATAAATGGATGGCGCAAGACAGCTAACTTTAGTCCCCTCTCGAATGTGTGCGGAATTAAAGTGTCTAGTTTGCGTTTTATATAGTGTGACAGTGCTTTTTAAGCCGTTAGGAGAAGCAATTTATGTTAGATGCCTTTACCAAGGTTGTGGCCCAAGCCGATACCCGTGGCGAGTTCCTTTCAACTTCACAAATCGATGCTTTGGCTAACCTTGTTGCCGAAAGCAACAAGCGCATGGATGCTGTCAATCGCATCACCAGCAATGCTTCGACCATTGTTGCCAACGCTGCCCGCGCTCTGTTTGCCGAACAGCCTCAGCTGATTGCCCCTGGTGGTAATGCCTACACCAACCGTCGCATGGCGGCTTGCCTGCGCGATATGGAAATCATCCTCCGCTACGTAACCTACGCAACCTTCTCAGGCGATGCAAGTGTCCTCGAAGATCGCTGCCTTAATGGCCTGCGTGAAACCTACGTCGCGCTGGGCGTTCCGGGTGCTTCTACGGCGGCTGGCATTCAAAAAATGAAAGAAGCAGCAGTCGCGATCGCGAACGACACCAATGGCGTCACGGCCGGCGATTGCAGTGCGCTGATGTCGGAAATCTCCAGCTACTTTGATCGCGCTGCCGCCGCTGTTGCTTAAGCTGACCCTCTGTTTAATGAGCTGAGGTTCAGCCAAGTCGCCTTAGCTCATTACGCATCTTTAACGTACTGAAATTTAAAATCTTAGGAGACTGTCAACATGAAAACTCCCCTTACCGAAGCTGTAGCCGCAGCCGATTCTCAAGGGCGCTTTTTAAGCAGCACCGAATTGCAAGCTGCCTTTGGTCGTTTTAACCAAGCCAAAGCTGGTTTACAAGCAGCGCGTGCCCTTACTGAAAAGGCGCAAGAACTTGTAAGCGGCGCTGCCCAAGCTGTTTACAGCAAGTTTCCTTACACCACCCAAATGCAAGGGCCTCAGTACGCGTCGACCCAAGTCGGCAAAGAAAAGTGTGCCCGTGACATCGGCTACTACCTCCGCATGGTCACCTACTGCTTGATTGCCGGTGGCACTGGCCCTATGGATGAGTACCTGCTTGCGGGTGTTGATGAAATCAACCGCACCTTCGAACTATCACCGAGCTGGTATGTCGAAGCTCTCAAGAATATCCGTGCTAACCACGGCTTGAGCGGCGATGCGGCAACCGAAGCTAACTCCTACATCGACTACGCGATCAACGCGTTGAGCTAGTCGTCAGTCGAAGGCGAGGGGAGGGCATGATCCCACCCTCGCTTTTTCGTAAGCATAGTCTTTCTTGCAAATAGTGTTTGCTATTTGTAAACAGTTCTTTCTAGCTCAACTCAATTTGGTTTGACTAAGTTGAAGAGCTTAATGAGTTTTGAAACTCTTTTTGCACTGTATTGTTTGTAATTTACTTTTTGCATTTTTTGCATCTTAGCTTTAGTTAGCACTAAATTTTGCCTCGAATTACACTTAATCGGCCTAGGTTTTAAGCTTAGACCTTAAGTAGTTGCATCTTTAACACGTTGCCATTAGCTGGAGCTTAGCTCCCCCGTTTAGCAATAGGAGATCAATGAATGGCCATTACTACCGCTGCAGCGCGGCTGGGCACCTCGACCTACAGCGAGACAAGCCCCGTTGAACTGCGTCCCCTGTTTAGTCTTGAAGATGCTGATGCTGTCATTCGTGCAGCCTATCGGCATTTGTTGGGCAATGATTATCTAATGAAGTCGGAACGCCTTGTTAGTGCTGAATCACTGCTGCGTAACGGCTATATTTCCGTGCGTGAATTTGTGCGCACGCTGGCCAAGTCAGAACTGTATAAGCAGAAGTTTTTCTACCCTAACTTTCAGACCCGCGTTATTGAGCTGCACCACAAGCATCTTTTGGGTCGAGCACCCTACGATGAGTCGGATGTTGTTACCTATCTTGATCTGTATCAGACTCAGGGTTACGACGCTGTTGTCGATGCGATTGTCGATTCACGCGAATATCTCGAAGCCTTTGGCGATTCGATTGTGCCCTACTACCGCGCCTTTACCTACCGGACAGGTCAGCGGACAGTCGGCTTTACGCGCATCTTCCGCCTCCATCGCGGTTACGCCAGTAGTGATCGCGCTCAACTAGAGGGTAATACCAGCCGTCTTGCCCGTGAGCTCGGCCAGAACTCAGCCTCAGCGATTATTGGGCCTTCGGGTTCAACTGAGGGTTGGGCATACCGCCGCTCACAGGGTGGCAATCCGCCCAATGGTGCCTTGGGTGGCACGCTACCCTTTGGCGCCGACGCAGGTCGCGTTTTCCGCATTGAAGTGACGGGTATGCGTCAACCGGGCTATCCGGCAGTGCGTCGAAGCAGCATGGCCTACCTTGTGCCCTACGACAAGATGTTAACCAAGCTGCAACAAATTAAGCGTCTAGGCGGCAAAGTGGCCAGCATTACACCCGCTAGCCTCTAGCGAGTAGCTTTTAGGGGGGAAGATTTCCCCCTTTTGGGTAGATTGGGCCTTAGATATAGCTCTTGTGACCAACCGAGTTACTCTGAGTTCTGGATTTTTGTTTCTTGAAGGAATTGACCATGCTTTCGCAGACATTTGGCTCTTCTCTTTCGGCTTCGGGTGAGCGTTTTTTCTTGTATGAAGTTGAAGGCTTGCGCCAGAGCACAAGTAATGACTTAAATGCCTATAACTTTCGTAAGAGCGGCAGTGTTTTTATTAAAGTGTCCTATGCCCGCATGAATGATGAAATGAAGCGGATTACACGCATGGGTGGCAAAATTGTTGGCATTCATCCCATTACCACCGACGCATGAGTGAAGTTCGCCACTTAACGTGTGAGCAGGCGATTGCTGATCTGAGCCAACGCGATGATGTCAGTATCTGTAATTACGCCGCTTGGTGGCTAGGTAAGCAACGCCTCGCTGATCCGGTGGCGGTTCAGTGTTTAATTACGGCTTTGGCCGATGAGGCTGATCGTACAGAGGCCGGAGGCTATCCATTGCGGCGTAATGCTGCGCGAGCTCTGGGTAAACTGGGTGATCTTGGCGCAGTGCCGGCATTGATCACAGCCTTAGCCTGTAGTGATTTTTATGTTCGTGAAGCAGCTGCTCAGGCACTGGGGGAGTTGGGGGCGGTAGCGGCAGTAATGCCCCTGTCAACCTTGCTAGCTGAGCCAGAGCAGCCCTATGCGGCACTGCTGGAAGCCCTGGGAATGCTGGGTGAGGCGACGGTTGTGCCCCAGGTGCTGCCCTTTTTGACTCACGAGCAACCACGGGTGCAGTTTGCGGCGGCCCGGGCCCTGTATCAACTGACCGGTGAGGCGCAGTATGGTGAGCGTTTGATTGAAGCCTTACAGAATCCTGATTTACAACTGCGGCGCTCGGCCTTGCTGGATTTGGGGGCGATTGGTTATGCGCCCGCAGCGGCGGCGATCGCGAAAACACCGGCTGAAAATAGCCTGAAGTTGATTGCCCTCAAGGGAATCGTCGAGGCGCTAGCGGCTGATTGCGAGGCGCAAAAAGCGGTGTTGCATTGGATGGACTCGCTTTTGTGATGCTTGAGACCGCCGCTCAGATTGCCGCTGTCAATGAGGCGGCTTCACCCGTTGCCTTGCTGCGGGCGGTAAGGGCTTTGGCGGGAAGCGATGATCCCGAAGCGATCGCGACCCTTATTGAGGTGCTGGGCTATAACAACCCCGGCGCTGCCGTGGCGGCTGTTGAGGGTTTAGTGCGTCTGGGTGAGGTGGCCGTACCGGCTTTGCTGGCGATGCTGGATGGCTATAACTATGGAGCAAGGGCTTGGGGCATTCGGGCTTTGGCGCAAATTGGCGACCCGCGTGCCCTAGAAACCCTCATTACGGCAGCAACCGCCGATTTTGCTCTCAGTGTGCGACGGGCGGCGACCTATGGCCTGGGGACATTGCGCTGGCAGAACCTCGCGGATCCGGTAGTGGCACAGCAGCAGATCGTCGCCGCCTTTGACACCACCAGCCAGGACACCGAATGGGTGGTGCGCTACGCCACCGCCGCCGGTTTGGCCGCCTTTCGGGCCCAAACAAGCCTTAACCCAGTGGTGCTAGAGCCCCTGTGGCAGCGTTTAGCGGCGGACACCGAGTTAGTTGTCCGGGCGCGTATTGAGATGGAGGAAACCTGATGCAGATTGTGCGTGATTTGGCGCAAGCCCTGGCGGGGCATTACAACAACAAGCAGCAAGCGATTGACAATCCGGTTTGGTTTGCCAATATTCATGTGTATCAGTGCCCGTTGCCTTGGTCGGTGTTGGGCGGCTATGGCTTTTATATCGAGCAGGTGTATGACCTGGATTTGAGCAAGCCCTACCGTCAGGCGGTGATTCAATTGACGCCAGGTGAGGCGGCAAGTGTCCGTATTGAAAACTATGCGATTCAGAACCCCGAGCGCTTTATTGGTGCCGGTCGCGAGTTTAGTAAGCTTGATGCCCTGCAAGCCAGTGAGCTGATTCATTTAGCCCCCTGTGCGGTGGTTGCGGAGCGGCAGGGGGAGGGTTTTAAAGGGGCGAGCATTCCGGGTAAGGGTTGCGAGATTACCCGCAAAGGCCGCCAGACTTATCTTAAAAGTGAGTTTACCTGGTCGCGATCGCGATACCGGACCCTTGACCAGGGCCTCGATCCCGAAACCAACGAAGTCGTCTGGGGTTCGGTCTGGGGCCATTTTGAGTTTGCCAAGATTGAAGACTACGCCGCCCAGTTAGCAGCCGTTGAACCTGTCTAGCCCACAGTTGTACCCATGGCTTGCCAGAGGTCTAGCAGGGCCAGCGCCTCAGCCTGGTTCAGGGGCTGCCAGAGTTCTGCCCGTTCGAGAACCTGGGGCTCCAGATCAGGCCGCCGTCTGAGCAGTGCCTCCGAGCGTGTGACTGGCGCAACCTTGGCTACTTGGCTGAAATTAAAGCAACGCTCTAGGCTCTCGGGCCGGTACAGCAGCTCGGCCAGGCTCGTAAACAAGGCCGGATCTGCCCCCGCACCCAGGGCCCAGCCTTCCCACCACAGAGCCGTCCCCGATTGGGGCACGATGATTTCGATGTTGCGGTTAACGGAACGGGCTTGCCAAAGATCACTCGTCCACCCCACAGCTACAGCGGCATCACGGATGAGCAGCGTTTGCAGATACTCGTCGTTGCTGTAAAACAGTACCTGCTGATGCAGCGCCTGTAGACGTTCGCGCAGCTCGCGATCACGATAGTCGGTGTCGCTGTAGCTCCGCCCGAGAGACTTTTGCACCAGGCCAATCACTTCGCGCGGTTGATTGGGCAAGACAAGACGCCCCCGCAGCTCTGGTCGCCAGAGATCGGCCCAATCGGTGATCGGCGTCTCGACTAAGCGCCGGTTATAGGCAATAGCTGTCACACCCCACTGCCAGGGCAGCAGATAGCGCTCCCCTTGCCACCGCCCCGCCGCTTGCCAAAAAGGGGCGAGCTCCGGCAGTGAACTGGGTAGCGGCTGACAGAGCTCTTGCCAAACCATTGAGGGCAGATCATCGCCAGATAGCAGCGCAATTTCGGCGAGCCCGCCACCAAAGGCTCTATTGACCGCCTCGCGATCGCGAAGGGGCATCAGTCGCAGCGGTCGGACAACATTAGCCGGAATAAGCTGTCGTCGGATCGCGATCGTCGGCCGTGCTTGCGCCGCACAACCACCCGCTGCTAAGGCCGCCAGTGCTAGCAAAGCTTCACGTCGTTTCACGGTTTGCCATCCAACGCTCAATCAAAATCACGGCGACAATATCATCCACAGGCCGGGGCGGAACTCGCATTCCTTGAGGCACCAACCGCTGCCAACCCCGTGCGGGATAGTAGTGCCAGTAGCGCTGTCGCGCCTCCTGCGAGCTGTAATGCTCATCAACCACCACCAGCGACCAGTTTGGCAAGAGTGTTTGTAACTGAGCCTGCCACACCTTGCTGAGAGTTTGGTTACCCAGCACCACCGTACCGGTTTCGGCTTGGTGCTCAGCCAGCAGCTGCGGCAGCGCCTGCATCACTGAATCGGTCGGCATGACGACAGCAGCTGTGATCGCAGTCAGGGGTGTGGGCACGGCAACAGAGGCTGCCGCAACAGGCGCCGCCGCAACTAGAGCAACGCCACACTTATCGCGACCCGGATCGAAGCCAAGGCACCAGCTCAAGACACCTCTTCGAGTTGATCGACCCGCAGCCAAACAATGGGCGTGGGTACAGAACCAAACTTGATTTGTGCATAATCATCTTTGACCTCAACCACCTCACCCGTGGTCGCAAAGAGATATTCCGGCAACATTGCATCACTTGCTTGGGCTTCGAGGCTGCCCTCGAGCTGGGCCCGCACTGCCCGCACCAATGATCCTCGCTTCAAGGCCATACCGAACTTTACCCATAACGGCTATAGCTTATTAAACCAGCCCCTGGAATACCCGCAGTCGTTTTGCGTTTCCAAAATCCGTTAGGCTAGTCATAGTTAAGAGTCTTATTACCATGGCTAAGTCAATCGTCGTCGCTCCCTCCATACTTTCTGCAGATTTCAGTCGCTTGGGTGCCGAGATTGAAGCCGTCGATCAAGCGGGTGCCGACTGGATTCATGTCGATGTGATGGATGGTCGCTTTGTACCTAACATCACCATTGGCCCACTGATTGTTGAGGCCCTCCGCCCCGTCACCAGCAAGCCGCTGGATGTGCATTTGATGATTGTTGAGCCCGAGCGCTACGTCGCTGATTTTGCCAAGGCCGGTGCTGACATCATCTCTGTACATGCCGAAAGTTCTTCAACAACACACCTGCACCGCACCCTGAACCTGATCAAAGAGTTGGGCAAGCAAGCGGGTGTTGTGCTCAACCCGGGTAGCTCGCTCGAGCTGATCGAGTATGTGCTCGATGTTGTTGATCTCGTTTTGATTATGAGCGTTAACCCTGGTTTTGGTGGCCAGAGCTTTATCCCCTCGGTCTTGCCAAAGATTCAGCGCCTGCGTCAGATGTGCGATGAGCGCGGTCTTGACCCTTGGATTGAAGTTGATGGCGGCTTGAAAGGTAACAACACCTGGCAAGTCCTCGAAGCGGGTGCGAATGCCATCGTCGCGGGCTCGGCAGTCTTTAAGGCGGCTGACTATGCCACTGCGATCGACGGCATTCGTAACAGCCGCCGCCCCGAGTTGGTAACAGCCTAGGTTCGAGTCGCATCACCCAGGCTGGGGAAGCTAATTACTGTCAATTGATTAGATTCAATAACTGCAATAGCGAGGGGCGGTGTTCGCCCCTCTTTTTTTGAGGTCTTTTCGGGTTTCTAAGCGTGCTTTTCGGCGGCGGCTGAACTGGGTTGATATCGCGATCGCTAGTCGCCCTTAACGACATATACCGAGCAATTGGCTACCTCAACAACTTGAGCACTCACCGAGCCCAAAATTACGCGGTTTACACCTTTAAGGCCGCGACTGCCGAGCACAATCAACTCAGCACTATAGATCCCCGCAAGGCGGATAATTTCTTCTGCCGGATCACCGCTAGCAATTTCGAGAATCAGCGGGTGCATGAGGCGATTTTCGAGCATGGCCGCAATATCAGTACTCAGGGCTTGCAGAAAATCCTCAACCTGCAAAACATCTTTACGGCTATCTTCAGGCCGATCAACGGGGGAATCGCTATCTTGGGGGCGCATCACGTGGGCGAGCACGACCGTGGTGGTCGGCTGAAAGTGCAACGTCTGGAGGGCGGCAATGACCGGATTGGCTTGCTCAGCAACATCAACGGCAACCAATACCGTGCGCATAAACACACCTAGTGCATCAGGCACAGTATCCCATAGAGCGGCAAGAATCTTTGGCCCTCACCCAGGTGAGATCAAACCCTTGATAGGGCTCTCAATAGGGCTTAATGATGGGGCTCGATTCACAACACTACTTTTGCCGGTCATGGCCCTAGTCGCTCGTGTCCCTCATCCGGTGTCCTTTATACTGAGCTTGCCCTAAAGGAGTGGCGCGGATGGCTCGCTTTTTGTTGAGTGGCTTTGGTGCTGATCGCCCCGGTATGGTCGCCACTGTCAGCGAAGTGTTGCTGCAACTCGGGGCCAATCTTGAAGATGCGACGATGACGCGCCTGGGTGGTCAGTTTGCCATGCTGATTTTATTCACCCTTGAGAGTGAGTTGGCCGTAATTGAAGCGGCAATTGCGCCGTGGACTGAGCTGCATCTGTTTGTTTCCGCAGTAGATGCCGACTTACCTTTGCCGACCAGTGGGATGCGCTACCTCATCCGTGTCAGCGGGGCCGATCATCCCGGCATTCTGCATGGTGTTGCCCAGTATCTCGCAACTCAGCATGTCAACATCACAGATGTCTCGTCACGGCGTTTGCAAGCCAGTCAGGGTGCTGTTTACCTGTTGTTTATGGAAGTTGAGTTACCGGCAGGGCTGAGCCCACTGTCATTCCGCCGCGATCTGCAAGAAATGCAGGCCAATTTGGGAGTCGAGATTGAGGTGGAGAGTGTTGAGGCGATCGCACTTTAGAGGCGCATTTGGACAATTGTCCTGACAATGCCGCTGGCACTCGCAGACTACGTCAATGCACAGGCAAATCTGATGAATCTGGGGTCAAAGTGGTGTTAGGAGTATGGTGATGAGCAGCTTATTTATCTCCCACGGAGCGCCTGATTTACCGTTACGACCCAGTGCCGCGCGGACATTTTTGCAAACGCTTCCCCAGTCGCTGCCAGAACCCCGAGCAATCTTAGTGATTTCGGCGCATTGGCTGACCGAAGTGCCGACGGTGAGTACTGCCGCGCAGCCTGAGACGCTGTACGATTTTTCTGGCTTTGACCCCAGCCTTTATCACATCCAATACCCGGTACCTGGGGCGGTCGATTTGGCTTTGCGAGTCCAAAGTTTGTTAGCAGAGGCAGGTTTGCCAAGCCAAACCGATTCAGAGCGAGGTTTAGATCATGGGGCCTGGACACCACTCATGTTGATGTATCCTCGGGCGCAGATTCCGGTAACGCAGCTCTCGCTACAACCCCACCAAGATCCGGCCTATCACTGGCGAGTCGGGCAAGCGCTCCGGCCTTTACTGGCGGAGGGGGTGTTGATTATGGCGAGTGGTGCGGCCAGTCACAATCTGGGAGCGATGGGCCAGCAGACACCGCCATGGGTGACAGCCTTTGGTCAGTGGCTGGTAGAGACAATTAATGGTCGCGATCGCGACGCCTTGCTCAACTATCAGCACCAGGCCCCCTATGCGGCCCAAAACCACCCCACACCCGAGCATTTTTTGCCCCTATTTGTCGCCCTCGGGGCTGGGGGTGATGCGGGAGAGTTGCTGCACGACAGCTATACCTATGGTGTGTTGCACATGGCCGCCTTTCGCTTTGGGAAGGTGACCACCTAGGGATTGCTCGTTAAACCGTTCGGGGCGCAGCAGTCGTCATCTGAGCATTGAGCTGGCGCCGTACGTACTTGCGGTCTGACGAATGATTAGCACACTAAAGTAGGGCGGGCGATACTCACTCAGGTTGCTCAAGTCGGTATGGACCTGCTGTTGCGGCCAGCCAATCCACTCGACAAGACTCGACTGTTGGAGCAATCCCCGCGCTGCCAACAGAGGCCAAACGTGGCCAAACACCGACCCCACCTTCATCAACACCACAACCTCTGCCCAGGCCAATGCCTGCTCGAGTTCAGACACGTGATAGAGCGCGGGCAGAATCGTAATTGTTTCGCTGCCTAGGCTTAGGGGTTGGGCGGCCATGGCAGCAGCAGCCAAGGGGGAACAAACACCCGGAATCGGTGTAATCGTGATCTCCGGGAGAAGCGCACGTACTGACAAGGCAATGTAGCTAAAGGTGCTGTAGAGACTGACATCACCTTCAGCCATGAAGGCAACATCCTGCCCTTGCACCAGGTAGGGCACGAGCTGCTGACCGGCCGCTGACCAAGCGGTTTGGAGGGCAGCTTCGTCTTGAGTGAAGGGGAGATAGAGCGGCAAAAGTGTAGCTGTGGGGCTGAGGTACTGGCTCGCGATCGCGAAGGCCATACCTGCCTGACCCTGACGATTTTGGGGACAGGCGATGATCGGCACCTGCTGCAATACCCGGTGCGCCTTAAGCGTCAGCCATTCGGGATCACCCGGCCCGGTACTAATACCCCACAGTGTCGCCATGAATCCAATCCGTATTTAACCCTCATCACTATTACAGAGGTTTGCAAAGCGGCTCTTGGCTGTTTACGTTTTGGCTCTTTGCACGGCAGTGGTTGGGGGGCGCGGCCACAATCTGAGCAGGGCGTCGAACGTAGCTGTCTGCAAGAACGCACGATCTTCCAGAATCTACGGTTCACCCCAGAATCGTGATTTCAGCCAAGGCTGGAGTTCCCGGATGATTGAGCTGCCGAAGACGATGCCACAATAAGCCTTGAGGCGTGTGTCTAGCCATGAGTAGTATCGAACTCTACAGCAGTTTCGTCCCGCGTTGGCTACGCGAACAGGTTGCCCGTGATCAGTGGCAGGGTGAGGCACCGCTGCTGAGCGATCTTGATGCCGTCGTACTCTTTGCCGATATTTCGGGCTTTACACGCCTCACCGAAACCCTAAGCCGGAATGCGGGCATCGAAACCCTGACAACGGTTTTAAATACTTATTTGGGTCTGTTGATCGCCGAAATTGAGGCGGCAGGTGGTGACATTATTAAGTTTGCCGGCGATGCCCTGCTTGCCCTCTGGCCCGGTGAAACCGAGGCACTGCAACGGGCAATGGCCTGCGGTCTCAGTATCCAAGCTCACTGCCATAACTATGCCGCTACACCCGAACATACGCTTTCTGTACGTATTGGTATCAGTGCTGGCAAGGTTAGCCTCTTGCGGGTGGGGGGACAGTACCAACGCTGGGAACTGCTCCTAGCGGGCGAACCCCTGATGACAATGGCGCGGGCTGAAGCCTTGGCGCAGCGGGGCGAAGTGGTCGTTGCGCCGCTCCCGCACCTCGATGATCTGGCCTGTGCCTGGGAGTTGCGTGCTGGTGGCTATCGACGTCTGCTGAGTTGTCCGACACTGCCAGCCTTGCCACCCAGTCCTGTCGCCCTACCCATCATGGCCGCTAGCCAGGTAGAGACTATTGCGAGTTTGCAGCGCCTGATTCCGGGCGCGATTGTTGGTCGTTTGGCCGCAGGGCAATCCGATTGGTTAGCGGAGCTGCGCGTGATCTCGGTGCTGTTTATTAACCTCCCGGCCCTCGATTGCCAAGATTTGGCCCAGGTACAACAGGTGATGCGCCAGATTCAAGCGGAGATTTACCGTCTTGAGGGGAGCATTAATAAGCTAATTGTTGACGATAAGGGAACTACCCTAATCGCCGCCTATGGTTTGCCACCCCTAGCCCACGCGGATGACCCGGCACGAGCACTCCGGGCGGCGCTGGCACTAAAGCAAGCCCTCGCAATGCCGATCGCGATTGGGATTACGACCAGTCGCGTGTTTTGTGGCGTTGTTGGCAGTCCGCAGCGGCGGGAGTACACCCTCATTGGTGATGGGGTGAATACGGCGGCGCGTCTGATGCAGGCTGTGGGTGAAGGGATTTGGTGTGATGCGGCGACAGCCTCGCGATCGCGACTACCTTGCCAAGCGCTGCCACCGGTCAGGCTCAAGGGCAAACCCGAACCGGTTGCCGTGTTCAGCCCCGCACCTGAGACGATCCACCTCAATCCGGTACAACGCCGCTTAGTCGGGCGCGACGCCGAGTTAGCACAACTGCGTCAGTCCTTGGCCCAAGGCAGTGGCCGCCTTTGGATCGAAGCTGAGGCTGGTATTGGCAAAACTTGGCTGGTGGAGGCTGTCTTGGCCGAAGCGGCTCACCGGCCGCTCACAATCCTGCGCGGTGCCGGTGAAGCGATCGCGACCAAAACCCCCTATGCGGCCTGGCGCTCCCTCTTGGCTAGCCTCTGTGGGTGCAGTGATGCGCCCAGCCTCGAAGACTGGCAAACAGTCACACCGCCCGAGTGGCAATCCCTGATTCCAGTGCTTGGCCCCATCTGGGGTGTTACCTATGCCGATAACGCCACCACAGCCCAAATGTCCGATCAGGTGCAGGCTGACAACCGCCGTACCCTGATTCGCGCCCTGCTGGTGCAGGCAACGCCGCTATTGCTAGTAATCGAAGACGCCCAGTGGCTCGATTCCGCCACCTGGGAGGTTCTCTACGATCTCGCCCGGCAACCCCTACCCAACACCCTGATTTGGCTACTCTGTCGGCCTTTCGCGTATCCGCCCCGCCTTGATCGCAGCCTCTGGCCCACACTCGCCCTCGCCCCCCTCACGGCGGCCGCCGTCGAGCAGTTAGTCTGTCGGGTGCTCGAAGTTGACCACATTCCGCCTGTCATGCGCGATGTGATTGTTGCCAAAGCCCAGGGCAATCCGTTTTTCAGTACCGAGCTGGCCTACGCCTTTCGCGACACCGGCACCCTCAAAATCGAAGGTACAACCGCAAGCCTCATGCAGACCAAGGTTCCGGCCCTGCCCGATACTGTCCAGGCTGCCGTCACCAGTCGGGTTGATCGCTTGCCTCCTGTCGAGCAATTAACCATCAAAGTCGCGAGTGTTCTTGGGCAGCAGTTTCGCAGCTCCACCCTCACAGCCGTGTACCCCCTCCCCGACGATCACCCCTATCTCCCGGCGGGGCTCGAACATCTGGCCCAAGTGCAACTCACCCTCGCCGAGCAACCACCCCCCGATCCGGCCTATAGCTTTAGCCATGCGATCACCCAGGATGTTGTCTATGGCCTCATGCTCCAGACCCAACGCTATCAATTACACCGCGCCGTTGCCCTGTGGTACGAGCAGCACGAACCCCTCAATGCCCCCCGTTTGGCACACCACTGGCTAAGCAGCGGTGACCATCAGCGGGCGGTCAGCTATCTGGCTCTGGCGGGTGCGCAGGCGCTTGCCTCCTTTGCCAACATCGAAGCAGTACAGTACCTCGAGCAAGCCCTGCATTGGCAACCCGACGATCGCGACCGCGACATTTGGCATACCCAACTCGGCGAAGCCCACCTCCGCCTGGGGGATGTTGCCGCCAGCCGCCGCCACCTCGAAGCCGCCGTGGCTTACTTTGGCTACCCCGCCCCCACCACGCCCGGACAACTGCTGCGGCGTTTGCTGCGGCAGATCCTGGCTCAGTTTGGTTGGCCCCTCCCCCGCCGTACGCAGCAATCCCTGCTGGCTAGCCATGCCTACCGGATGCTTGGCGAACTCTACTACTACGCCAACCAACCCCTGCGGGCGCTCCACGGCTTTCTCGCCACCCTCAACCTTGCCGAAACTGCCCCCGCCTCTAGGGAAACCACTCGCGATCGGGCCCGCGCCTACGCCACCATGACCATCGCGGCTGCGGGCATTCCCTGGCATCGCCTCGCCCGCTACTACACCCACCAGGCCGAAACTACCCTGGCCATAGCCGATCATCCCGCCACGAACGCCTTTGCGCAGTCCCGCCTGAGTGTCTACGAGCTCGGGATTGGCCAGTGGCAGCAGGTCGAGCAGCGCTTGAACCAAACAATCGCGATGGCGAATACCCTCGGTGACTTACGCCTCTGGTCCGAAGGCGTCGCCCTCCAGTCCTGGGGCTACTGTTGCCAAGGCAAGCACGACCAGGCCCTCAGTCTCTGTCGCGATCTCTACCAACGCGCCCAGGCCGCCGCCGACCAACAAGCCCAAGCCTGGGCGATCATCGGCCAAGCCGAAAACTGGATTTTGCAACGCCAGTTCCAACAGGCACTCAAGCTCCTAACTGCCGTCGAAGCCCTGAATCGCGACGCCATTGGCTGGGTCGAATGTCTGCGCTTACAAGCCCTCTACAGCCTTGCGGCCCATCACTGTGGCGAACCAATCGCCACCGAAACCCTCGCTAATCTTGTCCAGCATCCCTTGCCAACAGCGGTGTACCTCTTGGGTGCCTACAGCAGTCTGGCCGAAACTGCGATCCGCCTCCAAGCCCCCGCCCTCACCCGCAAAGCCCTACGTAACCTCAGCGCCTATGCCCGTATCTATCCCGTCGGTCGGCCCAGCTTGCTCAAACTCCAAAGCCTGGCCAGCACCAACCCTCAGCAAGCCAGCCGTCTGCAAGCAAAAAGCCTCGCCGCCGCTCAAGCGCTGGACATGGGCGATCCATTCGCCTGCCAGTAAACACACAGGCACACACTTTAGCTACTACTCAAAGAGCACCTTAAAAATCGCCTCAGATTTGTCGCTGTACTCTGCCTATCCCAGCTGACCGATAGGGAGGCATCCTCCTAAACGCTCGCAGACACACCACAGTTCGGTGCAAGTTCGCCCCATCAAGCACGCAGAACCCTCATCTGTCAGGAGACTGTGACATCTTTAAAGCAGAGCCTCAAGACCCCAAACCAGCGCAGTACACTACAACAGACACCAACCTCCCCAAACCTCATGCGGATTCTCTCCCTGCGTACCCTAAGTGGCCCTAACTACTGGAGTATCCGCCGTCAAAAGCTGGTGCAGATGCAGCTTGATCTCGAAGATCTCGAATTTCGTCCCACTAATGAAATTGAAGGCTTCCGCGAAGGTATCGAAGCACTGCTGCCGGGTCTATGGGAACATCAGTGCTCCCTCGGTGAATACGGTGGCTTCCTCAAGCGGGTCAGTGAAGGCACCTGGATGGGGCATGTTATCGAGCATGTTGCCCTCGAGCTGCAACGCCTTGCGGGCATGGATGTCAATTTTGGCCGCACCCGCGGTACCGGCAAAGAAGGCGTTTACAACGTCGTGATCGAATACGAAGAAGCCGATGCTGGCCGCTTTGCCGCCAAAGCCGCTGTCTATCTCTGTCAAGCTCTGATTGATGGCGTGCCCTACGATCGCGACCTTGAGCTCGACATCCGCGAACTGCGCGAAATCCGCGAAAAAGTCCGTTTTGGCCCTAGCACCATGGCCCTCATCGACGAAGCGACGGCGCGGGGCATTCCCCACATTCGTCTCAACAACGATTCTTTGGTGCAACTGGGCTACGGCATTCACCAAAAACGGATCGAAGCGACCACCACCGAACACACCAGCATGATCGCTACCGATATTGCTGGCAACAAACGTATTACCAAGCAACTGCTAGACGACATGGGTATCCCTGTACCCAAAGGCTACAGCGTCAACTACGAAGACGAACTCCTCGACACCATCGAAGATATTGGCGGCTATCCCGTCGTCATCAAACCCCTTAATGCCAACCACGGCAAAGGGATCACCGTTAATATCAGTGACGCCGAAGCGGCTTACACAGCCTTCAAAGCGGCCCAAGCCTACTCCGACACCGTCCTTGTCGAGCAATACGTTAATGGCTTCGACTACCGCATCCTCGTCATCAACAACAAAGTCCGCGCCGTCGCCCAGCGCATCCCCGCTCAGGTTGTCGGTGATGGCCAAAAAACAATTCAAGAACTGATCGACACCCTCAATACCGACCCCCGGCGTGGCTTCGGACATGAAAATGTTCTGACCCTCATCGAAGTCGATGCCATGACCGAAGCCCTCCTCAAACAGCAGGACTACAGCCTCGATACCGTCCTGCCTGCCGGCCAAGTCTGCCGCCTCAAATCCACTGCCAACCTCAGCACCGGTGGCACGGCCGTCGATTGCACGGATATTATTCATCCCTACAACATTTTTATTGCCGAACGCGCCGCCCGCATCATTGGCCTTGATATCGCCGGTATCGATCTCATTTGTACCGACATCACCGTCCCCGTCAGCGAAAACGGTGGTGCCATTGTCGAAATCAACGCCTCCCCTGGCTTCCGGATGCACCTCGACCCCAGCGAAGGCATTGCTCGCAACGTCGCCGAGCACGTCGTTGAAATGCTCTTCCCCCCTGGTAGCGAAACCCGCATCCCGATCATTGCGGTCACAGGCACCAACGGCAAAACAACCACGACTCGCCTGATCGCCCATATTCTCAAGGGGGTTGGCAAACGGGTTGGCTTTACGACCACCGATGGTGTCTACATCCAAAACCACCTCATCGCCAAAGGCGACATGACCGGCCCCTACAGTGCTCGCATCGTCCTCCGCGACCCGACCGTCGAAGCCGCCGTCCTCGAAACCGCACGGGGTGGCATCCTCCGCGAAGGGATTGGTTTCCCCGAATGCGACATCGGGATTGTCCTTAATGTCGCCGCCGATCACCTTGGCCTAGGCGGAATCGATACCCTCGAAGAAATGGCAAGAGTTAAGGCAGTACTGGCCGAAACCGTCGTTGAAAGTGGGTACGCCATCCTCAACGCCGATGACCCCCTCGTGGCCTCAATGACCGACCGTACCAAAGCAAAAGTGGCCTATTTCAGCCTCGATATCAACAATCCCCTCATTCAGTCACACATTGCTGAGGGTGGTACCGCTGCCGTCTACGAAGAAGGTTACGTCTCCATTTTGAAGCGGGGCTGGAAACTGCGCATCGAGAAGGCAACGAATATTCCCGTTACCCTCTCGGGGCGGGCTCTCTTCATGATCCAGAATGTTTTGCCCGCCGCTCTGGCTGCCTATCTATATGGCCTGTCTATCGACGATATTCGCGTGCCTTTGGGCACTTTCACCAGCTCAGTTGCCCAAACCCCAGGCCGCCTCAACCTTTTTGATGTTGGCAATTACCAAGTCCTCGTAGACTATGCCCACAATGCAGCCGGTTACGAAGCCATTGGCAAAATGCTCGAGCGCTGGGATTGCAAGCGTAAGGTTGGCGTCATTGGTGGCCCCGGCGATCGACGTGATAACGATCTGCGCGAGTTGGGTGAAATTGCCGCCCGGATGTTTGATTTGGCCTATGTCAAAGAAGATGATGACCGTCGAGGTCGTGCCCCCGCAGAAGTCTCAGCCCTTGTCCGTGAAGGCTGGGGCAGCGCAAAAGAGCTCATCGAAATTCTGCCAGAAGCGGAAGCGATTACAACTGCCCTCGAGACAGCCGCTGCTGGTGATCTGGTCGTAATCTTCCCGGCTGATGTGATGCGGACGATCGCGATCATTCGCCGTTTCCAAGATCAACTCAACCCACCGGGCAGCTTCCCCCAGCGCAGCAGTAACGAGTCTAGTGCAATCACTGCCGATGCCGTTCACTACATGCTGTAGCTGCATTACAGGAGACAACATCAAGTTAGCCTGCCTCACCTTGCTAAACGTGTAGACATCAACCGTTATGTGTATCAAATAATTCATACCTTTTGATTGAAAGTACATTGGCAAGACTTGAGTTCATAGTGGATGAACCACCCGTGTCACAGCAGACTCGTAGGCGTGAGCATCTTAGAGACTGGAAAATAGTGGTAAGACAAGAGGCAGAAAAGTATAGTCATTCAGAATAAGTGTGAGACATTCCTCAGGGTACTTAAATTCCTCCGTACTCAAGCTTCTGTGAGGTATGGGGGACTAAAACTGTCTCATCCTTAGTGCGAACAACTATATTGGTCAATAGGACGGAAAGCAGCTAAGGGTTTCGTCATCCTGCAAATCACCTATTTTTATGATGCTGTTGCTATAGATGTAGACAATATTATCAAGCCA
>CAZAGN010000024.1:0-1572 GCA_964484905.1 uncultured bacterium | reverse complement strand
AATCACCTATTTTTATGATGCTGTTGCTATAGATGTAGACAATATTATCAAGCCATTCAAAGGTGGCAGCAGCCAATTGACTCAGCAGCCTCAACTTTTGAGGGAGAGAAAAACCATGATAGGCTTCATCACGCTTGACTCCTTTGCTTTCATCCCATTTCCCGAGCAGTAGGTCTAGCCCCTGTTTATAAAACCCCGTGCGCTTTTTGGGAAACTGTCCCTCACCCTGAAACACCCAGCAGGCCAAATGTAAAAAGAGGGGTGTGACGGCGAGTTGGCGAAACTGAACGTTATCGGGCAGATCAAGTTTCTCGATGAATGCGGCTGCCTGAGCTTGTCTTTGAGCTGTGTCAGCTTTACCGAGAGCCAGAAACCATTTTTGGGCAAAGGTCGAAATCTGCTCAGTGTTGAAGGGGGAGACCTCAACGTCGGTAAAGCCGTGTAAAAGCAGTCGTTGGGCGGCAGTGCGGCAGGAGGCCACAAATCGGTTGCGGTGATATCTGCCAGAGAAGCTGCGGATTTCCCTGATGACGGCGTTTGCATCTTGGTTTGATACTTCATCCATGCCATCCATGAGGATAAGCACCCGTCCCTCAACCAGTAGCCGTTCGAGCTTACTCGAATTGGTCAGACCGGATGGAACTAGATCTTGGTAAATACAGTTGAAAAGATTGAAGTCACTTTGGCGTTTGGCGATCTCAGCAAATTCTCTCAGAACGATAAAAATAGGCACCTGCTCAGGCGCAACGTTACCTTCGTTGCATTCCACAGCGAGATGCTGTAAGAAAGTAGTCTTACCAACGCCTGGTCTGCCCAAGACCCGCAGCTTGCCGTAGTGTTGTACCGCTGCGATACCAGAAATCTGAGGCTCGTCGATGATCCCCAGGCCAATGCGATCAAAGTCGGCAGGGCTGAGCTTGTTGAGGGCAGCCGCATCGAGAAACTGTTGGTTGGCGACAGCTTCGAGAATATTGACGTCTACGTAAATGTCTTTGATGTTGACAGGATGTCTGATGTCGATGAGTTGTAGCGTGCCACACTGATGCTGAATGGTGTCGTAATGCTGGGATCGCATTTCAGCGACGAGCTCGTCCAGCGATTGCGCCCGCACGGCGACGCCCTCGCCAGGCGCCAGAAACTCAGCGGGTGGGTTGGCGGCAATTTCACGCCACTCTAGATCGAGCACCTGGCAGATGTCCATAAATATTTGGCGATCAACCGGCTGCCCTGTAAAAAATCGCCAGACTGGCTGACGAGTCTTGAGGTTAACCTCTGCCGCTAAATTATCTTGGGTCCAGCCTTTGAGCGCAAAGGCGCGCTTAGCTTGTTGAATACCCGCTGGTGAGGCTTCTAGGGAACGCTTAGCCATATCATCAGTAATCCGTTTGAGGATTTGAGTACAATCAGTTTGAGCAACTTAGATAAGTAAGTTGTTTAAATTTTGAATCAACCAGAAAACATGCAGGGATATTCATACGGCAATTTAGACTGTGCAAATTTTAGCACAGCCGCAAAACTACCGCCAATTCAAATCTGAAGTGCATCAGTGTCTGATTTGTCTGACCAGAATAC
>CAZAGN010000023.1:31354-36014 GCA_964484905.1 uncultured bacterium | reverse complement strand
TGGGCGATATTTTGACGCTGCGGCAGCGTGATGTTGGTTTTTTGCCCATGGAAATGCAACTGATTCAGCAGATTGCCGCCCAGTGTGCGATCGCGCTGCGGCAGTCGCGCCTCTACCAAGCTGCCCAAGACCAAGTGAAAGAGCTGCAACGCCTCAATCACCTCAAAGATGACTTCCTTAGTACTGTCTCCCACGAGTTGCGCACGCCCATGACCAGCATCAAACTGGCGATTCAGATGCTTGAAACGCGTCTGGGTAATCTCGATATACCGCCCGCCGTTCAGACCTATCTCAAAATTTTGCGTGATGAAAGCGATCGCGAAATTCGCCTAATTAACGACCTTTTGGATATGGCCAAACTCGAAGCAGGCACCCTAGAGCTGAATTTGAGTGAGGTTGATACTTGTCGCCTCATCGAACGCCTAATCCAGGCTCAGAGCCTGCGCACCGAAGCGCAGCAGCAGACCGTGGTGCTGGAATGTATGCCCCATCTGCCCCCGATCACCACCGATGCCGTGTTGCTTGAGCGCGTTTGTGCCGAGCTGCTGCATAACGCCGTCAAATACACCCCCGCCGACAACACCATCACGATCAGCCTGAGTGTGATGGCTGGCCAGTTCGCGATGGTCTCTGATCGGTCTTTGGCCATCGCGATTACCAACACAGGCGTCAGCTTGCCCCGACAAGAGCTATCACTGGTTTTTGATAAGTTCTATCGCCTCACCAGCACCGACCAATGGCGGCACGGCGGTACAGGGCTGGGTCTGGCTTTGGTCAAACAGGTCGTTGTTGCCCTGGGTGGCAGAATTTGGGCCAACAGCACCGACAGCAGCGTCACCTTCAATGTGCATCTGCCTCTGAGAGCTATACCAGTCGCAACCTAGCTAGATTCAAAGCCTGAAGTCTCTGCAATCAATACGAAAGCCATGTTTAGTCTCAGCGAGTTAAAGCAGACAAGAGTTTACCAAGAGGCACACCAAGAAGGAGCCTCTGAAATAGTCTTGCGTCTGCTGAAGCGGAAGGTGGGCGATCTACCCCTATCTATGGAAGGTGCGATCCGCGCCCTACCCATGGCACAGATTGAGGCGCTGGGCGATGCCTTGCTAGAGTTTGGTGCGTTAAGCGATGTCGAACGGTGGCTGGCTGAGAATTCTAGTCACAGTGTGGGCTGAGAGCGGTGCTCAGCTTGACGCTAAAGCGACACATGCCTAAAACAGCACAAGCTGGTAGGCACGGTAGGCATTACGAGCTATAAATCGTCTTGCTGTCAAAACTTGGTATTCCGCGCTCCACATCATGCGAACAGACTCTATCTTTTATCGCCTCTTCCAAGATTTCCCAGTGCTCCTGTTTGAATTGCTGGGTCAGGATCAATCTCAGGCAGTTGGCTACGAGTTCTCCTCGCGCGAGGTCAAAGAACTTGCCTTCCGACTAGACGGGATATTTATTCCTTCTGACTCAACTCGGCCTATTTACTGTGTTGAAGTGCAATTTCAGAAAGACCCCAGCTTTTACTATCGATTTGTGGCCGAAATTGCTGTCTATCTGCGGCAATATCAGCCTGCCCAGTTGTGTCGAGCCGTAGTGTTTTACCCACAGCAGAGTATTGATCTAGGTATTCCAAACGCCCTAAGCCTATTTGCACCGGCAATTCAGCGCATTTATTTAGACCAGCTACCCAAGACAGAGTCACCCTTGCTAGAAATGGTGAAAGTTATTGTGGAGCCCCCTCACCAAGCACTAACGCGGGCTCAAGCATTAGTCAAAACGGGCTTAGGGAGAAACATCCTAGAATTGTTGCAGACAGTACTTTTCTATAAATTTGCGGAACTGAGCCGCGAGGAGATAGAGGCCATGTTTAGTCTCAGCGAGTTAAAGCAGACAAGAGTTTACCAAGAGGCACACCAAGAAGGAGCCTCTGAAATAGTCTTGCGTCTGCTGAAGCGGAAGGTGGGCGATCTACCCCTATCTATGGAAGGTGCGATCCGCGCCCTACCCATGGCACAGATTGAGGCGCTGGGCGATGCCTTGCTAGAGTTTGGTGCGTTAAGCGATGTCGAACGGTGGCTGGCTGAGAATTCTAGTCACAGTGTGGGCTGAGAGCGGTGCTCAGCTTGACGCTAAAGCGACACATGCCTAAAACAGCACAAGCTGGTAGGCGTCGCCCTGAGGGGTCGCCAGATACCAATACTCGTGTTGCCGCACCAAAAGCAACGAATAGGGCTGCTGGCTGTGGTGGCTAGGGCCATCCCAGGTGTAAGTACCTTGCACTTGATAGGCTTTGACGGTTTGATCATCAACGGTCGTCAGGCGCTGGCTGCGCTCTGAACGAATTTTGACGTGGCTGATGCTGCTGTGACCGACCAAATCTTCGTACCCTACCAGCACCCGTGCTTCGGGATGGCGGGCTCGGTAGATCAGTGCGCGTTGCACCAGGCCGGGCTCGGTAGCATGGTGGCTCAGGAGACTGAACAAACCCAGGCCCAGGCCAAACCCCAAGATCACGATCACAAGACGAGTGGGTAATTGCCGCCGCCAGTACAGCAACCAGGCACTCATGGGTTCGAGTACGCCTTCTAAACCCAGCATTGCCGTACCCCCACCTATTTCAAACCAGTATGCCCTACGCGCTGCCGCAGCTTGGCATACTGCCCCGCCCAGATCGCGATCGGATGAGTGCGCAGCCAACTCTACGCCCCAAGGACAGGCCAAACCCCCGTCCCTTTTCTAGAATCAAAGCACTCTGGTTCAAGACCTGACCATGCGTGCATTCCTCACCACCGCCCTTCTGCTCAGCACCGCTGTCACGATTCCGGCGACCGCCCAAGTATTTAATGTTGATACGGGGCGAGCGATCACCGTGCAACCGGCCCAGTCACCCCTCAGCGTTAACCTCAGCCTCAACCGCCCTGGTAATGCGCCTGGCTACCGACCGGGGGAGGCGATCGCGATTACGGTCAGTACCAACCGCGATGCCTACATCTATCTCTACAGTGTTGAGGCCACGGGTGCGATCCAGCGCATTGCCCCCAACACCTACGAAAACACCCATATCTTGCTGCGCGGCGGCACCAGTCGGCGCTTTCCTGAGGCCAACTCGCCCTACCAGTACACCATTTCGCCGCCCTACGGTCAGGCCAGTGTCTTTGCCGTCGCCTCCGAGCAGCCCCTGTCGAACCAAGAGCTCGCCAGCTTCTCGTTTTTGACGACCCTGCCGACAGCCAACATGACCAACCGGGCAATCACCGTTTCACCCCAGCAAAACCGCACCGTGACAACGACGCAGCAACGCTATTGGGTCAACCACTAGGACAGGCGGCTGAACTGCTTCATTTTGCCGGGGTTGAGAATGCCGCGTGGGTCGGCGAATTGCTTAAAGGCCAGTTGCACCGGATTGCCCGCATCATGGCCACCTTCTTCGAGAATGTAGGTGTGGGGGTTAGAGATACCGACCCCCAGTTCGGCACAGGCGGCAAACATTGCCTCGAGGTAGTCGCGATCGCGATAACGCAGCACCGGCAACGACCAACATTGCACCACGCCCATAAAGCGCACCCACTCGCTATGCACCAGCCAATCGTCACCAAAACGAGCTTTGAGCGCCCGCATCTGGTGCCAGCTTTGCTCGGGGTCGGGGCTAAAGCCGCACTGAAGGTAGGTGTAGTCGCGATCGGCCTTGAGCACCCAGAGGGTTGTATGGTTCCAGGTCGCTTCGCTGAGGTTGGTCGCTAACTTACTGACCACATGACCTTGATACTCTTCAAGCAGCGTAATCGTTTCGCTGAGGTCGGTCGGATCAACAAACAGCAGCAGCGCATGGGCGTGGGGTGCCAGGTGTTCGAGCACCGGCTTTTGGTAGCTCACCAGCGGCTGCTCAAGCAGCGTAATCATTCGTTTGTGAATGCCTTCACTACGGCCAATCGCCCAAGCACAACGGTGGGCCTGCTCCAGGCTTTCGAAGGCGGCGGTCAGGGGTTGCCAGTCGGTACGCCGGGTCAGGGGTAAATCGATGGCGGTGATAATGCCGTTAGTGCCGTAGGCGTGCAGCGCTTGGTCAATATCGACGCCGCGCAGATCAACCACCTGAGGCACTTCGGTGGCCGTGATCACGCGCAAACTGCGGACATTGCCCCGATCACGCAATACGCCGTGGTTAATGCTGCCAATGCCGCAACTGCCGCCTGCAATAAAGCCGCCCAAGCTGGCCATCGCGATTGTGCTCGGAAACATGCGTAACTCAAGATCGCGATCGCGAGCCTGCTGCTCTAGCACCGCGAGCCTGACACCCGGCTCTGCCAAAACACCGCCATTGGGCCAGCTCAAAATCTGGTTCATCTCCCGCAGATCCAAGACAATGCCGCCCTCCAGGGGCACCGCCTGACCATAGTTGCCCGTCCCCAAACCTCTTGCTGTTACCGGAATCTGTTCACGGTAGGCCAGCCGCAGCACCGCACTAATTTCGGCCTCTGTGGTTACTGTAATCACAGCCTCGGCGCGCTTATCGGCCAGTTGCTCGCGCAGCCAGGGGCTGTACCAGTAGTAATCCTGCGAAAAACGTTCGAGAGAGGGGGCATCGGTCGCGATCGTCGGCGCATACTGCCGCAACTCAGCCAGGATCGCATCTGTGAGGGCCATCGCACGCACCGTACCGCATCTATCC
>CAZAGN010000023.1:23782-31254 GCA_964484905.1 uncultured bacterium | reverse complement strand
AATGTCAACGCCCTTCTGGTGGCCTGCCACCTGCAACCCTGCCACACCAGAACTTCGTCCCCTCGCCGCCTACGAACTCTATGGCTTGGGTAGCTATGCCGGTCAAATTTGGGCGCTTGATGCCGAATTGGGCTACATCTTGGCCCTCGATCGCGAGGCGGGCGTTACCGCCATTATGAACCGCCACCTCAGCGACCAGATCCGCAACTGGACAGCCCTAACCATTGCCGAAGATGCCGTCTGGCTCGCCATCCAAGAGACTGTTTACGCGATCCCTATTGTCGAGATTCAAACCGCCACCAGCCTCACGGCCTATGTCCGCTATACCCTGCCGGCCCCCATCGAAGGTTTGGCCGTCAGCGCCGAGCGTCTCTATGCCACCAGCGCCCGCTGGGATGGCCTGATCGTGATCAGCCGCGCCAACTCCACCGACTACCAAGTCTGGGATGCCCCCGGCCATGGTCGCGAAAACTGCGCCCTCATTAACGGCGCGCTCTGGGTTTGCGATCGCTACGAAGACACTCTTTACGTTCTCGATATCAACACCGGCGCAGTCCTGGCCCAAATGCTCAGCCCGCAACCGAATCCGACCGGCCTTACTGTCTGCGCCGACACAGTCTACGTCGCTGCCGCGAGCCGTGAACCCTACATTCACGACAACCCCAACGACCCCGATCCTCTCTCTGTGGCTACCCGCCCCAAAACCACCGTCTCCCCGCTGCGTCTTCATATTCCGACCGAACCTGCTGCCTTTCGTGACGCCGAAGCCGTCTATACCCTCAGCCACGGCCACCGCATCGAACTCACCTACCTCGAAGAACTCAAATCCGAAGAACCCCTCAAGATCGAAAACCTAATCTGGACAATTGCCCTCCCCGATACCACCCGTCGCCAAATCGTTCGCGAGATCACACCGGTTGGCGGGGTTCCCTGCCGTTTTGAGGCTGGTGTTGCCACCTTTAGCCTCGGCACCATCACCGATATGACTGCTGGTCTGTTTGGTTGGCGTGCCATTCTCGATGTCTACAGTCTCAAGTTTTCGCCCAAGGCTGTGCAGACTGAAGGCACCTTTCCACCCGAGTATGCAGCTCGTTATCTGATCGATGACGACGACCTCACCATGGGTACGGGCACTGTCCAAGCTGCCGCCCGTGAAGCGATTGCCGGGGCAACCGATGTGGTCAGTCAAATGCTCAACATCCGCAACTACGTCTACGACAAACTCAGCTATCGTCTCCGTACCACCGTCAATACACCCGAAGCGGTCTTGCGTGAGGGTCAGGGCAACTGCGGCGAATATGTCGGCACTATTTTGGCCCTCGCCCGTCTCAACGGCATCCCCTGCCGCACCGCTGGCCGCTACAAATGCCCCCCCTACACCGAACTCAAGCGGGTACCCCTCTTCCCGGAATACAACCACGTTTGGGTCGAATTCTACCTGCCTGGTTGGGGCTGGCTCCCCCTCGAATCCAACCCTGATGACACCGGCGAAGCCCCCTATCCCCAGCGCTATTTCATGGGCCTACCCTGGACCCATGCCGAAATTGGTCGGGGTCGCACCTTTGAAACCTGCACGGCGGCAAACCACTCGGTTGGCCGCTTAGCGATCAATCATGTCCAGTTCCGCATCCTTGAGGCTTTGTAGAGGAGACGTGAAAGACTGATCTGAGGGGTCGCGATCATTTCGCTGCAGTTATTGGGCTGTGGCGATCCGATTGTGTGGTTATTGCGTGGTTTATGACAAAACCTTCTCGAGATTAAGGACAAAACCAGGCATCACCGCACCACAATCAATCTCGCTGGGGGACTCTAAAATCAGCGTGTCCTGCTCCAAGCGATATACCTCCACCTGTTGATCCTGAGGATTAATCAGTAATCCTAAGCGAACACCCAAGCGCCGATAGTCCTGCATCTTTATCTGCAAAGGCTTCAGAGCATCTGTTGCTGAGCGTAGCTCAATGACAAAATCTGGTACCACAGGGATAAAGCCCACCAGGCTAACCCCCTCTAAACGTGATTTTTCAATCCAAGACACATCGGGCGATAACTTGCCACCACCGAAACTCGTAAAGTCGTAGCCAGTCGATGAATCAAACACCTCACCCAACCCGGTCTGACGATTCCAAAGCCCTACTTCAATCACCAGATAGGCATTTCGCTTACCGGTTTCACCACCTGCTGGAGGCATAACCATCAACTCTCCATCCTTAGTCAGCTCCAGACGCAGATCAGGGTTATCGAGACACAACTGATCAAAATGTTCGGACGTTACCTTTAAGACCACATTTTGCACATTCAAATGTACAGGTATCTGATCAACTGAGGGAATCCGATCCCTAGTAGCAGTCATAAGGCTTCTCTGAGTAGCTTGGCAGAATATCTACCCCAAGTTTATCAAGCCCTGATAAATGCATGTTGCTTGACTGCCGTTGCCTCAGGTTAGCTTCGCTAACCAGACTCATTTGGCTTTAGCCCTGGCGTGACCCAGCACAAGCCTAGTCAGGCAGCCTACACTCACGGGCTATTGCGGATCAACAACCGCTAGCTGAATACCCTGATAGTAAAAGGCAAGAATCTCGGCATAGCTCTTGCCCCGATCAGCCATGGCCCCCGCGCCCCACTGGCTCATGCCAACACCATGACCATAGCCCTGCCCTTGCACCCGAAAGCTCAGCGAGCCTGCCATCGGTACCGTACTGGCCGTTGTAATGGTGCCACCATCGGCAAACACCGAGAAAAAGGTGCTGCGCAAATCAAGCGCTCGGCGAAACTCACTACCGGGCACGGTGCGATTGCCTTGGGTGCCCACAAGGGTCACACTCATGGCGCGGCCTTGGGGTGAGCGTTCGTTGATCTGCACATCAACAATGCTGCCAATATCGGGTGCCAGGCTGGCTAGCTCTTGTGACGTAAGATTGACATCCCAGGGCATTGCTGGCGACCAATCAGCATCATTCACAGCCCGTAGGTAAGGTAGGGGCTGCGTCCACACATGCTCAACATTTTCGGTACGGCCACCGGATGAGGAATGAAAGACAGCATTAATGAGCTGACCGTCATGAGTTAGTACTTGGCCGAGGGTGCTTAATGAGGCTTCCTGAGTTTTTGCCGTTTCGCCCTCAACCCCTTTATAGACTTGCCAGTCAACGCTTGTCCCGACATCAAAGGGTTCATCCAGACGGCTATTGCGTTGATACAGCACGTAGGTACGCGAAGCGACCGCTTGAGCTCGCAACGCTTCGAGGTCGAAGCGATCCCCCATTTCACTGCCGATAACACTAGCAACATAGTCATCAAGGGGCACCCGATTGATTGCCATCAGACCACCACTGGTGGGCGTCAGTTCAACCAAGCCACGATACCACCGATCCTGAATAAATACAGCCGAGTCGGCCTCTTGGGGTTGAATAAAGAGTCGCTCAGCGGTGACAGATGCGAGTTGAATGCCACCACCCGTGGCCTGAGCTGTGAGTGCATTCATCGGTGGCAACTGCCCCAGCACATCTCCAGCCGCATTGACAATCTGAGCGGGTGAAGAACTACCGACACGCACTTGGCTAGCGTTCGTAACAATGCCTACACGGATCAATAACTCGGCTTGAGCTGGTGCAACCCAGCACAACCAGACAATGACGAACCAACGCCATACGCGCACAGGCTTCCCTCAGCAGCAAATACTGGGACTGTAGCAAAGATAACAGGGTCTGGCATCCCTACTGGCATCCCTAGATTTACCCGAGGCATTCGTCTGACATCGGTTTACCACGAGGGGCTGGGTCTAATTGTTGGTTCAAACGTTGCTTATTGGTTCAAACGTTGCGTTTGGCCAGCAATGGGTGGCTGACTCCCATAGTCCTGGTAAGACCTGCAGTTCTTGGAATACAGGTCAAAGCCTTTAACGACTTTGATAGGCCATGTCACAATGAGGCTAACTTATTTGCCTTCTCCGTCATGATCGAAACGTCTCTTGCTCGCCCCGATGCTCACGGTCGCTTTGGCCCCTACGGCGGCAAGTATGTGCCTGAAACCCTAATGAGTGCCCTGAGTGAGTTGGAAGTGGCCTTGGCACGCATCAAAGATGATCCAGGCTTTCAGGCCGAGTTAGAGCAGCACCTGCGAGATTTTGTCGGTCGGCCTAGCCCCCTCTATTTTGCTGAGCGCCTGACGCAGCACTATGGCGGGGCCCAAATTTATCTCAAGCGCGAAGACCTGAATCATACGGGTGCACACAAGATTAACAATGCTCTGGCGCAAGCGATGTTGGCCTTGCGCATGGGCAAAAAACGTATTATCGCCGAGACTGGTGCCGGTCAGCATGGCGTGGCGACAGCAACAGTCTGCGCTCGCTTTGGTCTGGAATGCGTTATTTATATGGGTGTGTTGGATATTGAGCGGCAAGCACCCAACGTCGCCCGCATGAAGCTGCTGGGTGCAGAGATCTGTCCGGTTGAAGCCGGTACCGGCACCCTTAAAGATGCTACCTCCCAGGCGATTCGCGATTGGGTAACGAACGTTGAGACAACCCACTACATCATTGGCTCGGTGGCTGGCCCACACCCGTATCCGATGATGGTGCGCGATTTTCATGATGTGATTGGTCGCGAAACGAAGCGCCAGTGTGAAGCCAAGTGGGGTGGGTTGCCGGATGTCTTGCTGGCCTGTGTTGGGGGTGGCTCGAATGCCATCGGTTTGTTTAATGCCTTTATTGAGGACCTGTCAGTACGTCTTGTGGGTGTGGAGGCAGCGGGCAGTGGTACCGCAACCGCTCACCATGCGGCGACCCTAACGATGGGGCAACCGGGGGTGCTGCACGGGGCCATGAGCTATCTGTTGCAGGATGACGACGGCCAAGTCCAAGAAGCCCACTCGATTAGTGCTGGTCTGGATTATCCTGGCGTTGGCCCCGAGCACAGTTTCTTGAAGGATATGGGTCGGGCCGAATATTACAGCGTTACCGATCAAGAGGCCATCGACGCTTTGCTACGGCTTTCAAAGCTAGAGGGGATTATTCCGGCGCTGGAGACGGCCCATGCAATTGCCTATTTGGAAACCTTAGCGCCACAATTACCGTCGGAACAAAGAATTGTGATCAATTGCTCGGGTCGGGGTGATAAGGATCTCAATACCGTTCTGCGTTATCTCGAGGGTCAGGAAGGATGAAACAGTGGCTAATTGGGGCACTTATCGCGATTGGCTGGGTAATGCCAGTTGCAGCACAAGACAATGTGCTCAATCTCTTTATTTGGTCGGAGTATATCGACCCGGAGATTATTAGTGCCTTTGAGGCCGCAACCGATAGCCGTGTGGTTGTCAACCTCTACGAATCGAATGAGGATATGATTGCGCGGCTGCAGGGTGGCGGTGTCAGCCAGTTTGATGTGGTTGTGCCCAGCGACTATGTAATCAATGCGATGAAGGAGCTGAATCTGCTCCTGCCGTTAGATCAGGCCCAGATTCCTAACCTTAGTAATATCGGCGAGCGCTTTAGTGGGCTCGATTTTGACCCGACCAACGAGTTTACGGTGCCCTATCAGTGGGGGACAACGGCGATTGGCTTCCGTCGCGATCGTTTGGGTGAAGATTTTGAGCCGAGCTGGAGCTTGTTGTTTGATGCTGATCAGCAGCCTGGCAATTTTGCCCTGATTGATGACCAACGAACCATGATCGGTGCGGGAGCCATGTTTTTAGGGTTTGAGTCCAATACAACAACACCGACTGAGCTGCGAGCAGTTCAAGATCTGCTGATTGCCTCAAAAAACCGCAGTATTGGCTTTATTGGTGGTGTGGGCGGTACCAACCAGTTGCTGGCCGGTACCGCTGACTTGGCCATTGTCTACAACGGCGATGCCCTGCGTGCCGCTGAAGAAGATGAGAATATTGGCTACTTCATTCCGGCGGAGGGTGCGAGTATTTGGCTGGATAATCTCGCCATTCCGGCGCAGGCACCAAATCCTGAGCTAGCTCATGCTTTTATTAATTTCATTCTGGATGCGGAAATTGGCGCTCAGTTGAGTGAGTACAATCTGTTTGCCTCACCCAATGCAGCGGCGCTTGAGTTGATTGATCCAGAAGTGCTAGAGAATCCGGCGATCTTTCCGGATGAAGAGACGATGGATCGGTTGTACTTTAACCGTCAGTTAACCGGTGATGAAATGCGTTTGCTGGATACGGTGTGGACGACGGTGAAGAGTAGCTAGTAAGTTCTTACCCCTTTCCCAGCACGGGGGAGGGGTTTGGTTTTAGGTTCTGTTATTGCTTGAGTTCAAGTCTTATTAAAGGCGATACCCTAACTCGGCGAGCATCGAAGGTGACTGTCGCCACTTGGGGCGCACTTTGACAAACAGCTCGAGATAGACCTTACCCAGTACCAATTTTTGGATATTCTGACGAGCGCCGGTGCCGATGGCTTTGAGAAGTTGACCGCCTTTGCCAATGACGATTGCTTTTTGGCTTTGGCGTTCGACGAGAATTGTCGCCAGGATGCGGGTGAGGTTGGGCAGCTCTTCGATGCGGTCGATGATTACGGCGATCGAATGAGGCACTTCTTCTTGGGTGTAGTAGAGGAGTTGCTCGCGGATTAACTCGCCGATAATAAAGCGCTCGGGTTGGTCGGTGACAAGATCGGGTGGGTAATAGTAAGGGCCTTCGGGCAGAAGGGCGGTGACGGCATCGAGAAAGGGGGGTAGGCTGTCGTCGTCGAGGGCGGTGATCCCGACTTGGGTAGCACTAGGGCAGAGTTCGGCATAGCTGTTCGCGATCGCGACCGGGTCGGTAATGGAGCGATCAACACCGGGTCGGCTCCGGGTCGGTAGATCTTGGTTGAGTAAATCTTGCTTATTTCGACAAATGAGTGTCGGTACAGAGCGGGGTAGCCAGTCGGCAATAAACTGATCGCCCCGCCCCGCTGGCACTGAGCCATCGACAACAAACGCAATTACATCTACAGACTGCATCGCCGCCTTGGCGTGCTGGACTAAAACCTCACCGAGGCGATGCTGCGGCTTATGAATACCGGGGGTATCGACAACAATGAGCTGAGCGGTAGGAGTGGTGACAATACCTTGGAGGCGGTTGCGGGTGGTTTGGGCGATGGGTGAAGTGATCGCCACTTTTTGGCCAACAAGGCCATTGAGCAGCGTTGATTTACCGACATTGGGGCGACCAATGAGCGCTACAAAGCCGGAGCGAAACCCCGGCGGTGCAACTGGCATCAGCGAAAACTGCTCTAAATCCAAAGCGAAACCTAGTCACCGCTTTTCTAGGATAGCGGCTGGTCGGATCGGGCTGAGCCGGACGTGTAGCCCCAGGGTTAGGGCTTAAGACCGTCGATCGCGACCTGCATTTCGCCCGTGATCGCCTCTTTTTGGCTATCGGTACGCGTTTCCATATAAACCCGCATCAGAGGCTCAGTACCCGAAGGCCGTAGGAGAATCCAGGAGCCGTCTTCTAGGTAGAGCTTCACGCCATCTTTG
>CAZAGN010000023.1:21849-23682 GCA_964484905.1 uncultured bacterium | reverse complement strand
GGGCCCGCAAAGTCGGGGATGTATTTGATGCCGCAGTAGGGAGCGGGGTTATGGCTGGCAGTGAACATCAGCGCCCCAGCAGAGTGGCGTGCCTTGGCAGCATAGGCAATGACTGGGGTGGGGCAGTCGCGACCAACAATTTCGACCCGCCAGCCGCATTCAACCAACACTTCGGCAGCAGCTAAGGCAAAGTCATCGGCCAGAAAGCGGGTGTCGTAGCCAATGAGGACGGGCCGATCGCGATCGTAGGCGGTGCTCAGATAACCGGCAATCGCACGAGTGACGCGCCGGACATTATCAAAGGTGAAGTCGTGGGCAATAAGGCCGCGCCAACCATCGGTTCCGAATTTGATTTCTGCCATGACTCTGCTGTTCGCAACACCTTTAGGATACCTGTCACGGTGTAGGCGGCGGCTGTCAATTATGTGGCTGATAAGTGGCTGAGTTGGAGGGCTGTTTAGGGGTGCCCAGCTCTGGCGCTATGATCAGGTGCTTGGGGCTATCTATGCGGCGCGCTGATTGGGTTCTTTTGCTAGCAACGGTTGCTTGGGGGGCAACCTTTGTTTTGGTGCAGGATGCGATCGCGATTATGCCCCCCTTCACCTTTATTGGGGCCCGCTTTGTCGGTGCGGCCATTTTGATTGCGCCCCTGGTCTTGCGGCAACGGGTTGATTGGCGTTCGGCCAAGCTGTGGTGGGCTGGTGCTTCGGTCGGTATCTGGCTAAGTCTCGGCTATATTTTGCAGACCTTTGGCTTGCTCTACACCTCGGCAGCACGGGCCGGGTTTATCACCGGACTATCGGTCTGTTTTGTGCCATTTTTGGCGATTCGGCTGCTGCGGCAATGGCCCCGGCGGGCGACGTTGATGGGTATCGCGATCGCGATCGTGGGCTTGGCCCTGCTATCCTTTGATGCCAACGATCCGCTCAATATCGGCGATGTTCTCTTGCTGGGCTGTGCCGTCGCCTTTGCGATGCAGATTATTATGATTAGCCGCCACGGTCAGGCCCACCCACCCCTAGCCTTGGCCTGGATTCAGCTGAGTCTGACAGGTGTCGTGAATACGCTGCTCGCCCTCGCCACCGAGCCCCAATCGCTCGCCATGTGGCAATCACCCACCGTCTGGCTTGCCCTGATTATCTGTACGGTGTTCGCGACGGCCTTTGCCTTTGTGGCTCAAAACTACTTTCAGCCCCAAACAACGCCGACACGGGCCGCCTTGATCTTCATTACCGAGCCGATTTTTGCCGCTCTCACCGCCTACTGGTGGACAGGGACACCCCTAACGGGCCTCAGCCTCATGGGCTGCTGCCTAATCTTGTTAGGTACAGCTGTGGCCGAAGTGCCTACGGCGCTGTGGAGTAGGTTGCTTGGGCGTCCGGACCAAAGCTAATCACATCGCCCTCTTCGAGCTGGTGGGCTCGGGCCTTGTTGCCGTTGATGGTAATACCGTTGGTGCTGGGCTTACCGTCAATATTGCCATCTAAGATGCGGTAAAAGTATTCACCCTCACGGGCACCGGGCACCCGCAGCAGCATCGCATGGTAGCGGGAGGCAAACTGAGAGTTGAGGCAAATATCGTTCGCAATGTCGCGACCGATAAAATACTTCGGTTCTACAAGGGTATAGTCGCGACGACCGTCACGATCATCAACAGTGAGGACATGTCGGGAGCGCGTCGAGCCTTCCAGTTGAATATCCGTGGACACCATAAACACGTAACACCCTGTGTTCCCACCCAACAGTATGACAGAGCCCTACGCGAGCCACAACGAAATTGCCTAAGACCAACTCCCTCCCAACCCCTGAGCACCACGTACGTGTCTGAATACG
>CAZAGN010000023.1:18002-21749 GCA_964484905.1 uncultured bacterium | reverse complement strand
AACGTTGGCATGGGAGCGTTTTCCTGCCAGCCAGAGATCGGCAGCTGGTTGTTTCGTTATCAAGCGACTCTCAGATGTGGGCGCCAGCGCTGTGCATTGCAGGAAGCGTCAATCTGCTAGAGACTAGGAGAGCGTCTTGGATCTGCGGCCATGAAGTGGGTAGCCGATGTTGTGATTGCCTTACGGCCTTCGGTACTCGATCCGGCTGGCACCGCTGTTGCTGCCAGCTTGCAGCAATTGGGGCACACCTCGGTCGAGGCCGTGCGGATTGGTAAGCATATTACCCTCAGTCTTGAGGCTACCGATGCGGCAGCAGCCCAAAGCGAAGTCGAAGCAATGTGTGAAGCGCTCCTAGCCAATGTGGTGATCGAGACCTACAGCGTCTCGGTGCGGGAGGCCTAGGCCATGTTTGGCGTTGTTGTTTTTCCGGGTTCTAATTGCGATCGCGATGTGGCCACGGTCACACGCGGCATTTTGGGTTGTCCCACCCGCCTGATTTGGTATACCGAAACTGACCTGAGCGGCGTTGATGTTGTGGTGCTGCCCGGCGGCTTTAGTTATGGCGACTATTTGCGCTGTGGCGCGATCGCGAGACTGGCACCCATCATGCCCGCGATTCGGGAGCATGCGGCGCGGGGTGGTCACGTTATTGGCATTTGCAACGGCTTTCAGGTGCTCACCGAGGCGGGGCTATTACCGGGCGCTTTGATGCGCAACGCCCACATGCAGTTTGTTTGCGAGCCCGCACCCCTCACGATCTGTCGCCGCGATTTGCCCTGGACTGCGTCATACGCCACTGACCAAATCACCTTGCCCATTGCCCACGGCGAAGGGAACTATGTCTGTGATGATGCCACCTATGCTGAGCTGGTTGCCCACAACCAAATCGTCTTCCGCTATGACAACAATCCCAACGGCTCGCGGGGTGATATTGCGGGGATCTGCAATCCTGGGGGCAATGTCCTGGGTTTGATGCCCCACCCCGAACGTGCCGCCGAAGCCCTGCTGGGCAACACCGATGGTCTGCCGCTGTGGCAGGGGATTGCCGCTCGTTATCACACGGTTGCCACGGCTTAGAGCAGGTCTGACACCTACTGGCTATATTGCGAAAGAGACAGGGGAAAGACCCTACAGTAACGGAAAAAAGTGACCAATAGGGCCTTGCCCCTGACCGATCGCGAAGGCGTTCTCAATGGCACCGCGCACATAGCCCCGTGCCGCCTGGACTGACTCTAGGGGCGATTGACCTAAGGCTAGGTAGGCGGCTGTCGCCGCTGCCAAGGAGCAGCCCGTGCCGTGGGTGTGGCGTGTCGGAATCGCACTGCCTGCGAGGATCTGCTGCTCGGTTGCACTGTGCCAAGCATCGGTGCCCTGGTCAACCCCCTGCAGGCCACCGCCTTTAACCAGCACTGCCGGGGCGCGATAACGCTCGAACAACGTTGCGGCCACTGCCACCATATCGGCCACCGACTCGATACCCTGACCACTGAGGAGGGTTGCTTCGTAGCGGTTGGGGGTGATCACGGTCGCGATCGGCAGCAGCCGCTCTTGAATGGCGACAATGGCCGTATCGGCCAGTAACTGTGCGCCCGTGCGTGATACCATCACCGGATCGACGACCAGCGGCGGGCGTTGGGGCAATGCCTCTAGGCACTCGGCCACCACCTGAATGATGTCGGCGTTGAGCAGCATGCCGGTTTTGATCGCCCGAAGCTCAAAATCGCTCGCGATCGCCTCAAACTGGGCCCGAATTGAGGCCACAGGGATCGCATCGACCCGACTGACACCGAGGGTATTTTGCGCTGTCACACAGGTGATCACGCTGGTGCCATGCACCCTTTGAAAGGCAAAGGTGCGCAAATCAGCTTGGATGCCGGCACCACCCCCACTATCCGAACCGGCAATGGTCATCACAACGGGGGGCTGGCGTTCGGGCATACTGTGCTTCTTCCTCGCTCAACTCAGCCATTGACAGACCCACCGCCTACCATTGCTCAGACCTATCTACCCTATTGCCTCAGCTAACACTGATCACGACACCTCGTCTTCGTCGTCAATAATGCGCTGGAAGAGGTAGCCCGTGCCGCGCGCAGTCAAGATCAGCTCTGGGTTGCTAGGGTCATCTTCAAGCTTGGCGCGCAGGCGCGAAATATGCACATCCACCACCCGTGTATCGACATGGCGCTCGGGGGTATAGCCCCACACCTCTTGGAGAATTTCTGATCGCGAGAAGGGCTCACCCGAGCGGCTGACCAAGAGCTCTAGCAGGCTAAATTCCATACCCGTCAAACGAATCCGGTCATCCCGCTTGTAAACTTGGCGCTTGTTGGTATCAATGCGCAGATCGTTAACATGGATGACGCCCGAGCTGGGAATGCCCGCCGCCTGCGATTTCTCAACCCGCCGCAATACCGAGCGAATGCGTGCCTCAAGCTCTTTAGGCGAAAACGGCTTCACCACATAGTCATCGGCGCCCAGCTCTAGCCCAGTAATGCGGTCGGCGACATCGCCCAAGGCCGTCAGCATAATAATCGGGATATCCGATTCTTTGCGGAGTTCCTGGCAGACACCGTAGCCGTCCAGCTTCGGCATCATCACATCCAAAACCACCAAGTCCGGGTCTTCGTTGCGGAACATCGTCAGGGCTTCTTCACCGTCCGAGGCGGTCACAACGTCGTAGCCAATCATCGACAGGCGCGTTTCGAGAATGCGACGAATACTCGCTTCATCATCGACGACAAGGATCCGCTCTTTGCGTGGTGTCTCCAAGTTGCTACTCCGAACAGGGGTCTTGTTCTATCCTTTCCTGTTAGGTCGCCGTGGAAGCAATTCTTAACTATTGTTTCAAGCCTTGCCCAGCAAGCTCACAGTTGGGTTTATGGTGCTAACCAGTGTATCACTGTCGCTCCGTGCTCTGAACGATCTGGGTGCAGCAAGATAGCGCCGCCCGAAAGACTACAGGCAAATGAGTGCTCACATCACACACAACGTTCTGAAGACGCTGACGTTTTTTGCGCCGATTACACCCGCAACGGTGGCGACGGTTGTTGAAGCTTTGGTTGTCGAAGCTTTGGCTTCTGAGTAGGGCCTGAGGGGATGGTGTTGGGTTGCTAAGAATCCAGCAAAAACTGCCGCAAGATATTACGAGTGTGGGGGTCGAGTGTACCTTCGATACCCCGTTGGGGCGGTGGCGCCGTCTGTTTCGTCCGCCGAGACTTGGGTTTGGGTGGGGTCTCGATAAGGCGGCGAATCTCTTTTTGCACGGCTTTCACTTCGCTTTGTAAATTTTGAGCCGAAATCCAGTCAGCGTCATAGCCCATGGCCATCAGCTGAATCAGGCGATCTGAGGTGGCGACGCGCACCCGCCACTCCTCCCATTGCCACTTGGCGCAATAGCGTTCGATCACGGTATCGGCGGTTTCGTTGTAGCTCGTAAAGTAGGTTTCAACACCACTAGGCAAAACATCCTGTACAGCAGCGGTGGCTTGGCCATGGGCATCAAAAACAACAATACTGCGGTAGCCTTTATAGGCGCTGTAGCTGGCGAGGGTTTCGAGCAAGGTATGACGGGCATCCGCCAAGCTTTGCTGCATGAGTTGGCTGAGGTTAGACCACGCGGCAATGACGTTGTAGCCATCAACCAGCAAAACGGTTGCGGAAGGCGGATTCATGGTGAGGGAAGGTTAGAGCTTGTAAACTATTATGTCGTACTTTATCCGTATCCAACGGCTAGCATTTTATGGCTGT
>CAZAGN010000023.1:2714-17902 GCA_964484905.1 uncultured bacterium | reverse complement strand
AAACTATTATGTCGTACTTTATCCGTATCCAACGGCTAGCATTTTATGGCTGTTGCTCTTGCTGTTATCTAGGTGTCAGTGGCCTCAAAGCCATAACCGAGTCAAAACTAAGTTTTTGGCGCTTTTGACGCTTGGGCCGCTCGCTAAAGATTGGCAGAATACCTAGGGTTAAGCAGGGTTTGAGTGAGGTTTGCCGATCGCGATGAATGTCGTTTTAGTTGCCCCCGAAATTCCGCCGAATACCGGCAACATTGCCCGCACCTGCGCCGCCACCGGCACAGCGCTGCACCTTGTCGATCCGCTGGGTTTTGACCTGAGTGATCGCTATCTCAAGCGAGCCGGTCTAGACTACTGGCCGGCGGTAAATTTGCACCGCCATCCCGATTGGGCCCACTGTCGCGCGGCGATGCAAACCGGCAAGGTTTGGTGCTTTTCGGTACGGGGTACACATCTTTATACCGAGATTGAGTACGGCCCCGCGGATTGGCTGGTGTTTGGCCGCGAAAGTACGGGCTTGCCACCCGAGATTGTCGCGGCTCATGAAACGGTGCGGATCCCAATTCAAGCGCCGGTGCGCAGCCTGAATTTAAGCAGTTCGGTCGCGATCGCCCTCTTTGAAGCCTTGCGCCAAGTGGGAACTCTGGCTGCGTTGGATCGTCAACGTGGTTGAGAGGTTGATGCTAGCCGCCGAAGAACACCTACGTTGCTGCTAAAATTTGCATCAGCACCTAAGGCCTCTATGGAACCCATTTTCGGACTGTTTGCGGCTGGCGGCATTGTCATGTTTCCGCTGGTTGGCTTTTCGGTAATCTCCGTAGCCCTCATGCTTGAGCGCTGGCAGTTTTGGTGGAAAATTACCAACCGTCAGCCGCGCCTAGTGCGGGAGGTGATGAACCTCTACCGGCGCAACCCTCGGGCCGCCCTGTTCAAGCTAGAGCAAAATGCTGATCTGCCGATCGCGAGAATTTTCCTGGCCGGTCTCGAAATTGATGAAGCCAGCCCCGAAGAGTTTCGCTTGGCTCTCGAAGCGGCTCTTTCCGCCGAGCTACCCCTATTGCGCCGCTTTAATACGGTCTTCGATACGATTATTACCCTCTCGCCCTTCTTGGGCTTGCTCGGTACCGTGCTCGGTCTAATCCGAATTTTGGGTTCCATTGAGCTGGGTGACATCGGCGGTACCAGTACCGTTGGCGTCGGTGCCGGTATTGCCGAATCGCTGGTCTCAACCGCGTCGGGGCTAGTGGTCGCCATCCTAACGTTGGTTATCTCTAACGTGTTCCGCTCCCTCTACATTCGCCAGCTGACCCAAATTCAAGAGTATGGCGGCCAGCTTGAGCTGCTGCACCATCGCCGTGTTGATCAACCGAGCTTCCAACCGCCGCCTTCACTCCAGGAGCCCTATGCGAATCCCTAACGAGACGCCCCGGCCCGCCGAAATCAATATCGTGCCCCTGATTGATGTTATCTTCTGCATCTTGGTGTTTTTTATTGTCGCCAGCCTGGTACTGACCCGTACCGAAGGGCTCGACGTTAACCTCCCAAGTGCCTCGACCGCCCAGCCGCGCCTGCAACCCGATGTCACGGTGAGTGTAGCCGCAGATGGCGCCATTGCCGTCAACGACAAAGAAAATATTACGGTTGATAATTTAGTTAATGAAATTAACCAGGCCCTGAGTAGCGCTGAAAACGCTGCTGGAGCCTCAGCTGAGCGTTTGATTGTCTTGAATGCTGATCTCTCAATTACCCACGGCAATGTGGTCGAAGTGATGAACGCCCTGCGTCAAATTCCCAATGCCCGCCTCGCGATCGCGGCCCGTCGTCCTGCTGCCACCGCTCAGTAGCCTCAGCTGGTGTTTCCTGGGGAGCCTACCTGCCTGCCACTAACTGCGGCAAACACCGGCCACCAGGCGTTTGATGAGATGCCCGTGACTGGTCGCAGCCACCAGACCTGTTTGACGCCTATTTAAAACTGCCCATTTATAAATCTCGTGTAAATTCCGAGAGATCAAGCGGCATCAAAGTAAAGATTCGGTGAAAATTCGGTAGTAGCGGCGAATGGGTCTCGCTATGCTTAAGTCATGAAGTTCTGCACAACCCTCGCGCAGATTTACTGAATTTAGCCATGGCTTTGTGCGCGAGATCAGCACAGCCATGAGTGATTCCCCTGAGAGATATCCGTGTTCTCCGTGTTCAAAATGCTTAATGTGTGCTGCCTCAGTATCCGCACGGACGCAGCACCATAGCCGCATCCTTTATCACTAGGTCATGGCAAAGACGGATCTGGGTTAATCACTGAACCGCTCCTGCTCGGCCGCTGACACTCACTGGATGTACCACGATGAGCACCTACACCACCAAGGATCTTCTTAGCGTCCTCAAGTCTTGCGAAGACCGTCAGTTTTCGGGCTACCTCGCGATCGCGAGTGAAGACACCGAGTGGCAACTGCATTACCTGCATGGCCGTCTTATCGGCAACGGCGGCGGTGTTCATCCGGTGCGGCGCTGGCGGCGGCTGCTCTCCCAATTCTGTCCGCAACTTGGCGAAGAGATTACCGATATTCTGACCGCCGCCAACTGGGGTCACCAAACCCTGCAACGGCTGGTACAACGGCGTGAAGTGGCCCGCGAGTTAGCCATGACTGTTATCGAGCACGGCCTCACCGAAACCCTCTACGACCTGCTGCACTACCAAGCCAAGCCCAACGCTAAGCCCCTAACCTTATTGGCGCAGCCCCACACTACACCACCGGGCCTGCCCCTATCGCTGCTTAAGCTGGATCAACTGCTACCCGCTGTGCAGGCACAGCTCTCAGCCTGGCAAGTACCCGCCCTCCAGCATATTTCCCTCGATCTGGCCCCCGTCATCAAAGATCCCGCTCGCTTACAGCAAGACGTGTCGCCGGCGGCCTATCGCAACCTCTCGGGTCTAATTGATGGTGATCGCACCATTCGCGATCTCGCCGTCAAAATTGGCCAGGATCCGATCCTGCTCATGCAATCGCTGCTGCCGTTCATCCAACGTCGTCTAGTCAGCCTCCAAAACGTGCCCGATATTGCGGTCAACGTCGAGCCCATCACCTCAATTCGCGTCAAATCAGCCCCGATGCAAAAGAAAACCAGCGAATTGATTGCCTATGTTGATGACAGCCCTGCCGATGGCCGCACCATGGGTCAAGTGCTGACCGGTGCAGGCTACCGCTACGTGCATATCCAAGACCCGCTGCAAGCCCTGCCCAGTATGCTCGAGCACAAGCCCAGCTTAATCTTCTTAGATTTGGTAATGCCGATCGCGAGCGGCTACGAAATTTGCAGCCAAATTCGCCGCATCTCCCTTTTCAAAGACACCCCCATCGTGATCGTTACCAGCAGTGACGGCATTGTTGACCGTGTCCGCGCCAAGGTTGCCGGTGCCAGTGGCTTCATTGCCAAACCAATTCAAGCCGAAAAGGTGCTAGCCCTCCTTGAAAAGGCACTCCATGCACCTACCGCTGAAACTGTTGCACCAACCAGCGCCAAGGCTAAGCCTAGCTACCAAGTTGCCTAAACCGTTTTGAGCGCCGAGTCTCTTTGGGTTCTAAGTCTCTTTGAATTCCAAGTTCTACCATCAAAAGCTCCCGCAAGGGGGCTTTAGTCTTGCAACACTCATAAATCTGGAAGTGCTTGGCTAGCCAGGCTTCAGTTTTCAAGTCTTCTTTCAAATCCTCCAGCCACAACGCCTGAGCCGTAACAATTCCAGCCCCCCACCCCTCTACTCGTTACGTGCCGGTAGCTGCTCGACACCCTGGCAATTTTCAATCGCCTCAAGGGCCGCCCGTGAACCGGCCAAAATATCGCGTTCTTCACCCCCCAAATACAAGCGACCAAAGCTACCCACCGCCTGAACCTGCAAAATATTAATCGAAGCCGCTTTCTCCGCTTCGTTGGCGGCTAGGGCGGCGTAGGCGGCTGGCTCTACTTCCAACACATACAGAGTTTGATTGGCCATCAGCATCTGACCCCGGCGGGTACGGTTAATCAACTGCGCTTGGTGGGGGTCAATATTGCGGATAATCTGACTCGAAATGACACGCGGCTTCAGACAGTCCTGGGCACGTACCCCTAGCAAACTCAGAATCGCTTCACTGGCGGCTCTAACTTCACCCTGGCGACTGGCATGAATCTCCAGAAGGCCGTATAAACGCTCGACAAATAACACCCCCGGACGCACGGAGGTTGCTTTAAGTGCGACATCAACCACCCGATTAATCTCAATACCGGGTGTAATCTCAATCCAGAGTGAAGTATCACCGGGCAACGGCAAAAAGCCAATCGAGACAGTGCCCATGTAGGCCGCGTGCTGCGGCTGCAAATTATCGAGATAGACATAGCTGCGAAGTTGGACACCCACGGCTCACGCAAAAGCGGCAATCTCCATCAGCCTACCAGTCTTAGGTGCGCCTAAAGCGGCCCCTCGGCATTGAGGCGCTGTTGCAAGCTTGCAGCAATCCGATTTCCCAAATACTCGGGCAGCATACTCTTGTCGGGGCCCAAGAGATACAAAATCAGACGGGTTCGCTTACGCCGCGAAATCACATTCATGGTGATTACGGTCAGATCCTCTTGCCAAATCGCAAACATCACCTGATACAGAAAAGCTGGCTGGTGCTCAGCCTCAACCAAAATGGCCGGTAGATGAAACACCGGATCGACATAGAACTCGGCTTTGGCATCGGGAATTCGACCATGCAAGTTAAATTCCGACGACAGCAGCTCTTCGACCGCAAAGTTATTGCTCAAGGCTTCAAAAATAGCCCGCTCGACATTGCCACAGAGCGATCGCGAGAGGGGCTTTTGCTGTCGGGAGAGGACGAAATGGACAAAGGCCAGATAGGGCGTATGAACCTGCCCATACAAATTGACGTTGTGGATCTCAAGGTTAAAGGCAGTCGTGATCCCAAATAAATCACTGAGTAGATAGGAATCATTCCGCCAAGCAAAGGCGAGGTTGGTTTTACCGCGCTCCTCTTTGAACTCAATCACCGCCCGCCGCAGTTGGTTCATTTTGTAGGCGAGGCGCAGATTTTCGCCTTGGATATCGCTACTGACAAACTGACTATAAAACGAGGGAAAGCGACTGTTAAAACGCCGCATCAGGTCGATTCGGGCGTTACCTTTGAGGGCTTGAAACTCAGAGACCATAGGCTGTCGCAGACCACGCCCCTATCTTAATCGCTGCTAGGGGGATTGGCTCTTACATGGGAAATACCGCCAGCAGCTCTGAGTATCCTCTAGGGATTGTTTGATTGTCCTCTTCAAGCCCATTTTTGAGGCAGCATAGGAACGATCAGTCCTCGAGACATGTGTGCGCAAACGCTGGTTACTGGGGGGTGGGATGGCGCTACTGCTCTGGCTAGCGCCACGAGTGGCACCGTTACAGGCACCCACCCAGCACGATCAAGCGGTCACAGTGTTGGATCGCCATGGGGTATGGCTGGGTACAGTGCTCAGCCGCAGCCAAGATCACACGGCGGTGGTCCCCCTCGAAGCCATTTCCGCCGATTTGATTGCGGCGATCCTCACCGCCGAAGATCGGCGTTTTTATGAGCATGGCGGTGTTGATAGCTGGGCGATCGTGCGCGCTGTGGGGCAAAACCTCCGATCGCGACGGGTGGTGAGTGGGGCCTCAACGATCACGATGCAACTGGCACGGCTGCTCGATCCCGCCCCGCGAACACTCTTGACCAAAGTGCGGGAGGCGTGGCAGGCATGGCGACTCGAAGCAGGTATGACTAAAGCGGCAATTTTGGCAGCCTATCTCAATCGCTTGCCGATGGGCGGCAATATCTATGGTGTGGAGGCAGGCGCCCAAATTTATTTCGGTACCTCGGCCGCCCAGCTAACTTTGGCCCAGGCGACCTATCTCGCCGCGATCCCGCAAAACCCTCAGAACCGCACGGTCTGGCGTAATCGCCAGGTTTATATCCTGGAGCAAATGCTAGCCCAGGAACTCATCGAAGCCGATGCCGCCTACCAAGCCCTGCGTGAGCCAGTCCAAGTTCTGCCCCGCCAGGAAGGAATTGTTGCCGCCCCCCATTTTTTGATGCGTCTTGCGACCGCCCAGCCCGATGTTGGCCTCATTCGCAGCAGCCTCGATGCGGCTGTGCAAGCCTATGTCAGCGAGCAGGTTCGTCATACTGTGCGTCAGCAGGCGGGTGCTGATCAGGCGGCGGCCTTGGTCATTGATAACGCGACCGCAACCGTAATCGCCTATGTAGGTTCACCTGATTTTGCCCAAGACCAAACCGATGCGGTGCAGGCGCTACGGCAACCGGGCTCGACCCTCAAACCTTTTTTGTATGGGTTTGCCCTCGATCAGGCCCTTATCGAGCCGCGCAGCGTTTTGGCTGATGTCCCGACTCACTACGCTCTGCCCGATGCCCGTGTGTATAGTCCGGTCGATTTTAGCGAGCGCTTTCGGGGACCGGTGCGGGTACGGCTGGCGCTGGCCAATTCGCTCAATATTCCAGCGGTGCGCCTGCTAGAGCAGGTGGGGGTACCCGAGTTTCAGGCGTATTTGCAGCAGTTGGGCTTCCTCAATCTCGATCAACCGCCCGAATTTTATGGCCTGGGGTTAGCGCTAGGGGGTGGCGAGGTGAGTGTGTGGCAATTAGCCCAAGCCTTTCGCCTGATTCCCACAGCTGGGCAATGGCTGCCACTACGGGAGTACATAGATATGTCTGCTGATCGTGAGCCGATCGCGATCGGTACCCCCAGCACTTGGCATCTCCTAGCCGACATCCTTAGTGATCCCCAGGCTCGGGCTGAAGCCTTCGGCGCTGAGTCTTGGCTGAATCTGCCCTTTCCAGTCGCGGTAAAAACGGGCACCTCGTCTGATTTTCGTGATAGCTGGGTGGTGGGCAGCAGCGCCCACTATACCGTTGCCGTCTGGGTTGGTAATTTTGACGGGCGACCGATGCGTAATGCCGCTGGCCAAGGCTTAGCGGCGGCCACGAATGCCGCACCCCTTTGGCACCGAATCATGATGTACCTTGAGCCAGACTGGGATCTGCCCCCGTGGCCAACACCGGCTGGCTACGATTGGTTGCCCATTTGTGCCGGCTCAGGTCAGCGGCCCCAGCCTGATTGCCCGGTGGTAGTCTCGGAGTGGGTTCGCGATCGCGACCAATACCAGCAAGAAATCGACCCCACTTTCCGCCGCGTCAATGGCCAGCTTGAAGTTACCCTACCGTCTGCCTATTCGGCGTGGCTCGGTCGTCATGATCTCAGCCAACTGCGGATCACCAGCCCCCAACCGGCGGCCACCTATCTCTATCGCCCCGGCACACAGCTTGTCTTTCATAGCAATCAGGCCAACCCTGTTACCTGGTACCTGAACGGTGAGCCCCTGGGCACAGCCAGTAGTCTGACGTGGCCACTGACACCAGGGGTGTGGTCGTTGGTGGCCAGCACCGAGGGGCAGCGCGACCAGTTAACCTTTGAAGTCGTTACCGATTTACCTGATCGTGAGCCAGGCTTTACGCTGCGAACACCCTAGAAGCGTCAGCCCCCAAATTGGCAGTTGCAGCAGGACTATTAAGCGTTGCAGCGCCCTAACGGATCGCTTATGGGGTGCGTAAACCCCTATTGTTCAGCAAATCACTCGGCCAACACGTCGATGCCATCGGGTTCTGCGTTCATCATCACGCGCGCTGCTTCTGAAATTCAGTCGTCGCTAGTACCTACCCTTTCACTGCCCTTTCACTTTCTTTCAGTAGCTTCATAGTAAGCCCACACAGGTTACCCATATGTCTCTCTACGAAGTGATCCGCATGGTCAGCATCTACGTTATCTGCGAAACCTACAGTGGCATTTCCCTGATGACGCTAGACCAGTACGAAACCGAGCGACCCTTTGGCCGCATCATCTCAACGACCCGCAGTTATGAACTCGCCCAAGATGCCGCACAGCAAATGGCTCGCGATCGCGACCTGCTCTTCCGCAACTGGATTGAAAGCCATGCCAGCTAGGGCGGCACGACACCTATCAAGCCCCTATCAAACCAGTGCCGCGTCACCAAACATCACACGTACACAAAAGCCCGACCCAGAGGCCGGACTCACACCACTACCGAGCTGTTTCACACGGAATTCAGCGGCGATCACCGCAAAACCGTGCAGTAGGTACCGTTCACAGTAAAGCGGCGGCTAGTTCTTTGGGCTGGTCTTCAATGACTGTATCAACCAGACCATACTCTTTCGCTTCTTGAGCCGACATGTAATAATCCCGCTCAACATCGCGCTCCACCTTCTCTAGAGGTTGGCCAGAAGCGCTCGCAAGGATGGTGTTCAGCTTGGTTTTGACTCGCAGCACTTCCTTGGCTCGGATCGCGATGTCACTCGCTTGGCCACGCATGAGACCGCTTGACGGCTGGTGAATCATAATCCGCGAGTTGGGCAAGGCAACGCGCTTGCCTTTGGTACCGGCTGCCAGCAGAAAAGCACCCATCGAAGCGGCCAAACCCACACAGACCGTCGCAACATCAGACTTAATGTGCTGCATCGTGTCGTAGATAGCCATACCCGCGGTCACGGAGCCACCCGGCGAGTTGATGTACATCAGAATATCTTTGCCTGGGTCACGAGAGTCGAGGTAAAGCATGACGGCAACGACTGTATTAGCGACGTTGTCATCAATCGGCTCACCCAAAAAGATAATCCGCTCTTGGTACAGACGGTTGTAGATGCTGATCCACTGGGTGTAGGACTCACCGGGCATCCGGTACGGCACACTGGGTACACCAATTGGCATAGTTTAGTTCCTCTTAGGGAGACGACAATACTGTTGGCCTAGCCCACGAGAGCAGGTACAGGCAAATCTTTACTACTGCTCAGAACCTTGTCAATCAGCCCATAGGCTTGGGCTTCTTCGGGTGTCATGAAGAAGAAGCGCTCAATGTCATGGCTGATTTTATCGGCAGTTTGGCCCGTACGGTTGGCCAGCTGGTTGACCATCATGTGCCGGATCGAGACAAGTTCTTTGGTCCGAATTTGAATATCCGAGGCTTGACCTTGGGCACCGCCGAAGGGCTGGTGCAACACAATCGTAGCGTTGGGCAAGCTAGCACGCAGGCCCTTGGTGCCGCTGGCCAGAAGCATCGCTGCCATACCAATCGCATTACCGATACAAATGGTGTGCACAGGTGGCTTGATGTAGTTCATGGTGTCGACGATCGCGAAGGCGGCGGTGTCGTAGTTATAAGTACCCGTTGAGTTGATGTACATGTAGATCGGCTTTTCGCGATCTTCGTACTGCAAATACAGCAACTGAGCTACGACCAGCTTTGTGACATTGGCCTCAGCCTCTTCCGCGAGGGGTAAGCCCACGTACACAATGCGCTCGTTGAGCAACAGAGACGGTAAATCTGGCGGTGGCGTCCGTCCAGGCGAACCACCGGAATAATAAGCCGACTGCACAGCAGTTCTCCAAACTCAGGGTCATTTTAAGGGGAGGTCTTAGCCTCCCCACACATCATGGATCTACTCAGCGGGCGCGAGGATCTTGGGCGCACTGCCACCCTCAACCATCACCTTGGGCTTATCGTCGTCATCAAGGTCAAGGACGGCTGTCGAACCTTCGGTCACTTGACCACGCAGAATTTCTTCCGCGAGGACATCTTCAAGCAGACGCTGGATCGCTCGACGCAGTGGCCGTGCCCCATAGCTGGGGTTGTAGCCTTCCTTGATCACCATGTCCTTGAAGCGATCCGTCACCGTAAGAGTGATGTGCTTCTCGGTCATGCGGGCGAAGACTTCCTTCAGCAACAGATCAGCAATCTGCGTTACTTCTTCCTTGTTGAGCTGACGGAAGACGATAATTTCATCAAGGCGGTTGAGGAACTCAGGCCGGAAGTATTGCTTCAGCTCTTCGTTGACCAAGTTGCGGATGCGGTTGTAGTTAGCATCTTCTTGGTTGGTGTTGAACTCGAAGCCAAGACCACCGCCACCCTTTTCGATGACCTTCGAGCCAATGTTCGAGGTCATGATGATCAGGGTGTTCTTGAAGTCAACCGTGCGACCCTTGGCATCGGTCAGACGACCATCTTCGAGGATCTGCAACAGCATGTTGAAGACATCAGGGTGCGCCTTTTCGATTTCATCGAAGAGGATCACTGTGTAAGGACGACGGCGCACTGCTTCGGTCAGTTGACCACCTTCGTTGTAGCCCACATAGCCAGGTGGCGAACCAATCAGCTTCGAAACCGTGTGCCGCTCCATGAACTCGGACATATCAAGCCGGATCATCGCCTCTTCAGAACCGAAGAAGTAAGCGGCTAGGGCTTTGGTCAACTCGGTTTTACCAACACCCGTTGGGCCGGAGAAGATGAAGCTCGCGATCGGACGGTTGGGGCTCTTGAGACCCACACGCGCCCGACGAATCGCACGCGAGATTGCACGTACCGCTTCTTCTTGGCCAATGATGCGGGTGTGCAGGGTCTCTTCCATATTGAGGAGACGTAGCGACTCTGACTCGGTGAGCTTCGAGACAGGGACACCCGTCCAAGAGCTGACCACGTGGGCGATGTCTTCTTCACCCACTACAGGTGTATCTTCCCGCTCAGCCAGCTCAGCCTTCTTGGCGGCGGCAATGGCGCGGATCTCTTGCTTGAGCTCCATTTCGCGATCGCGAAGTTGGCCTGCCTTATCAAAATCTTGCGAGCGTACGTAGTCATCCTTTTCCTTAAGGACTTTGCGCAGCTCAGCATCGAGATCCTTAGCGGCGGGCGGCAACTGCGAATTGAGTAAGCGTACCCGTGAGGAGGCTTCATCAATCAAATCAATCGCCTTGTCTGGCAAGAAACGATCAGAGATGTAGCGATCAGAGAGCTTGGCGGCTGCTTCGACCGCTTCATCGGAAATCGTTAGCTTATGGTGTTGCTCGTAGCGCTCCCGAAGACCGAAGAGGATCTCGATCGTCTCATCAACGGTTGGCTCACCAACCATGACCGGCTGGAAGCGGCGCTCAAGGGCTGCATCACGCTCAATGTGCTTGCGGTACTCATCGAGGGTGGTCGCACCGATACATTGCAGCTCGCCCCGCGCCAAGGCTGGCTTGAGGATATTCGCCGCATCGATGGCACCCTCGGCAGCACCGGCACCAATAAGGGTATGGACTTCGTCGATGACGAGGATGATGTTACCGGCGGAGCGGATCTCATCCATGATTTTTTTGAGGCGCTCCTCAAACTCACCGCGATACTTGGTACCGGCGACAAGCAAGCCAATATCAAGGGTAACAACGCGCTTATCACCCAAAATGTCAGGTGTGTCGCCCTGGATAACCCGCTGAGCTAGGCCTTCGGCAATCGCAGTCTTACCTACACCAGGCTCACCGATGAGCACCGGATTGTTTTTGGTACGGCGACCCAAGATTTGAATCACCCGCTCGATTTCGCGCTGGCGACCGACCACGGGGTCAAGTTTGTTGTCTTGGGCCAGTTGCGTCAGGTTGGTACCAAACTCATCAAGCGTCGGTGTCTTGGTACGACCCGAGGAGCCTGAGGCTGAAACCTCAGCTGTTTCACCCAACATGCGGATCACTTGGGTGCGAACTTTAGCAAGGTCAACGCCTAAGTTTTCGAGGACGCGGGCCGCCACACCTTCGCCTTCACGAATGAGCCCCAGCAACAAGTGCTCGGTACCGATGTAGTTGTGACCCAATTGGCGGGCTTCCTCGAGGGAAAGCTCGAGTACACGCTTGGCACGGGGGGTAAAGGGAATTTCAACGGCAACAAAGCCTGAACCCCGACCAATAATTTTTTCAACTTCAATACGGGCATCTTTGAGGTTGACCCCCATCGATTTCAAAACCTTGGCGGCAACACCGGTGCCTTCCCCAATGAGGCCAAGCAAAATCTGTTCTGTGCCAACAAAGTTATGCCCCAGGCGGCGTGCTTCTTCCTGGGCAAGCATGATCACTTTTATGGCTTTTTCTGTAAAGCGTTCAAACATGGAGCGATCCCCTTGGGCGGGCTGGTAGTCGTAATCCTAGCATAATGCCAATTTCGCCCCGGGATGGGGAACCCGCCCCTAATCAGGGGGGAAAACGCGCCTGGAAGGATTCGAACCTCCGACACCGTGGTCCGTAGCCACGTGCTCTAGTCCACTGAGCTACAGGCGCATGCAACTGCAAACGCACTCGCGGAACACAATATAGCATAGACTCCGGCCTGATTAGCAATGGGTTTAGTCCAAAAATCGCGAAAATTCTCGCGAAGCGTAGCGGCAGCTACAGCGACCATCAATGATCCCCATCTAGATCCGCGCCGCAAGACTCCCACTTACAGTCAGCTATAGCGAGCTATGACCTAGCTTGACCTCGACCACAAAAATAGGGCTTGCAAGCAGCCCGCCACAAAGCCTAAAGCGCCACCCAGATTGACAATCGCCCGTAGCTCTTTGCTAACGATTGATTGAATCGCCCGCTCTAGATCTTGGGGGGCAGTACCCTTGACGCGGTTGATGATCACTTCTTCGAGTTTGAGGATCGGGATCAGACTAACCATGAGATTTTCGAGGTCGCGATCGAGATAACGCTTAAGAATTTGCGTGAGGTCGGCACTGATTTGGTCGAGAGTTTCGTCAAGAATGGCCGACTTTTGGAGGCGACCAATCACAAGCCCCGCCACATTCGGCCAGTCAATCGAGCGACTGAGGGCTTGCAGGAGTTCTGGCCCTTGGGAGCCGAGATACTCGCGTACACTGTCACGCATCGTTTTGCGGACTTGGCGGAGAGTGTTGAGCGGCAGGTTTTGCAGCGATACATCTTCGAGCAGACCGCTCAGACGGCGTTCGGCCCCCAAATCACCCAAAACCTGGCGCAGGGTTGCTTCGGCGGCCGCTGGCTCTTCGAGGCAATAGCTCCGCAGCCGCAACAGGGCATTTTTGAGACCAAAGACATTGGCAACCACCCAGTAGGTACCTGTGGCTCGCTCACGAAATTGCTCATCCAGCGCTGTGATATTGCGGTCGGTAAGGAAGTCAACCAGGCTTTGACGCAGGACAACGGGCGGGATCACTTGCTCGAGCAGCCAGCCTGAAACTTGTTTAGCCTGCTCTTGGTTCAGCCGCACGTCCAGCAAAACCTGATCAAAAATTTGGTTGAGCTGCGCTTCGAGGAAGTCTTCCCGGCGGGCCAAAGCCCGAATCAGGCGGGGTAATGATTCACCAAAGAGGTCGGCCAAGACATTAGCCAGAACTTTGGTGGCGCGTACTGCTTGGTCAGGGTCTTTGAGGCGATCAAGCGCCAAGGTCAACACCCAACGAATCGCGGCTTCAATGCGCTCGGGTTCGAGAATACGGCGGGCAATATTGCGCAGTTCTTCGGGGGTGAGCAGCGAACCCATGATCGCATCGGCAATGCGCTGAGCGAGACGGCTTTGGTTTTGAGGAATAACGCCCGGTGTAAACGGCAGCGTGAAACTGCCCAGATGATAGGGGCGGTAGGGACGAAACAACATCCGGATGGCGATGTCGTTTGTGAAGTAGCCAATCACTAAACCAGCGACCGGCGGTAGGGCATAGAGCCAAAGTTGCACAGGTGCTATCACAGATGTCGTGTTTCGATCTTAAAGCCTCGGTGATGGGAGCTTGGGTCGCGATCGTCTCTGACCGGCCAACGGCCATCACGACGAACACCCCGCATTAGGGCTCACTGCCATGACACTCATTACTACTGCAGCTACGGCCACAGCGGTCACGGTCTTTCTTAAAGTTTTCGTCTGCGTTTAGAAACCTAAACTAACGCTTGCCGTGCCTCAAGGGCGCGTGAGAGGGTTAGCTCGTCAGCTTGCTCAAGATCGGCACCCACAGGCAAGCCAAAAGCAATACGGGTAACAGCCAAGTCGGGGCTAATTTGTTTGAGATAATCGGCAACGACATGCATCGTCACTTCACCTTCAACACTAGGGCTAATCGCCATGATCACTTCGGTTGGTTTGAGGCGGGCAACGCGCTGCACTAGGGGCCGAACGTTAAGCTGATCGACACCAATGCCATTCATCGGTGAAACCAGCCCACCCAAGACGTGATAAAGCCCTTTGTACTCGCGGGTACGCTCGATCGCGATCAGGTCGCGCGAGTCGGCCACAATACAAATTTGTGTTTGCAGACGCTGGGGCGAGCGGCAGATATCACACGGGTCTTCGGCGGACAGATGAAAGCACTGTGAGCAATGCTTGACCTGCTGCTTCGCCTCCAGAATTGCCTGTGCCAGGGCTTCAACCTCAGCCTCAGGTCGCTCGAGCACGTACAGCGCGAGCCGTTGAGCTGATTTAGCGCCAATACCGGGTAATTTTTGAAAAGCTTCGATGAGCCGTGCTAGGGGACGGGTGTACACACCCTAGCCTCCCATGCCCGGTAGTTCGATACCACCTGTCAGCTCTTCCATCTTGGCGCGCATTACTTCGGTCGATTGGCTGTAAGCCATCTGTAGTGCTTCAAAGACAAGGGCTTCGAGTTCGGCAGTGGATTTATCGGCTGCATCGGCTGAAATCGAGACCGAGCGGGGTTCTTGATTACCGCTGAGAGTTACTTTGACCAGGCCATCACCGGCATCACCGACAATTTCCATACTGTCGAGGTCTGCTTGCAGTTGCTGCGCCCCTTCACGCATTTGCTGCGCTTTCTTCAAGGCTTCCTGAATTTTGCCAAAGCCAAAGCCACCAAAGCCGCGTGTCATTAGGATGTCTCTGCACGAACAGCCCTCATATTAGCGTATGCGGGGACTCACCACGTCGGGTCGCTCCAGAGTTCGATACAAAGGTCGTGATCGGGTATGGCGGTGATGCAGGCACAAATGGTGCCCCAACAATCACTTTCGACCACACAGGCATGGCAAGAACCACGCAGGCAACCTGTCGGGATCGATTGACCCGCCCGCCGGGCAACCTTGAGCAATGGCTCACCTGGTTCGGCGGTGACAACGATGTCGTCGGGCAAAAAGCGAACGTTAACCATGGTTGTACTCGCTGGATAGACGCAACATAAGTGCTGAGATAGTCGAGCAAGATTGCAAGATTTGAGAGCGGTGGCTCAAAAAGTATGACGCTAAGGCTCAGAGTAATCTCAGGTGTGCAGATCCTTATGACTATTATCGACCTGAATCAAGAGACCCAAAGTGCGGTAGCTGGAGGTGTAATCGCTAGAGGTAAA
>CAZAGN010000023.1:0-2614 GCA_964484905.1 uncultured bacterium | reverse complement strand
CTAGAGGTAAAGAAGTGCAACCGTGCTAGTCCCAGAGTCTTGGATCAGTACAGCCTGCCTCTTGTCCTGCATGGGTCTAAAAGCCCCCCTAAAAGCGCAGTGAGAGTCCCAGGCAGAAGAGCGGCAACCCAAAAAATACACCACCGACATAGACCAGAGCGATTACTCTGTGCTCGCTGGTGCGGGTCGCGAGATAGTTGGCTAAATTTACAGGCAGTGCTCGGAGCCAGGGCAGACCAAAGATCAGCAATACCCCCAGGCCGTTGAACAACAGATGCACCAGAGCAATTTCGAGGGCCGGTAGAGCCGTGTTGCCCCTGATAGCGGTTGCAGCCAGCAACGCTGTGATACAAGTACCGATGTTGGCCCCGAGGGTAAACGGATAAATTTCCCGGAGACTCAGGGCACCCGTACTGGCCAGTGGGACAAGAAGGCTAGTGGTGGTTGAGGAGGATTGCACTAGCAACGTGATGACAGCACCAGCGGCAATATTGGCCAGGGCACCCCGCCCGAGGACGTTATCTAGCATTGCCTTGGCCGTGCCGATCAATAAGTGTTTGAGTTGTTGACTGAGCACCTGGAGGGTCGCAAAGAGGAGCACTAGGCCCAGGCTGATTTGGAGGATGAGTCCCCAGGGCGGTGGTATAGTCGCGACCACCCGAGCCACAAGGTCGGTGACAGGTTGGGTGATCGCGACAACTGGGTTGAATGCCGCCAGACTGCTGCTGCCAACCAGCGGTTCACCCAGCCACAGACTGAGATGCTCAAGGCCATGCAGGGCGATCTCGAGGGGCAGAAAAATGATCACCGCCAGAATGTTGAACATATCGAGCACCGTGGCGGCGGCGAAGGCACGTTGAAAGGCGGCTTTGTCACCCACATAGCCCAAACTCACGAGGGTATTGGTGACAGAGGTGCCGATATTGGCACCCATAATCAGCGGCACAGCGGTGACGACGGGCAGGCCACCAGCAACGAGGCCAACCACAATCGAGGTGGTGACACTGGATGATTGGATCAGGGCTGTGGTGACGATACCGACAATTAAGCCCAAAAAGGGATTAGTCGCGAGGGCAAAGAGGGCGATGGCTTGGTCAGCCAAAACTAGTCTAAAGCCAGTGCTGATCAGGCTTACGGCAACCAGCAGTAGATAAACAAGGCCAATTACACCCAGCCAAGACCAGCCGGAGAATACCCCAGAATCATCTCGCGCTGGTGTGCTCACGCCTGGGGAAATTGTTCGCTGAGGGTGGCTTGGTTGGCGCTGATGGCGGCGCTGAGGTTGGTCGTTGTTACGGTTGCTTTGTTTAGACCCGCAACTGTGAGTTGATCGCGCAGGGTTTGCAGTTGCAAGCAGGTATCGCTGAGGCGTTGGTGACTGGTTTCGATATGATGTTGCACCATGGCGCGGTAGGTCGGTGTTTCGACCTTACCTTGGGCCTGCAAGCCCAGGGCTAAGCGTTCGAGCAAAGCCAAGATGGAATGCAGAGCGGTGATAACATCACCGGCGTAGAAGCTGTCGGTTGTCGCGATCGCGATCGCAGCACTATGGGCTGAGCGCGCCAGACTAACAGACTCTTGCCACAGTTGATTTTGCTGATTTTGCGCGGGTGCCGCAAACTGTGCCAGGTGGCTATCAAAGGCGCTCAACACATCATCACTAGGCGCTTCTGCCTTGGGCAGGGTGACAAACCAAATCACGAGTGAGAGGACAACGATAATCCCACCCACCAGCCAGAAGCGTTGGCCTAGTTGCCACATCCAAACGGCAGCCCCCAGCGCCATGCCCAAACCATAAATCACACTTTGCTGGGTACGGCCCATGCGTATTCGGCTCACACGCTGACTCCAACTCTTGTTCAACTATTGCAGCATTCTTGGGCTGACCAAGCTGTTTGCAGTTAAGCTCTCAGGCTACGTTACACGGGCTACCTCTGCCTTGCACAGGTTACTGAGCGTTTCGGCGCATTGACGCCAGCCGCCCAGACCTGCCTACAGTAGGGGGGTCATGGAGACCAAGTAAATGCCACAAGTTGCAGTGATTTATCATTCAGGTATGGGACACACAGCCAAAATGGCCGAGGCTGTCGCTGCTGGCGCTGCTAGCGTACCCGGAACAGATGTTAGGCTCTTGGCGATTGTCGGCTCTGATATTACAGAGGGTCGTTACAGTAACGATGAGATTTTTGCCACGCTTGATGCCAGTGATGCCATTATCTTTGGTAGCCCAACCTACATGGGTATGGTTTCAGGTCAGTTTAAGTGCTTTGCTGATGCCACCTCAGGACGTTGGTTTGCCAGCGCTTGGGTCAACAAATTAGCGGCAGGCTTTACGGTGTCAGGCACACCGAGTGGCGACAAGTTAAGCACTCTCAAATACATGCAAGTCTTAGCTTCTCAATTAGGGATGCTCTGGATCGGCATTGACATTATTGGCTACATGGATCCTCAGGGCCGAAATCGCTTGGGTAGCTACGGTGGTGCCATGGGTCAGGCTGGACAGGAGCCCCCGGAAGAAGCACCCAATGAAGCAGACAAGGCTACGGGTGCTTATTTGGGGCAGCGTGTGGCTGAGTGGGCTGCCAAGATCGCAAAGTAGCCCTTGCGCGAAGGT
>CAZAGN010000022.1:17897-36145 GCA_964484905.1 uncultured bacterium | reverse complement strand
TCGGAGACAAGAGGGAGGGGGGAGCTAAAGCTCGATACGCTTCATAAAATAGCAATAGGACTAGAGTGCTTGCGGTGTCTGAGTTTAGCGTTCCGTTTACCTTGGATCAGCTAAGGATCGTGCGGGCAATTGCGGAGTGCGGCAGCTTTCGCAAAGCTGCAGATCGGCTGTTTATCTCTCAGCCAGCGGTGAGCTTGCAGGTACAGAATTTAGAGCGGCTGCTGGCGGCAACGCTGTTTGATCGAGGCGGTCGCAAGGTAGTGCCGACGGAAGTTGGTCGGCTGTTGGTGGAGTATAGCTGTCGCATTCTGGACTTGAGTGAGGAGGCTTGCCGAGCAGTTGCGGATGTGAAGTCTCTACAGCGGGGCAGTTTAGCGCTTGGGGCAAGCCAAACTGTGGGCACATATATGATGCCGTACCTGATTGGTGAGTTCCGGTTAGCTAATCCTCAGATTACGGTGCGCCTGCAGGTGCAATCGACGCGGCGTATTGCTCATGATGTCGTAGACGGTAGCTTGGATCTGGCAATTGTGGGCGGCGATATTCCGGATGAGCTCCGGCAGTCATTGGAAATTCAAACCTATGCCCAAGACGAGTTTGTATTGGTTACAGCGCCTGTAGATTCTGTTCAGTTTCAAACATCTGTGCTGCAAAAGGTGAATAGGGTTCTCCAGGCCGAGGATCTTTATGCGCTGCCGCTTATTACGCTCAATCCACAGTCCAACACGCGGCGGGTCATTGATACGGCGCTGGTCGGGCATGGTATCAATCCCAGTCGTTTTCGGGTGGAGATGGAGCTGAACTCGCTAGAAGCCATCAAAAACTCAGTTTATGCGGGCCTGGGGGTTGCCTTTTTGTCGCTGACGGCAGTGGGAGCTGATTTGGCTCGGGGGGCCTTGGTACATCTGCCAATCCAAGATTTGCAGGTTAAGCGGCAGTTGTTGCTGATTCATTGCCCAGAGCGCTATCAATCACAGGCGGCGCAGCGATTTCGGGCTCAGTTGATGCAAGTAGGCGAGTCCTAGCCAGAGGCTGTTTCGTCAGTGGTTTGGGCTTTGGCGGCAGCGATCGCGAGTTTCATTTGACGCCAGCTCCAGAGGTTACGCACACCCAGCAGCAAAAGCAGACCGCCAGGAAAGTAAACGGGAATGACGACATCGCCGGTAATGAGTTTGCCACCCTGCCAGCCAATAAAGATAATCTGCCCACCCAGAATGATGCAGGTCGTTGCGGCAATGAGGAGGGTACGCATTAACCATGCGGCTGGCGGTGACTTTTTGAGACTGACGTTGGTCATGGCGATGCTGGGAAGGGACGACTGTAGACTAAAGAGTAGCTTATTGGGGCGAAAAGCAATGCGGTGGATAGCAGCGTTATCGGAGCAGGTATCGCTGGAGGCTGCGTTGCAGGATGTTGTAACCTCGATACGATCGCGAGTGGCTCTCGAAGAACAGTTTTCGGGTGAGGTGATTCGCTGGGATTTGGGCGTTATCTTTGTGAGCTCGGCTTTTGCGAGCGAGTATAAGCGGGTCTTACCACTGCTGCGCACGTTGTTGCCGCTGCCCGTAATTATTGGTTGCTCGGGGGGCGGGATTGTTGGCAATGGCCAAGAAGTTGAGGCGCAGCCCGCGATTGCCTTGACACTGGCGCAGTTGCCGGGTGTGGCGATTGAGCCCTTTTATGTTGAGGCTGAGAGTTTACCTGACTCGGATGCGCCACCGGATGCCTGGTATGACGTGCTGGGACTTGATCCGGCGCTTGAGCCTCAGTTTGTGCTGCTGAGTGATGGCTTTGGGGGTGGGGCGCTGGATTTGGTGCAGGGGCTTGATTTTGCTTACCCGCAGAGTACTAAGGTTGGTGGTTTGGCAAGCGGAGGTCAAGGTCCCGGCCAGAATGGCTTATTTTTGCAAGAGCGCCTGTACCGTACGGGGACCGTCGGTATTGCTTTGAGTGGCAATATTGAGCTTGAGGCGGTTGTGGCTCAGGGCTGTCGCCCGATTGGTAAGCCGCTGCTGGTGACAGAAGCCGAACGCAATGTGGTGCTAACGCTGGATCAGGAGCCACCCCTAAAAGTTTTGCAAAAGTTAGTCCAGACACTGGGCGCAGCGGATCAGCAGCTCGTGCAGCATTCGCTGTTTGTGGGTTTGGTGATGGATCAGTTTAAGGCGCAGCCACAGCCGGGAGATTTTTTGATTCGGAATTTGTTGGGCATTGACCCCCGTACGGGCGCGATCGCGATTGGGGATCGGATTCGGGCGGGCCAAACGATTCAGTTTCATTTGCGGGATGCGGCGACATCGGCAGCGGATTTGGAGTGGGTGCTTGAGCGCTATTGCCAGACCCACGCCACGCCACCGGCGGGATGTTTGATGTTTTCGTGTTTGGGTCGGGGTGAGTATTTGTACGCGCAACCTAATTTTGATAGCGAAACATTTGCGCGGTATGTGGGGCAATCGGTACAGGCGGGTTTTTTCTGTAACGGTGAGATTGGGCCAGTGGGTGGCACGACGTTTTTGCATGGATATACGTCGGTATTTGGGCTGTTCCGGGCGCGTCACTCTTGATTCTGGGGAAGTCTGTGAGTGAATATGGTTAAGCGCTTGCGCTGATGTAGCTCAGTTGGTAGAGCAGCTCACTCGTAATGAGCAGGTCGCGTGTTCGAGTCACGTCATCAGCTTCGCTCAGTAACCCTCTCATATGGCTGAGCCAATGCTTCTGCTTTAGGGCGACTGGCTGTGTCTTTGAGGGGCTAGCTGTGCGCCGTCAGAAACGCGAGCACTTCAGTCTCGACGGTCTGCCGTTCAGTATCGAGGGTGATGATATGGTCGGATTTTTGGAGCCACACTAAGCGTTTTTCGGTGCTGCCGAGGTGGTCGTACAGGTACTGCGCGCCCCAGGGGGCGACAACAGTGTCAGCGGGGCTTTGGATTAAGAGCGTGGGGTTATGAATACCACCCAAATGTGGTTGATTGCTTTGAATGAGGTCGAGGGCACTGCGAACGGCCACCATATTAAAGCTCTGGAAAAAGCTCTGGGCTTCGGCAAGGGCCAGTTGCTCGCGATCGCGAATGGCGAGGGCTAGACGCGGCATATTCGGAATCACTCGCCCCAAACTCTGGGCGAGCCAGTCGATTGACACCGGCGCAAACCGAGGCCGCCGAATGGAAACAAAGGGAGCCAGCAATACCAGCGCCCCCAGGGAATAGTGCAGCGCTAGGCGAAGGGCGAGGGGGCAGCCTGTGGAAAAGCCCACAAGATGAATAGTCTTGTAGCGGTGCATGAGTCCTTGCAAAGTCACTTCAGCATGGGCATACCACTCAAGCCAGGTAGAGGCAGGCATCCAGTAGCGACGCTGATCATGACCCGGATAGAGAATACCTTGGGCGGCTAAACCCTGCTTTGCTAATGCCTCACCGAGAGGGCGTAGTTCGTAGGCACCACCTCCCAAACCGTGCAGCAGCAAGCAGGCTGTTGTTGCCCCCTCTGGCTCAAGCAGAAAAGGTTCGTTGAGGATGGTCATCCGTTATCTCGTTGCTGCAACGCAAGTTGTCCTGAGTAGGCCAATAACCCCAGGCCAACGGCAGCGAACGTAAATGTCATCAGGCCAATGCTCCCAACGAGGAGATAGCGCACCAAGAGCGAAATACTCTGGGCAAGGCGGGGCGCACTGAGATCAATCGCGGGCAGATGGCCGATGATGCCTTGCAATCCCTGGTAGAAGAGGGCAGCAAAACCAATGGCAATGAGACTGCCGCTAAGAGCACGGCCAACGGTAGGCGGTTGCTGCATGGGATTCTCCATAATCTGGGCTGGGGGTCTTAGTCATCGGTCAGAATAAGCTGGGCAATATCGGCGACAACCTTAGTGAGGGGGTGATCGGGATAGTGGAAGCAGAAGACGCCTTCGCCAGCAAGCTGCATCATTTCATCAGACTGGGGTAGGACACCGCCAACGGGCGCGTTGTAGGTAGCTTCGACTTTTTGCTTGACTTCGTCAAAGTCGTAGGAGGTCAGGACTTTGTTGACGACCAAGATCATTTTGGGCACACCCAGCTTGCGGGCAACATCAACGGTGACGGCTGTGCCCTGAAAATCTTGCTTGTCGGGACGTAGAACCAAAACCAACACATCGGAGATTGTGATGGAGAGTAAGGTTTCTTCGTTGAGGCCGGGGTGGGTATCGATAAAGAGGAAGTCTAGGTTGAGTTTTTCGAGCAGATCTTGGAAGCCTTCGTTGAGGAGGTTAACGTCGTAGCCTTCCCGCAGCACCCGCGCAATATCGTTGGCCTTCATGCTGGAGGGGATCAGAAAGATTTTGCCCCCTTGCTCGGCTACATGGGGTGGTGTTAGATCGTGGGCGGCTTCCTCGATGCCACAGCGGCCCCAGAGATAGTCGTTAAGGGTGTGGTTGATAGTGTGCTCGTCCATGTTAAAGAGGACGTGGATACCCGGTGACTGGATATCAGTGTCAACGATCGCGACGCGGTGGCCCAAGCTCGAGGTTGCGGCGGCAAGGTTGGCGGTTGTATTCGATTTGCCAGTGCCGCCGCGGAATGAATGCGTCGAAACGATCTTTGCAGCCATGAAATCGACCATAACTCTGTCAGTCTTTACTCTAGAGCAAAGCCGAGTGCCTGCGTATAGCGATTCACCTATTGTTCGCGAAGCAGATTGCCAGCAACCGCTAGGGTGAGGCGGTGGTGAGAATGTAGGTGGCACAGTGTGGTAAAGAAAAGAAGGTGACGTGAGCAAATCGCATGAACGCTAAAAGTAGCTTGTTACTCTTTGCCACTTGTGTGACGGCGATTGGCGCTACGGGTTGCGTGTTTGAGCTGGCCTATGGGCAGCCGAGGTTTGGCGTTTCGATTACCTGGGCGCTCTTAATTTTGAGTATTCCAGTGACTGTGGCTCTCTTTGTCGGCGCAGTACAGGCAGCGCGGGCAGCCCAAAAGTAGGATCGAGCCATGCAAACACTGGTGCTGGTAGGGCTTTCGGGGGCAGGTAAAAGCGCCACACTGCATATGCTGGAGGACCTCGATTATTTTGCAATCGATCCGGTTTTGCCTCACCTGGCGTCTGATGTCTTGAAGGAATTACAGCCGCACTACTGCCGCGTTGCGATGGGCTTAGAAGTCAGTCGCCCCACATTTTTAGAGGATTGTCTGCTGCTGCTACCTCGTTTGCAAGAGCAGGCGGTTCCGGTTGTCTTTTTGGAGGCAGCGGACGCCGTTTTAGTGCGGCGTTTTAGTGCCAATCGGCGCCGCCATCCCCTTTACGCCCACGCCGAAGGACTTTTGGCGGCAATTCAGCAAGAGCGGTGCTGGCTTCAGCCCCTTCGGGAAGCAGCTGATTATATCCTCGATACATCAGCCCTCGACCTCAATCAGTTGCGAGCCAAGCTCGAGCAGTTGGTGCAGGGTATTCCACCCCTGACGGTGACCCTGACGAGTTTTGGGTTTAAGCATGGCTTGCCGCTGGATGCCAATTTGGTCTTTGATATTCGCTTTTTGCCCAATCCTTATTACGTGCCTGATCTCCGCGCGCGCACAGGGCAGGAGACACCCGTTGCTGAGTATGTGTTTGCCGACCCCTTAGCGCAAACAACCTACACCGGCTTGCGAGACCTGATTGCGGCATGGCTGCCCCAGTACCGGGCGGAACGACGCTCTCAGGTGGTGATTGCGATTGGCTGTACGGGGGGCCAACATCGCTCCGTTGCCTTTGTCGAGCGGCTGGCTCAGGATTTGGCAACCGAGTGTACCGGTTTGCTCTGGCAGATAGCCCATTGCCATATGCAGCAATCCCAGGCAGACCACCATGCTGGCTAGGTGGCTGCTGGTTCTGGGGCGGTGGCAAAAGTGGCTGGCACCGGGTCTCTCGCTAAAGCGCTGGGTCAGTCTCGCGATCGTCGGCATTTTGCTCGTCATTTTGGGGTTGGCCATTTGGATCGATCTTTCACCCGTATTTCGGCTGCAGCGCTTTTTTAGTACGCTGCTGCGTGGCCTGACCGAGCTGGTGCCCAGTCATATCAGTGGCCCGATTGTCTTGCTGGCCGGTCTAGCCTTAATAGGTCTGGGGCTGCGCCAAGTGACGAGCTCGCTGACCGAAATTCTGGTACCCAACGGCGAAGATCTGGTGGATCAGATTAAGCGGCGGCGGCGGCAACAACGAGGGCCTCGTATTGTCGCGATCGGTGGCGGCACGGGGCTATCAACCCTTCTACGTGGCCTGAAACAATACAGCGACAACATTACCGCAATCGTCACTGTGGCTGATGATGGTGGCTCTTCGGGCCGTTTGCGGCGCGATATGGGTGTTTTACCACCGGGTGATATTCGTAACTGCCTGACCGCTCTGGCCGATGAAGAAGCATTGCTGACGGAGCTTTTTCGCTATCGCTTTGATGCTGGTGATGGGCTGTCGGGTCATAGCTTTGGCAATCTGTTTATTTCGGCACTGGCTGAGATCACGGGCAAGGACTTGATGCGGGCTATTGCCGCAACCTCTAAAGTCCTCGCGATTCGGGGTCAGGTGCTGCCAGCCACCCTTGCCGATGTCACCCTTTGGGTCGAGCTCCAGGATGGTCGTTGGGTTGAGGGAGAGTCAAACATTGCTAAGGCGAAGGGCACGATTCAACGTATTGGCTGTCAACCGCCACAACCACCGGCAATTCCTGAGGTAATTGCCGCGATCAACGCGGCTGACTACATTATTCTCGGCCCCGGTAGCCTCTACACCAGTATTATTCCCAATTTGCTCGTGCCCGATATTGTCAAAGCAATTGCCGCGAATCCGTCACCCCACATTTATGTCTGCAACATCATGACGGAGCCTGGTGAAACCTCAAACTATGCGGTTGGCGAGCACGTCGCCGCCCTCGATAAAGTGGCAGGGCTGCGGTTGTTTGACGGGGTGCTTGTGCAGAAATATCCGCCATCTGAGCGGGCGATTGAACGCTATCAAGATCAGGGTGCGGCCCCCGTCGCGATCGATACTGACCACCTTTCCCAGTTGGGGTGTCGGGTGGTTTTGGCCCATGTGATGAATGAAGATCCAGACACTGGTTTGATCCGTCACGATCCAGAGCGTTTGGCGGCGATGCTGATGCGTTGGTACGAACGGCACCGCTTGCGTTAGTGGCACTTGGATGTGTTTAGGCGGGGTTCTGGCAGTCTCAAGACGGCTCTGGCAGGTGCCGAGATCAGCTTGAGCTCTCGTAGCTAAAGGCTATTCAGTCGCGGCCTCGCGATCGTCAGCCGCGAGTTCTGCCTCAAGGGCTGCCAGCTCGTCAGGGGAAAGTTGATCAAGGTAGTTTTGAAGCTGTGCGTCTTTGAAGAGTTCGACTTGCTCATTAAAGGCCATGCGACCCGTGAACACCCGAAGCAGGTAGCTAGCTGTCCAGCCAACAATAACCAAACCAAAAAGCAGGGCTGATATCACTTGGCCGTTAACATTACCCTGCATGAGCCGCACAAGACTGCCCCCGCCGACAAAGAGCAATCCACCCCAGAGCAGAACATCGCGCTTACGCATGGGTACGCTTCCTGATTAAGGTAGTCGCTAAAACGCCTGACATTGCGCTAGAGACTACGCTCTTGGGGCCGGAAGTTAGCGAAGGGGCCCAAGAGAATCATGCCGGGGAAGAAAAAGAAGACGAGGAAAAACATCCAAACCTTTTCCCAGCTACCTGAGTCGTTCCAGCGCTGATCGACGTAGCGCATGGTGATGAAAGGAATGACGAGCAGGTAGAGACCTGCGAAGCCAACGTACAACGCGAGTACGAGTAGGTTTGAATCCATAGCACGTTCGTCTAGTTCACCCTTTCAGTGTATCGGGGATTGTTACATGGCGTAATGGTCGATCTATACTCAGCTACAGAACGCGTGTGGGTATTTGAGTCTGTTATGTCTGCTTTGCCTGCTGCCAGTACACCGCTGTATAACCATCCCCTGCACCATATCGAGATGTGGCTAGAGACGCAGGGCTGCGTGCGTAGCGAAACCAGTCAGAGTACGTGGTTGTGCGATCGCGAGCCCTGGCAAGCTGTGGTTACTTTGGGTGAAACCCAATTGCAAGTTGTCTACAACTATCCTGACGGGAGCCACAAATCACTAAGCCTTCCCTACTCCCTGAGTCGTGAGGATATGGAGTTGGCCGTTTTTGGCGACTAGTGCCGAATGAAGGCAGATCGAGTTGAATGAAGAGAAGCCTAAGGAGTTCTATGGCTGTATCCCCGAAGCCAAAGTCTGGATCTGTGCGTCCACCCGCCTGGCATGTTGCCGAAAACCTCTGGCAGAGTTTTGCCTTTGCCGGTGCTGGGGTTGCCTATGCGACGCGTACACAACGAAATTTTCGTATTCATCTGGCCGTGATGGTGGTGGCAATAGGTTTGGGGCTGTGGCTGCGGGTGTCACGGCTTGATTTGGCGGTGGTGGGTCTGACCTGCGGTTTGGTGTTGGCTCTAGAGCTAATTAATACAGCGATCGAGGCGATTGTGGATTTGCTGGCCGGAGACCGTTATTTTCTGCTAGCTAAGATTGCTAAGGATTGTGCGGCGGGTGCGGTGTTGATTGCCGCCTTGGTGGCCGTTTGGGTGGCTGGGTTGGTGCTGTTGCCGCCGCTGGGGCTATTGATTGGATCATTGAGTTAGTTCAGCGAGGTTCAGGATATGAGTGACGAGACACGTAATGACGCCCCTGGCACCGAGGCACCAAGTCCTGAAACATCCGGTGCAGAAACACTAAGCTCAGAAATATCAGGCTCAGAAGCATCCAGTACGGTAATTCTGGCACCGCGTTATTTTGTACCCACAGGCGTGGCTGTCTTAGGATTGCTGGGCTTTGGGCTCTCGCCCTGGTTGACGGCACTGGTTGTTGTGTTTGCTGTATTTTTGGCGATTCAGGCGGCAACCTTGCGGCTGCATTTTACAACGACCGATCTTGAAGTCTGGCGGGGTTCGCAGCCAATTCGCACATTTCCCTATGCCGACTGGCAAAGCTGGACGGTTTTTTGGCCGCCACTACCGATTTTGTTTTACTTCAAAGAGGTCAACAGCATTCACTTTTTGCCGATGCTGTTTGATGCCCGTGCCCTAAACGATCAACTGAATACCCATGTCCCTACCGCCCTACCTGATTCTGTACAGTAAGCCCGGTTGCCATCTCTGCGAGGGGTTGGCGGCTAAGCTGGCGCAATTGCCCTTAGAGCAGCTGGAAGTGCGCGATATTACCACCCAGCCCGACTGGTGGCAGCGCTATCAGTACGAGATTCCGGTGCTGTGTTGGCTGGATGCGGCTTGCCGAGAGCAGCCAATACCGCGTGTTTCGCCACGGGCATCGGTGGCGCAGGTGCAAGCGCATTTAGAGGCAAGTTGGCATTTAGAGGCAAGTTGGCCTGATTAATGCTGCGTCGCTTAGACACCCTAACGGCTCACTCAATGTTGAGCAGCCACAAGCTTTTCCTGAGTAATACCATCAGTTTGAAAGATAGACTGAGCACATATGCAACCGACAAATGCACAGGCCCAAGGTCTTTACAGATTGTGTTACAAACTAACCAATGCTATCTACCCTGGCTGGCAGTACCACAATATTGAGCTTGTTAGAATCGATCAGCGTACAGGAAACCTCTACGTACTGGCTGGAGACAATCTTGAGTTTGAAATCAAGCGTACAGGGGGATATGAGCCATGACATCTGCTAACTTTGCCGCGATGGAACTTGATGCCTTGCGTCGCTACGTGCTGGCTCACCGAGAGGACGTGATGGCTTTCCAAGCCTATGTCGACCGCTCCAAGGCAGAGGGGCGAATGATGAGTATTGCTCCCCAAGGTTCAGACTTACCTGAAGCACTGGCTAGGAGTATGCCTTCTTATCACCACCCTAAGGAACGTGATTACTTCCATGAGGCAGTTGAGGTGGAAAGCTCTACTGGACAGAAGCAGGTTATTGCAGCGTCCTTATTGCGTGTTTATCCAGAAAGTTTCAATGGATATGATGCTTACTTGGATATACTTGCGAGCGATGGCTCTAGCATCAAATCCAGCTCTGATATCAGAAAAGTGACTTCACCACGTCTTGAAAAAAGGTGGGACGTGACATGGGGGCCAAAGGAGTCGCTCATTCAGGACCTATTTCGTGGTGATTTTGGCGGTAATGTTCCTCCGGCTGTCGTCATGGGCCTGAGATTAGCTTCAGAGGATGATGCTTGACCCAACAGCTCGCTCATACATCAGCCCCTAATCGGCCCTACTTAATGCCCCGGAGTACGGTGAGTAGCTCCTGATTTTCGCGCTTGGTAATCGGCAGAAACTCGACGAATTTGTAACGGAGGATGCCGTCTTTGTCGATGATGAAGTAGGCGCGGCGGGTACCCAAGACACTATCGACGCCATACTGACGCACAACGGTTTTGCTGGTATCGCTGAGGAGGGGGAAAGCAAGCTGGAGTCGCTTGGAAAAGTCTTGGTGTTTGTCAACGCTGTCAGTGCTAATGCCGAGGATTTCGCAGCCCAGCTCCCGAAACTCCGACCAGTCTTGGGCAAAGCACATCATTTCGTTGGTGCATAGGGGCGAGAAATCAGCGGGATAAAAGGCCAAGAGAACGTTGGTTTTACCTTGGTAGGCACTGAGGCTGATCTCGCCCCGGTCGCTGGGTAGGGTAAAGTCAGGAGCAGATTGACCGATCGCGAGCGCCATAACATAACCGAAGCAGACGCTCTGATCATAGGTGGGGAATGCGGCATGCTGCAACTGGGTACGGATAGCTGGCGGGGGCCGTTGGGTGAGGTGGTGACACCCGAGACTGTCACCCAGGTAACGCAAGCCTTTGCGGCAGTTGTACCGGCACAACAGGTCGCGATCGCCTATGATGGCCGTCACCGTTCGCCAGAGTTTGCCGAAATCGTGGCGCGGGTGCTGCGGGGGAATGGCCGCACGGTTTATCTTGCGGGTGAGGTCACACCAACGCCGGTGCTGTCGTGGTGGTTGCGGGAGCAGGGGCTGGATGCAGGCATTATGGTCACGGCCAGTCATAATCCGGCTACCGATAACGGCCTTAAGTTCAAAGCCGCCTACGGGGGGCCGTTAGATCGGGCAACAACTCAGGCCATTGCCCAAGCCTACGGACAACAGGCGGTGCAGTGGGGTGATCTACCACCGACGCGTGTATCGATGCTTCCGGCCTATTGCGCCCATCTGGCGCAGGTGATTGATCTTGATGCTATTCGAGCCGCCGCCCTGCCTGTAGTCGTTGATGTTATGCACGGGGCGGTGCAAGGGCTGTTTAGCGAACTTGTGCCCAGCATCACGACGCTAGCCGGAACGGTCTGCCCCAACTTTGGTCAGCGCTGCCCTGAACCCATTCAACGCAATTTGGCACCCCTTCAGGCGGCCTTGCAGACTGAGCCTCACTATGCGGTGGGGCTGGCGACCGATGGCGATGGCGATCGGTTGGGTGTCATGCTTGATGGCGGGCGCTGGCTGGGTGCCCAGGACATGATTTTGCTCTTAAGTCGGCACCTGATTCAGCAACGGCAGGTGCCTGGCATAATTGTCAAAACGGCAGCGGTGACCGATAAATTGGCGCTGCTGGGGCGACCTGTGCGGGAGGTACCCGTAGGTTTTCAGGCCATTACCCAGGCGATGGTGCAGGAGTCGGTCGCGATCGGCTGCGAAGAAAGTGGCGGCTATGGTTGTGCGCTCCATCTGCCCGAGCGGGATGGAATGTTTACGGGTTTGCTTTTGCTGGAGTTATTGGCCCTGTCGGGGGAGCGCCATCTCTCGGCTTGTCTTGGTGAACCGATTGCTTATGAGCGCCGGGACTTACGCCTCGAGGCTATGCCGGACTTGGCCAGCTTGCTGGGGGCAGAGACATTTGTCGGTAGCCGTGTGCAGGACGTGCGGTGTTATCAGCATCCACGTGGCCACCTCAATGGCGTTAAGTATTATCTGCCGGATGCCTGGGTGATGTGGCGCTGTTCGGAGACCGAACCCCTGGCACGGGTGTATGTGGAGGCGGACAACCCCGAATTATTGCAGCACTATATGGCGGCGGCTGAGCTACGCTTGCGCTGCTCGCTTTCGACCGCTTCGTAAAGGGCTTGGAAGTTGGCTTCGCCAAAGCCAGGTTGCTGGTTGACACGCTCGATAATTTCCCAGAAAAATGTCGGCTGGGCAAATACAGGCTGGGTAAAGGTTTGCAGCAGGTAGCGATGGTCTTCGACCGGCCAGGGATGATCGCGAGGGGGCAGTGGATCCACAAGCATCCCGGCGGCGACTAGCTCGGGCCAATTCAGGGGCGCATAGTACTGCGCCGGTACGGGCAAGAAAGCAACCCCACGCTGCTTGAGCGCCTGCACAGCGGCAATACTATTGCGGCAATGCAAAGCGACGTGCTGAATGCCGGCACCGCCGTGATGGTCGAGAAATTCTTGAATTTGGGAGCTGCCATTGGTGGGTGCATTGATCGGCAGTTGCAACCCAGCCGCACTGCGCATCACGACGCTGCGGAGGCCCGAATCGGTAGTGGTAATCTCAAAGGTCTCAGCGGCCTCTAGGCCCAAATAGGTGTGATACCAGGCACAGGCTGCCTCAAAATCCGCCGCCGCCACATTCAGTACCGCATGATCGATATGACTGAAGTAGGGCACATTTGGCGCAGGCTCAAGCGGTGAGGCCTCAACAAGGCTATGCACCAGGCCAAAGGGCGTGCGGATGAGCTTCCGCCCAGGCTCGACCCACTCACCGTAGGGATAGCTGGCGAGGTCTTGGATCGCGATCGCGAGATCGGCCACCCCTTCACTGCGGGTTTGCCGCCACTGCACTACCGCACTCGCATCCGTAAGTGCCGCCGACAGCGCCAACCAAATGCCATCCCGTTGCAGCCAGAGCGTACGGGTTGTATCCGTACAGATGTCATAGCGGCTCTGAAACTGCCACTGCTGCGTCAGAGTAGCTTGCAAGGGAGCGATGGCATCCACATAAAAATGGATGTGGTTAAGGCCCACACACTGCCACGTCACGGCCTCTACTCCACCGCGCCGTAAACACCAATTTCCGCAATCAGCAGGCTAAATTCACCCGTCCGAAACGCCGGATTAAGCGCACCATCGCGCTCAAATTTGCTCAGCATGATCTGAAACGAAACGATTTGAGCTGTATTGAGAGGGTTAGCATCATTAACCGTCCGCGCCCGAAACACCGGCATCAGACCCGCAAAGGGAATCTGTACCGTCTGCCACTCACCCGCACGGGTATCAAAACCACTGGTATGGGCAAGACTATCCCAACCTGCGGCATCGCGCAGAAACAGCTTGTAGCGCTGGCCATCACCCCGCAGCCGCAACACCAGACCGTGATAGGGGCTGAGGTTGAGCGGTGGCTCAGCATTGCGCGAGCGAATCGAGACAAAGCCACCGGAATTATTTGTGGACACCAGACCCGTAAAGAGCGCCCCCTCAGGCGTTGCTTCCCAGCGACTTTGGCTAACGCCGCCCATGACAACATCATCCAGGTTGCCCCAGGTTTCGAGCGCGCTAGGCTGGCGAAAATCGAAAAGCACCGCTGGACTGTTGGCGGGACCATCAACATTAACTTGTAAACCCGGTGGCATTGGTGCTCCCCACATCGTCTGCATCCACCGTGGCACAACATCAAAAAACGTGAGCGTCTGCCACAACCGATTTAAAGCCATCGTTCTGTGCCCGACTATCTATAACCACTATAGGATCTGTCTGCTTGAAAGATAGGCAGGCAAAGCGAGACAAAAATCTTATGTCAATGTCGCCGAGCTTGCAGCGTTTGAGGCAGATTTCGGCTAACCATAGAAATGATAAGTAAGCAGCGGGCAAACTATGGCAACCAGTGACGAAACAAGTAAAAAGCTTGTTGCAGGCATTTTGGCGATTTTGCTAGGTGGCCTCGGTATTCACAAGTTTTACCTGGGTTACTCCAAGGAGGGAGTCATCACCTTATTGATTACGCTTTTAACCTGCGGCCTGGGTGGCATTGTTATGAGTATTATTGGCCTGATAGAAGGTATCACCTATCTCACGAAAACCGATGACGAGTTTGTTATGACCTACCTTCGTGGTCGCAAGCCCTGGTTCTAGGCCGGCTCTGGTTCTAGGCTGAATCGCGCTTGATTGCTGCGTGTGTTAGCTGTCGTCTGCGTCAAGGTCGGTGAGTGTTGGTTCTAGGGTGTGGGCAGCCTCACGCAGGGCGGCTGCTTGGGCCATTAGGTTATTGACCGCCGCTGCCTTAACGAGTGCCTGCTGATAAACCTGGAGGCTGGCTAGCTCGGGATAAGCGGCAGCGGGTGTGGCAGCGTGCCAATCGGCAAACCACTGTTGCTGGAACCAACCCTGGAGGTATTGCCAGGGGTTGAGCGTATTGAACTGGCGACCAAGGTTATCCAGCTGGCGGTTGCGCAAGGGTGGGTCGAACAAGCGTGCCAAGCTCAGCAAATGGCGGGCCAGCAAAGGGCGCAAATGCTGCTCGACTGCCGCCTGTACAGCAGGGGTCGCGCTCATAACTTGGTCGTAGGTAGGCATCACAAACGGCGACTGTTCGAGGACTTGACGCCGCCGCCAAAGTTCAAGGTTACCCTCAGCGACTTGCGCAACATCCAACACGACATCACTGGTTGCTACCTGTATCCCCTTGGCAACGGCTTGTAAGGGCAGCGGCAGCACGATATCAACGAGGGGGTTATTCAACAGCCAGCGACTTTGTTTCGCCAGAAACTCAGCGACTTGCAGCACTTCGATACCCAGGGTTGCGACGATTTCAGGTTGCTCAAAGACCTGGGTGAACCAGGGTTCGCTACTGATCTCCCGCGCGGGTGCCGTTTCCCAAAGGCGGCGATCAGCCCGCAGGCGCTCGTGAGCCAGACCGGCTGCTTCGAGAATCGCGATCGCGATCGTGGCGACAATGCCCGCAGCCGAGGCCGCCACATCGACGGTGTCCGCTTCAACACGAAGCAGCCAACCCGACTGCCCGTAGACCCTCTGCAAGGTTTCGCTGTGGGCCGTAGCGCCCCAGCTTTGGGCGAGGGGATAGAGGCTGGTAATGACGGCAGCACGCTGGGTAGCGTGGGGCAAGCGGCGGCTGAGCGTGGCTAATTGCACCGGTGTGAGCCGAGCGAGGTTTGCCTTGCCCCAACGTTGGATTTCAGCGCCATCATTGAGTGCCGCTAGACTGGCTTGGGCCGTATCGCTTTGCCAAAACAAAGCTGTGAGATTATATTCAGCGCTGCGCCATAACCAGTCCCACATGGGTTGCTTCCGTTTGCACTCTGCGCTTCGAGTCTAGCGCTACTCTTCTTCACTCAATTTGCCGCCGTTCCAAACCCACAAAATGCCGTAGCCGATCGCGAGGCCACCCAAGGTCAGGGCAATGGCAATTCCAGCAGTTGAAAAAATTTCAGCGGCCATAAAATAACTCCTGAGTATGCGCTTATTATGCTTCGCTATCATCGCATCCTTTCAGGCCGCGTAGCGAAGGCTACAGATTAGGCCGTACCGGCTTGTTAGTGTTTCTCATTATGCGGAGTCCAATGCGGTGCATTCTCTTCAGGTTCAGGTCATAGAAAGTAACCCCCACCTCCGCTCCTTACTGCGCTGGCATCTTCAACAGATGGGGCACACGGTTCAGGCCACCGCTGATCTGCAGCAGGCGCGTCTGGGTTTGCAAACAGCCGCCACACATCTGATTGTTTTGGATGCTGATCTGATCTACGCGCGTGAGCTTTGCCAGTGGGTTCACCGTCAGCTTGATAGTTTGGTGTTTGTGCTGGGCAGCAGTACAGCCGAGGCCGATGTTTTGGCCTGGTTTCAGGCAGGCTCAGATGATTACCTGAGTAAGCCTATGAATATGCAAATTTTCATGGCCCGTTTTAGGGCTTTGGCACGCCGTTGGCAGCGACAAACTCCTGCTGCCTGTATCACCTGCGGCAGCTTGCGTATGGATTTGGTGCAACGGCAGGTTTTTGTCGATAACCAGATGATTGATTTGACGCCCCAGGAATTTAGTTTGCTGTTTGTTTTGGTGCAGGCGTCGGGTGAATGCCTCAACCGCTCGGAGCTGTTGCAACGTGCTTGGTCAAACACCATTGATAATCCGCGCACGGTTGATACGCACATTCTTTCGTTGCGCAAAAAGCTGGAGCATGATCCGGCCCATCCGGTGATGATCCAAACGGTACGGAGCGTGGGCTATCGCTTTGAGCAGAATGCAACACCGTGGGCCCGGCAAGAGCTAGCGGCTAACCTCTCGGCCTAAGCTACCCTCAGAGCCAGAACTAGAGTTAACTAGCTGTGTGTAAGGCGCGGGTGTGTAGAGCACAGTGAGCAATTCTCGACGCTTGGGTTTAGTTGAACGTCGTCGGCAACTCCGTCAGCAACGTCATTCGGAGCGGTGGCGCTTGTTGTGGCGCTTTGGTCTGACGGCGGGGTTGTGTACGGGCTGCTTTGTGCTGCTGCAACAGCCTTGGTGGTTGCTTGAGGGGGAGCACCAACTGGAGATTGAAGGGCTGAGCCGCCTTCGCGATCGCGAGATTCTTGACCTTCTGCCCCTCAGCTATCCGGTACCCATTTGGGCCGTGCAGCCGCAGCAGCTTGAAGCCAGCTTGCGCCAGTATCCCCTCATTCAATCCGCCGCGATCGAACGGCGCTTATTGCCCCTGGGGGTGCGCATTACCCTCGTCGAGCGTGAGCCGCTGGCGACCAGCAACCTCGGTACGGTGCCAGGCTTAGTTGATCGCGCCGGCGTGTGGGTGCCCCAAAATGCTTATACCAATTTGCCGCAACTGCCCACCTTGCGGGTTGAGGGCTACGAATCGCAACCGCCCGAACAGTGGCAGCCTGTACTGGCCTTGGTAGGTCGCAGCCCAGTCACGATTAGTGTGCTTGATTGGCGTGATCCGGAGAACCTAGTTTTAGGTAGCGAGCTGGGTAGTGTCCACCTCGGAGCTTTGGTATTTTCGGGTACTGAGACCGGTTTGGGTGAGGTGCAGTTGCAGCGGCAGTTGCAAGCTCTTGATCAGTTGCGTGAGCTGGAAGACTATTGCCAGTGCGAGCGTGCCGATATTGACCACATCGATTTACGCAACCCCAGCAATCCAACCATTAGCCTTACCGAAAGGGCGGCTCAGCAGCGTTTTGCGCCACCGGTACTGGAGTAGGCCAAGCGCCACAATGAAAATCAATCTCTTGGAAAATCAGTCTCTTATCCAAACCGACACGCAGCCATTGAGTTGACGGCAAAATCCGTAGTCTCAGCAGACGCCAATAGCGAGGATCTTAATTACCTAGTTGATGCAAGCCAGACACAGACCCACACCAACTGCATCAATTGCTGCCAACCCTGGTCAACGAACTCAGTACAATGGGGCTACCGAATCGTCAGGAACCGTAACTATGCTGCGGCAGGTGCAACAGTGGCTTGATCGCGAGCAATCCTTAAAAAGCCTGTGGCTAGTGGTGGGGCTATTGCTGCTATTGCTGGGCTTTTGGGAGTGGCAACTGAGTCTGGCGCTGCTGGTCGGTATTTCGCTGGTGGCCGTAATTCTCGGTTGGCCCGAGTGGCGCTGGCGCTGGCAGCAACTGGGGCGCTGGCTGAGTGAGCAACAACTGGGGCAGGTGGTGCTGGCGGTGGTTGCGGGCAGTGGCATGGTCCTGATTTGCTATACGGTGCTCGAGATTGCGACCCAAACCCAAGATCACTGGGTCGGCATTGCCCTGGCAGGACAGGGTTTGGCGACAGTCGGTTTGCTCGCGGTTTTGGCCGGGAGTCGGTGGCAGCAGTCGCGATCGCAACAGCAGCAGCACCTCGCCATTTTGTTGCAGCAACTGACAGCGCTCGATCCGATCTATCGCCTCACTGCCATTCGTCAAATTCAAGACTATTTTTGGCAGCAAACACCAACACCGCCCCAAATTCTGCTGACCCTCGATAGCCTGAAGCTGGCTCTCGAACAAGAGCAACACACAACCGTACGCGGCGCGCTCCTCGATGCCCTTGATACCTGGCAGCCGCGCACACTGCGCTACTACCGCTAGGCGCGAGGGCGTTAAAATAAAAACAGCCTGTAAATTAGAGGCAGCCAGTTTGCGAGTCAGATGTTCGCAATAATTCCTGCGATATTTTCGATGATGACGTTGCTGATTATTTTGAGATAACGACAATGACTGACGAAACCAGCGATCTTCAGATAGCCGCACCAGAGCCGTCCACAGACGCATCGAAATAT
>CAZAGN010000022.1:0-17797 GCA_964484905.1 uncultured bacterium | reverse complement strand
TTGAAGCTAGCTGGATCGGTGGGTTGACTAGCTGATCGTTCAGTGTCCCAGAATCAGCGACTTAGCGCGTCACAATCACCTCAAAGGTGAGATCAAAGGCATCAAAGCTGGTTTCGGCGGCGGGCTCACCCACAAGGCGTAATTGATAAGCACCAACACGCGGGAACAGCACCGTGGCGCCCGGAATCCCCTCGTAGCGTTCGGCGTCAACAGGACTGAGTTCAGGGGTTGCCAAAACCTCTAGGGTCGGCAGACTCAACACTTCAAGACTACACAGGCAATCACTGAGAGGGATAATCACCCCACCCGCCTGGGTCAGGCCAAACCAAACCTCGGTCTCCACACCGGCACGCGGGTTATCGTCGGGCTCGAGGTGCAGGGTTGCACCCACGCTGTCTGTGGTTTGCACTTGGTGTGCCTGTAACGGCAGCACGGGCAACAATAAGCTCAGCAGACCCAGGAGCATGATGAATTCAGGAGTGCAACATTCCTCAGTGTAGGAGAGACCGTTCAGAGTGGCTGTCCCCCAACCGGGTATGCACGGCTTAGGCAGCTAGGCACACACCACATCAAAGATTTGGTATGCGCTTAAAGTTCGGTGAATAGGGTGGGGGCAACGATCGCGACAATCGCAATCAAAACAAAAATCACAGCAAAGACAATAAGCTGCGCCAGAATAAAGTTACGTTTTGAGGGATTGGTACTACCTGAAAATAGCCAGATAACGATCATAATAAGGTTGACAACCGGAATCGCCAGCAGAATAAATGTGCCAATCCATTCCCAAATGGAGACAATGTCAGCGCCAATCATATGCTTTGTTTAACCTTTGAGATGTCATAGACATTCTAGGGTTAACCGATTTGAACTGAGATTAAGTTCGGTTAATCGTGCCCACACCCCAAGCACATCATTCATGGCTCTCAAGATCAAGCAAGGCGGCTCAACGCGCAGTTTGGGTGAGAGTTGTATGGTTTTATGTTAAGTATCTTTGCTAACCTGAATTTAAGCTAGGCGTATACGCACGTGATCATTTGCAGTGACTACAGCCTTGAGAACGTGCTGCACGAGGGTGAGTATGCCCAAGTGTTTCGGGGTTGGTGTGGCAGTAAGCCTGTAGTTCTCAAAATTCTCAAAATCTCGCACCTACAGCCCGATCAGATTGCCTGGCTACAGCGGGAGTTTAGTTTGGGGCAGCGTTTGCAGTCACCGCGTGTGCTGGTGCCTTATGCCTTCGAGTGGTTGCCGCTCAGCCCCAGTCAGCCGGCGCTAATTATGGCCGATGGCGGTGAGTCCCTAGCGCAAAGGCTACCGATTGCGACCATGGAGCAGTTTTTGCCGATCGCGATCGCGATTACCGAAGCCGTCCAGGATGTTCATGGGGCGGGGCTAATCCACAAAGACATCAATCCCAGCAATATTTTGCTTGAGGGTGATCAGGTTCGCCTGATTGACTTTGGCATTGCCTCACTGCTAACTCAAGAGCCCACACCCTTTAGCCATCCGACCCAAATTGAAGGTACTCTGCCCTACTTGGCCCCCGAGCAAACGGGACGGTTGGATTGCACTCTTGATGCTCGCGCCGATCTGTATGCCCTGGGTATTACCTTTTACGAGTTGCTGACGGGTCAGCTACCTTTTACGGCCCGTGATCCCCTCGGTTGGTTGCACGTTCATTTGGCGCAGCAACCCCAATGCCCCGAGACCATGCCGCTGCCGTTGCAGGCGATTATTCTCAAGCTCTTGCGCAAACAACCGGCCGAGCGCTACCCAACGGCAACCGCCCTACTGGCGGATCTGCGTCAACTGCAACGGCTGTATCCTGAGCGGCTGGCGGAGTTCCGCCTCAGTGAAGCCCATCACGGCTCAGAGTTACGGTTTTCGGGCAGTTTGTTCGGTCGCGATCGCGAGCGGGCGATCCTCCGACAACACTTTACCGCCGCCGTCCAAGGCGAAGCAGCCGCTGTATTGGTCGGTGGCATCTCGGGTGTGGGCAAAACTGCCCTGGTGCGCGACCTCTACGAGCCAATCACCCTCGCTGGGGGACTGGTTGCAGCGGGCAAATACGACCAACACCGTCAGGCCCAACCCTACGCCGCCTTCGGGCAAGCCTTGGATGCCGTCGCGCGATTACTGCTTATCGAAAGCGATGCCGCGCTAGCTGGTTGGCGCGAACGCTTACAGGCCGCCTTGGGGGCAACTGGGCACATTATTACCACCATCGCGCCCCTGTGGCAGGTTATTTTGGGCCCGCAACCACCCCTCGCCCCCTTGGGCTGGCAAGAGAGTGAAAACCGAATTCAACAGACGATTTGCCAGTTTATCGGTGCCCTCGCCTGCGCAACCCAGCCGCTAGTTCTATTCTTGGATGATTTGCAGTGGGCCGATGCCGCCTCTCTGGCACTCCTCAAGAGCCTCAGCCAAGCCGAGCCTCAGTATTGCTTGGTGATTGGTGCTTACCGCAGCAATGAGGTCACGCCCGATCATCCCCTCCTAACGGTACCGATCGCGACGCGGCTTGTCCTCAATGACCTGAGTGAAGCTGAGATCAGTGCCTGGTTGGCCGATAGCTTGCAGCAGCCTGATTGCGACGATCTGGCCCATTTTATTTACCAAAAAACTGCTGGCAACCCCTTCTTCAGCCGTGAGCTGGTGCAGCAACTCTGGCGACAACAGGCGCTGTATTACGATCAGGGCTGGCAGTGGTCGAGCGTCAGCCTTGCGGCGCTTGATCTCAGCGATAACATCATCGACTTCATGACGCGGCGCTTGCAGGAACTGAGCCCCGCGAGCCTGACGGTGCTGAGTGTGGCAGCTTGCTTAGGAACCACCTTCACGACCGAAATCCTCGCCCGCTGCCTTGATCTCGACGTTCCCGCCCTCATGACCCAGCTCCAGCCGTGTCTGGCGGCGGGTTTAGTGATTCCCCTCGACAGCCGCTACAAGCTCCTCGCCGAGGGGGTGCTGAGTACCGAAGTTCCTTTCCGCTTTGTCCATGACCGGGTTCAGCAAGCGGCGTATCAGTTGCTGCCTAATCCTGAGATGACCCATCTCACGGTGGGTCGCGTGCTTCAGTTTGTCGCACCGACCAATCTGCTGGCGATTGTCAATCACCTTAATATCGGCCTACCTCTGATTAGCCAACCCGAAACCCTCGCCGAGCTGGCCGGACTGAATCAGCAAGCCGGACACTTGGCCAATCGGGCTGCTGCCTTTGATCTGGCCCTTGCTTGCTTTCGCCAAAGTCTCGCGCTTTACACCCGCCTCAATCGCGAGCGCGACGCAACCTATCACAGCCTGATCCTCGATGCCGCCGAAGCCGCTGCCCTCATTGGGGCTTATGCTGATGTTGAAAATTGGCTGGCGCAGTCGGCAGAGCTCATGGGTTCGATTACCCTACAAGCGCGGGCGTGCCAAATTGCAGTGATGGCTGCCGTGAGCCGAGGTGAACGCCAGCACGCCATTGATTGCGTGGTTCAGTTTCTTGAGCCCCTTGGCATTGATCTAAGCATTAGTGCTGAGGCCACGACAGTAGCCATCAAGACCATAAGCGAACGGCTACTGAGCCTCACGCCGACAGAAATAATCCAATTACCCGACCGGCATACCCCTGAAAGCTTGGCCAGTATCGAATTGCTGGCGGCTATTATCCCCGCTTGCTTTAATGTGCAGCCGCAACGCTTGCCCCTTGTCATTACCCAATTGCTTAGGCTGTCCCTTGAATACGGCAACGTTCCCTTGATGGCTTTTATTTACGCAACCTATGGCCTCTTGAATGGAACCCAGGACCTGCACTTGACGCAAAAGGTAATCACAATTACGGAGACGTTACTCGATCACTTTGGCGAAGCCGCCGCACCTATTCGGGGTCGCACACTTCACGTTCTGAACTCCTTTTTGGCGCACTGGCTAGAGCCACTCGGGCAAATTTATCCGCGTCTCTTGCCGGTTTATCATCTTGCCCTTGAACATGGCGACCACGAGTTTGCTAGCTATGCAATTCACGTTTACTGCCTTAGTCGCTTGGTTGCAAGCGATGACTTAGTGTCAGTCAGCCAAGATTTTGCAACCTACCAACTTGCCCTCACACGGCTTCAAGCGCATTCTCAGGGGCAGTGGCAGCGTATTTGGGCTCAGGCAGTAGCCAATCTGATCGCCACTGACTGCAACGCTTGGGAGCTTTGCGGTGAGTGGTATGACGATACAGCACCTAGTCAGGATAAACCGACAGATGCGCTTATTTTCTATGTGCTCAAAGCCTTTCTTGCCTATATCTGGAGCAACTACACCCTTGCGGCCACCTACCTTAATGATGCAGCTCCCTACGAAAGTGCGGGTACGGGCCTCCCTTTTATGGCGCTCCTCACCTGGCTGCGTGCCCTCGTGCTATCAGCGCAGTTGCTGCCACCCTTATCGCTGCCACCAGCCATCCCAGAGCCTTACTACGAAGACCGTCTACGGCAGACCGAGCAGCAGTACAAACGCCTCCCGGGGTGTGAACACCGCCTGGCCCTCTTGGATGCCGAGGCTTTACGCCGTGCCGGTCAATGGCGGGAGGCGCTAACAGCCTATAATCGGGCCATTGATGGCGCCCTAGGGCTCAATTTATTTTTTGAGGCGGCGGTGGCAGCAGAGCTAGCCGTGCAAATGCTGATAGCCCACGGCCAAAACCGGCTGGCGCGGATGTATCTTGGCGAGGTGCGACTGCTGTACAGTCGGTGGGGGGCAACCGCAAAGCTCGCAGAGCTTGAGGAGCGCTATCCCCGCTTATTTTTTAGCCGTGAGTCTACGGGTACCCAGCGCAGTAATCTGGATAGTCTCAATAGTTTGAGCGTCCTGAAAGCTTCCCAGGCTCTGGCTGAAGCAATTGATTTAAATACCTTCCTGCGGCGGATGCTGGCTATTGCCCTCGAAAGTGCCGGTGCCGAAAAAGGCTTTTTGTGCTTGCCGGAGGGCCTGTCCTGGCAGATTCGCGCTCAGGGAGAGCTGACCTCCCAGGGTGTGTATGTGCAGCTTGAGGTCAGCCCGTGCGATCGCGAGGTGATGCTAGCCGCCATCAACTATGTTCGGCGTACCCTAAGCACCTATACCCAAAGCAGTCGGCGGGGGGCTGCGATTGCCTTGCCGCTACTGTATCAAGGGCAATTGCTGGCCGTGCTCTACCTCGAGAACGAAGCGACTACCCAAGCCTTCAGCCCCAGTCATTTGGCAGTGTTGAACCTACTCTCGGGCCAGATTGCCAGCTCGCTGCACAATGCCCAGCTCTACCAACAGCTACAAGACTATTCCCAAACCCTTGAGCAAAAAGTAAGTGAGCGTACCGCCGCCCTCCAAAGCCTCAATCGCGAGCTTGAGCGGCGGGCGATGATCGATGGCCTGACCAATGTTGCCAATCGCTTTTATTTTGATCAGTATCTGCAAGAGCAGTGCCTGAATCAGCATCAATCCATTGCCCTCATTCTTTTTGATGTTGATTACTTTAAGCAATACAACGATGCCTTTGGCCACCCTGCCGGTGATCGGTGCCTGATGCGGCTGGCCCAGTTGAGCCAAGACTGCCGCCGCACCGATCGCGACCTTGTGGCCCGCTATGGCGGTGAAGAATTTGCCCTGATCTTGCCAGGCTGCGACCAAGCTGCTGCCCTCCAGTTGGCCGAACGCTTGCAAGCCCGCCTTGCCGAGGCCGCACTTCCAGCACCTGGCGAAATCTGTGTCACGATCAGCATCGGTATCGCCAGCCTGATACCGCAAACAGAGACCGATGCCGCACTACTGCTGGTGAAGGCCGATACGGCTCTTTACAAGGCCAAAGATCGTGGTCGTAACTGCATTGTCGTTTCTGAGCGTTAGTTTTTCTGGGCTAAGCGTTTTTTGAGCTAGGGTTTTCCGGGCCAAGGGCTTTCTGGGTTGCTCTGGGCGGCTTAAGGCCGAGTTTAGACACTGCCGCCTTAGCAATAATCTGGACGCGAATTGGCTGGTAGTGAGAGGCCGCCAGCGCCGCAGAATCCCGCGTGAGCTGGGTCACGGGCGATCATCCGTTGCGATCACTGGCCAAAGTAAGTGCTGTGGGGATACTTAGTTCATACCCGCTGAGGCCCCATCCATGAAGAGTGTTTTCTGGTTCGCGATCGCCGCTGCTCTACTGCTGGCCCAAGCCCAACGCTCCGAAGGGTTGACACCGCTTGTCGACATGAGCCAAGCACCATCCCAAACTCAGAGCCGCTAGTTCCTATTCTATTTGCGTAAATATACGTAAATAGCTTTACTAGCATTGTTTCCTTGGCACAGATTTGCCTAAACGTCTCCAGCTATGCCCCAGCGCAGATCAGGTTCAAATCGGCCCCAAGAGCGTCAACGCCTCCTTATAAAACGTTCACAGAAATACTTACGTATTGCCCCAACTTCACAGTTTGAGACACGGGCATAGGTACGGATAACCTTACACCGCTCGCCTAGGATGTAAGGGTTGAATCTACGGGTTTCCATGCCTGACTTGATCGTCGCAACCGAAAACAGCGGCAAAGTCCGTGAATTTGCGCAGTTTTTTGCAACAGCACCCCAGTGGCGGCTTTTGCCCAAACCCACCTCGATTCAATTGCGCGAAACAGGTACGACCTTCCGTGACAATGCCGTCGAAAAAGCACTGACAGTCGCGATCGCGAGCCGGTGCTGGGCCCTAGCCGATGATTCGGGCCTGGCCGTTGCGGCCCTTGACGGTCGCCCCGGTGTCTATTCGGCTCGCTATGCCCCCACCGACCCTGAGCGGATTGCCCGCCTCCTCCAAGAGTTAGAGGGCATCGACGACCGCCGGGCGGAATTTGTTTGCGCGATCGCGATCGTTGATCCTCAGGGCACAGTCCGCGCGAGCGTGGCCGGGCGGTGCAAGGGCGAAATTCTCACAGAAGCCCGTGGCAGTGGTGGCTTCGGCTACGATCCGGTCTTTTATGTGCCGGCCATCGGCTGCACCTTCGCCGAAATGAGCCCCAGTCAAAAGCAACAGTACAGCCACCGGGGCTTGGCCCTACAGCAGTTATTGCCCTATCTGGAGGAGATCCGTTGAAGCCCCTGCTGTTCTGGGCGATCAGCCGTCAAAAGCCAAACGTTAAACTAGGAGCTTACCCTCACTGATGCCGCCATGACCGATGTGATTGAAGCGCCGCCCACCCTGCGCTCGAGCAACCCGAAAGCCGAGCAACTGCGCAGTGTGCTGGCGCAGTACCGGGGCCAAACGCATCTGATTGTCTTACAAGATTTTCCTGACCCCGATGCCCTCTCAGCCGCTTGGGCTTATCTGTTGATTTGCGAAGGTTTTAGCATTAAGACTGAAATTGTCTATGCTGGCGCCCTCAGTCACCAAGAAAATATCACCCTCGTACGGCTGACCAACCTGCCCTGCCAGCGCTGGCACAGCTTTAAGCCCGAAATGCTGACCAAGTTTGACGGTGTTGTTTTTATCGACAACCAAGGCAGCACCACCCAGCTCACACCGCACCTCCAAGCGGCTGAGTTGCCCGTGATCGCGATCATCGATCACCACTCTTTGCAAAATCATTTTCAGGCTGAGTTTCAAGACATTCGCCTTAATTACGGTGCAACCGCCTCAATCGTGACCGAGTACATCCAAGCGGGTTTGCTCGACCTTGATGGCAACAGTCAAACCCATGTCCGCTGTGCCACCGCCCTCATGCACGGCCTCCGTTCCGAGACGATGCAGCTCCTCCATGCCAACGAAGTTGATTATCTCGCTGCTGCCTACATCAGCCGCTATCACGATGAAGCTCTGCTAGCGGCTGTCTTGCAATCGACCCGCTCGCGACGGGTGATGGATGTGATTGAGCGCAGCATCAAAAAGCGGCTGGTTCGCAACAACTTCTCGATTGCGGGCGTGGGTTATCTACGCTACGAAGATCGCGATGCCATTCCCCAAGCGGCTGATTTTCTGATGACCGAAGAAAATGTGCATACCGCCGTCGTCTATGGCATCGTCCGGGGCGAAGATGGCAGCGAGATGGTGACGGGCTCGTTGCGCACCAACAAACTGACCCTCGATCCCGATGAATTCCTCAAAGAAGCCTTTGGTCAAGACCCTAACGGGCGCTACTTTGGCGGCGGTCGGCACCGGGCTGGTGGCTTTGAGATTGCCCTCGGTTTTTTATCGGGTTTTAACGATAACAGCGAGTATGCCGAGCAAAAGTGGGATGTCTTTGATACCCAAATTCGTCAAAAGCTGGCCCGGCTGGTCAACCCCGAAGATGAAATTGTGAGCTGATTTAGCCCGTCAACCTGCTCGACCAGCGACCAAGCCCATGTCAACGTAAAGCCATAAATAGTAATAGTCCCAGCTGCAGTCCACACGTCAGAGTTGGCTAGCCAACTCTGACGTCTTTTGCCGAGAACTTAATTCATGTGACTATTCATCACCAATACATAGATTAAAACTTATATCAACTCAGAAACGCTAAAGTCACCCAAGACAAAACCACACACACCTTTCACGACAACACCAAGACACAACAGCAGACAAGTCATCGTTATCCAGAACTGCCACCCAAAATACCCGAAGCTAGCGAAAAAACTCTAAGATTAAGTAACTTACTTTTAATATAAAACGTTACTTAACATATTTACCGAAATTATATACACTTAGTAGACGACCCAAAAGGTAAATGCCATATCTCTATAAATGGCATAACAAATTCCGAATTAAATCTTAACTTATCCATGTTAATCTATGAATAATCTGAGACCCATATACTTATCCAACGTATCAACCTTACAATCTATGCCAATTTCTACCGAGAGAACAAAAGAGATCCCTAGCCTCCTAATCACCCTCAAGCAGCAGTCGATCACAGGTCGAGTTGAGTTCCTCAATTCTTCTGGCCTTACCTGGGATCTGCACTTTTGCGGCGGCCGGATATTTTTTGCCTCCGGTGGCCGTCATCCCAGGCGTCGCTGGTATCGCCAAGTCAGCAAGCTCAGGCCCAATATCAAACCCGAAAGCTTACTCGACCTCATAAAAGCTAATCTCAACAAAGAAAACTGGGACTATTGCTGGTTATGCCAACAGATTGACGAAGGTTTGCTCACCCGCAATGAAGTTAGCCAAATCATAAGCAACCTGGTGATGGAAGTGCTGTTAGACATTGCTCGAAATTCGGAATTAAACTACCGCATTCATACACAATCAACATTGACACGTCCCCTAATTGTGCTTGATCCGCTAGATCTCAGCACTGATTTAACCGCTCAACTGCAGACCTGGCAGCGAGCGCAGATTATTGAATATTGTCCCGACTACGCACCCATCATTCGCCATCCAGATCAGCTTCGTTCATTCAGCTCAGCACAACTTTATCAAACATTAACTTACCTATGTAATGGCCAAAGAACCCTAAAAGATATTGCCCTCCTAATGAAGCATCCTGTCGTTGCTATTACTGGCTCTATTGCTGCCTACCTCAAGGCAGGTATAATTACGCTCACCGAAGTCAATGATCTAATGGCCACTCCGGTCGTCACACCACACTTAAAACAATTTTTAATTGCCTCAATTGATGATAATGCTTGGGTCTGTCAAAACCTTGAGCAACTTCTAACCTCGGCAGGTTATCGCTTTATTTCAATGAATGATCCAACTCGTGCTATTCCTCAGCTTTTGCGAGAAAAACCACATTTAATCTTTCTTGATCTTCGCATGCCCAACACCAATGGTTACGAAATTTGCAGCCAACTACGCAAACTTTCACAGTTTCAACATACACCTATTATTATCCTAACAGGCAATGATGGTATTGTTGATCGAGTCAGGGCCAGGCTTGCAGGTGCTACAGACTTCATCAGTAAATCTACCAGCGACAGCGCGATCTTGCGTTGTATTGAGACTAGCCTTAACATCAATGCCAATACCAACCAGTCTATCGTCCCAAACTCAAATTCAAATATGTTGGCAGTAGCCTAATTTTCGATTATCTGTTGAAGACCAAGAAATTAACTACTGAGTAAGACTAGACATGGCAACTATTTTACTGGTCGAAGATACCTTAAGTGATCAACAATTGATGGGTACAGTACTTCAAAAAGAGGGCCACTTTGTTATGACTGCAACCTCCGAAAAAGAAGCCCTTGACCGTATCAGTCAAGCTATGCCTGATCTCATTTTCTTAGATGTTGTTCTACCCGGCCGTAGTGGGTTTGAGCTGTGTCGAGATTTACGTGATCAACTCAGTACAAAAACAATTCCCATTGTGATGTGCTCGAGTAAAAATACTACTATGGATAAGTTTTGGGGCATGCAACAAGGAGCAGACGCTTATCTCGCCAAGCCCGTTGATCTGGATGAGTTAATAAAGATTGTCCGTAGGCTGACCTGAGGCATTTCCACTATCAGCTCTTCTCACCTTTAATCATGCCCTAGGAGATCACTCATGGTAAACCAGGCATCCGCCACTGCCCTAAATCTGCGCAAGTTTCTAACATTTCAGATTTGTAACGGAACAAGCGCAATGATCGAGGCAGAGTCGGTACTGGCCACACTGCAGGTTCCTCGCGACCACATCCTTGGGATTTTTGCCATGCCGGAATGGGTCATAGGCGTTTACAACTGGCACGGCGAAATTCTGTGGTGCATAGACTTACCCCACTACCTCCAGCTTGACCCTGCTAGCCTCACGGCCTCTCCAGTACTGTCGGTACTCATTACCGAATGTGATGGCCAACGTTTGGGGATTGCAGTAGCCCACGTTGAGGACTTAGCAACCTACACCTCCGAAGACTTAGCATCGGCCCCTGTCGTCTTTCCGACCTTAGCAGCCATCGTCCAGGGTGCCGTGGTTGCTGAAACACTTTTACTGTGGCTCAAAGTCTCTGCCCTTTACGAGCGTATCCGCGATCACATTCACAATTTGAGCTGGATCTGAGTGAGTTTCTCAGTCATCCAGTACCACTTGTCCTTGTAGCCTGTATTCAACGGAGCACTACCAATGCCACCTACCCTCAACCCGAATTCAGCGCCTAGCTCCCTGCCGCCCCACATTCAACCGCCACAGTCATCGTCGCCGCCAGAACTGGGGGCTGCTAAACCTGAGGCCAGTTCCCGAAAAACTCACAAAGGCATATCGCTGCGCAGCCAGCTTTTAATCACAATGCTGCCAACCCTGCTCCTGCCACTCATCATCGTAGGCAGCGTCCGTGGGTTCAACTTTTATCAGCAGGAGCGTCAACGCATTGATGATGCCATCCTAGATGAAACCGTCGATGCCACGACTGGCATTGAGTCAACCTTGCAAGCATGGGTTAATGAACTAGCCGTTATCAGCAGCGTGCCCACCCTAACTGAGACCATGGCGCAAGGTACAGACCTTGTAGAGGAGCGCGGTCTGAGAGCCTTACCCGTCGATCAAGTGGAAGCCCAGTTTAGCAGCACAAAACGTCTTATTGAGAATCCAGCCCTCAACAACTTTCTGCGCCAAAGCACAGAATTATTTCCCAACTTGAACTCCGTGCTGATCACCGAAGCTCAAGGGTTTACCGTTGCTTACACAACGCCGCCAACCACTATCTACAAACTCAATGATGAAGACTGGCAGCTTGCCCATCAAGGAACATTAGTTATCGGCGAGCCTTACTCAGAAGCCACCCCTTCAGAGACAGCCAATACTGGCATCCCCCAAACCGCGATCACTATTCTTCGCCCGATCCCGGCTGGCGGCGTTATTCAGGGATCCTTCGCGCTAACACCCATTATCGACATCCTAAGGGATGTGTTGACTGACCTTACCCTAGAGCTAAATTTATCGGCTCAGGCCGTCCAGATCCTAAATTCTCAAAACGAAATCATCCTTTCTATTGATGAAAACGGTTTAACCTCCAACTCAGAACTTATTGGGGGCGACATCCTACTGCAAGCAATTATTGATGTGCAACAAACGGCAGCCCTTCCGCGTGACCAGGCGCTCCTATTAGTCCTGGCTGAGCGGGAATTTGGCATTATGCAGGTGCCCAGCACCGGATGGACCTTAGTAACATCTGTGCCGCTACAAGTTTTGAGAAATCAGGCCTTACAAGAAATACGTTACCTGACACCTTTGCTCTTACTGACCGGGATTCTGGCTGCGGTCGCAGTTATCCTAGTGGCTCGACGAATTGCCAAGCCACTAGCTCAAATTACAGATACGGCCTACTTAATTGCTGAGGGAGATTTAGAAGCTCAGGCACCGGTTACAGGTACAGCCGAAACGCAAACACTTGCCCAAACTCTGAATATGCTGGTCAAGCGTATTAGGGTGCTTTTGCAAAGGCAAAAGGAGTCAGCTAGGGCACAATTTGAAGCCCAAAAGCAAATTGCGCAGCAGCAAGAACTGGCAACCCGCCAGCAGCAGGAAGCCAAAGAGTTTCTGCAAAATCGTGCCCTTCAACTCCTCATGGAGGTTGCGCCGTTACGCCAGGGAGATCTAACAATTCGGGCTAATGTCACTGAGGATGAAGTCGGAACCATAGCAGACTCATACAATGCAACCATCAGCAGCTTGCGTAAAATTGTTCAGCAGGTGCAAGCCGCCGCCGCCCAAGTAGATACGACTACGGCTCAAAACGAGGACACTATTCGATCTCTGGCTCACGATGCACTGCAACAGGTCGAAACTATCGAAACAACGCTCAATCGTATCGAGATCATGAACCGTTCAATTCAGGGGGTCGTCGACAACGCCTACCAAGCCGACCAAGCCGTTATCGAAGCCAGTGATGTCCTTGCCGAAGGGGATGAGGCGATGAATCGAACTGTTGAAGGCATTCTGTCGATTCGAGAGACTGTTGCCGAAACCGCCAAAAAAGTGAAACAACTGGGTGAATCTTCCCAAAAGATTTCTAAAGTTGTGAACTTGATCGGTACTTTTGCCGCGCAAACCAACCTCTTGGCCCTTAATGCTTCGATTGAAGCGGCGCGTGCAGGCGAGGAGGGCCGTGGCTTTGGTGTCGTAGCCGATGAAGTCCGATCTTTGGCCCGCCAGTCAGCCCAAGCAACAGCGGAGATTGAGCAGTTAGTGACCAACATTCAGTCTGAAACTAATGACGTTGTCGCAGCCATGGAGCAGGGAACCCGACAGGTTGTTATTGGCACCCAGTTAGTAGAGGACACGCGTTCTAGCCTGAATCGCATTGCTGATGTCAGTCAGCATATTTCGCAACTGGTGCAGGACATTGCCCAAGCCGCCGTTGAGCAGTCTGGCATCTCGGCCTCAGTCGCGGCCACGATGGCTAGCGTGGCAGGGGGTTCGACACGCACTTCAGAACAGGTTGCCCAGGTTGAGACCGCTTTCGCGCAGTTGATACAGGTGGCTCAGGTACTGCAAGCAACCGTTAATCAGTTCAAGCTCAGCTAATTGCCCTAGGAGGACAGGGATGGGAAACCACAAAGAGGCCAGGGATCGCGCCTTTGAGTTTTTTGTGCAGGAAGCACCCGAGCTGCTGCAGATCCTGGAATCTGAACTCCTACTACTGAGAACGGAGCGCACTCGAGAACATGTTCATAATCTGATGCGGGCTGCTCACTCGCTTAAAGGAAGTGCAGCCAACCTTGGCCTCACACCAGTTCAGAATCTGGCTCACCGACTCGAAGACTACTTTCGCTGCTTTTACGATGAATCGCTGCTGCTGGATCCTGAATTGGCAAAACTGTTGCTGCGATGCTGTGATTGTCTGCGCCATGCTGTTGAGGATGCCATCGGGCTGGGGGCTTTGCGGGAGGAAAATATCGCTGCAGAGCCACTGTTTGCCCAGATTGAGTCAGCCCTAGGCACGTATTTACAAACCGAGGAGGTGCTGCCCACTCTGGGCGATTCGGGCATCGATATTGCGCTTACTTTATTTGAGGTGGATGTTGAGTCGGCGCTGGTGCGTTTGGAGCAGACGGCAGCTCTACCTGAGCAGCCCCTTTTAGCAGGAGAACTGCGTGCCCAAGCGGAGGTGTTTATGGGCTTGGGAGAGTTGCTTACCTTTCCTTGGTTGACAACGTTATCTCAAGTCATTTTAAAGGCGCTCGACTACCATCCCGGGCACCTGAATGAGATTGTTACCCTGGCACTGGATCATTTTCGGCGTGCCCAACACGCTGTACTGTCAGGTCAAGGGACTACCGGTATCCAAGTTGCCCCAGAGCTAGAGCACTTTGCCACAGCTGCGGAGACATCACTACCCACTGCCACGGGCATCGACTTAGACGCTTCCCTGTTTTCGGCGGCGGATATTTTTTCGCTGAATATTGAGGATATTGAGGCCCTGCCTGAATGGCACAGGGAATTTGCAGCTAGCGATACTACGGCTAGCGATTTATATTTGCCCTTGACATCAGAGCCTCAAGACCTGCCCAAGGAGCCTTCAGACCCAGCAGCGGCGGTCGATAGTGACCCCCTCGCACTTCCGGAAGCGTTAGAGGCGCTCCTTGAGACTTTGCCAGAGCTGCCTAGTACTATCGTGCCGCCACCCCCCAAGTCAAGTAAGGCCACCGCGTCACCAATGGCCAAGGTCGATACTCAAGCTTCGCTGGTGGTGCGTGTAGAGTTATCGCGTTTAGAGCAGATGAATAACCATCTGGGTGAGCTCACGATCCTACATAGTCAGCAGACGTTAAAGTACCGACAACTAGAGACCACCCTAGAAACTCTTTTAAGTCAGGCTGACACGTTTTCAAAGCTAGGTAAACACCTAAGTCATTCTCTGCACCAGGGGGCCTTGAGTTTTAAGTCTGGCAATCAATTGAGCGTTCATCATCATAGAGCTGACAATAGTAAGCGTGATTATACTGTCACAGGTTTTGATACGCTAGAGCTAGATTCTTATGATGAGGTTTATACTCTTCTTCAAACTGTACTCGATACAATGAGTCAAGTTGAGGAGGGTATCCGTGATATTGCTCTTTTTAGAGAGCAGTCATCTCGCGATCTTGACCAGCAACAGCAGATACACAATACCCTACGCACCGAGCTAATGCAGTCTCGAATGGCGCCTCTGGGTGATGTGTTAAGTCATCTGCCACGTGTTGTCCGTGATCTTTCGTATCAATGGCATAAATTAGCTGAAGTTACTCTCCTTGGTAGTCATGTTCTTGTGGATAAGGCGGTTCTGGATAAGCTATCCGTGCCTTTAACTCAGCTTGTTCGAAATGCATTTGATCATGGCATTGAAGATCCGGAAACACGTCGGCAACACCAGAAGCTAGCGACTGGGCAGATCAGTATTCAGGCTTATTACCGAGGTGGTTTTACGGTAATCGAGGTGAGTGATGATGGCCGTGGTATTGATCTTAAGAAGGTCAAACAAAAGGCACTGACCCTGGGTATATTGGCTCCTGATTCTGCGCATCGTTGGAGTTCGCAGCAATTGCTAAATTTAGTGTTTGAGCCCAATTTTTCTACGGCTGATACGGTCAGTACGATCTCAGGCCGGGGCATAGGTTTAGATATTGTTCGCTCGCATATTCAGAGTTTACAGGGCAGTATTGCAGTCGCTTCACAGCCTCACATTGGCACTACATTTACGTTACGCATACCGCTCACACTGCGTATTGCCAAACTTCTGGTGCTTTGGACGGGTCATGCGCTTGTGGCAATACCCACCAATACGGTTGAGTCGGTTGTTGTACCTCAGCCTGAGCAGTTGAGTCAATCTGCAGGGCAGCGCTACTTGAATTGGCGGGGACAAGCAATCGCGATTTATTCCTTGGCTTCCTTGCTACCTTATGCCAAGACTGTTCCGGGATTAAAGCAACCTGAGGATCTGAGAACCCTACGCGCGCCCACCCACTGGCTACCCCCCTTGCTTATTGTGGCGGGCGGTCACGAATACTATGCTCTAGAGGCAGCAGAATTGTTCACTGAAGCAGAACTGGTGATCAAGCCCTTAAGTCCGACACTGCCGTATCCTCGTTATTTAAGTGGTTGCGCTGTGACTGGCAGTGGCATGCTCATTCCCGTGGTAGACAGTTTAGCCGTGCTCAATCAGCACCACACTCAGCGTGCCGACTCTCGATTGGCACCGCCTTCCCCTCAGCCTAGTTTGCAAGTAATTCAGGTTATTGATGATTCGTTGACCATGCGGCAATCTCTAGCGCTGACCCTTGAGAAAGCCGGTTACAGGGTCTTGACAGCACAAAATGGACGGGAAGCCCTGGAACAGCTTCAGTATGAGGCGGGTGTCAGCCTCATCACCTGCGATGTTGAGATGCCAATTATGAATGGCTTTGAGTTCTTGATTCAGAAGCGAGAGGTGGTCTCACTGGCAGCGATTCCGGTGCTGATGCTCACCTCTCGCGGTGGCGACAAGCATCGCCAATTGGCTTTGCAGTTAGGTGCTGTTGGCTATCTAACCAAGCCCTACCTTGATTCGGAACTGTTGAGCGAGATCGGCCTGCACCTAAATTCTGTTGATGCGCGTGTGAGGAGCTGAGATGCCTGTTGCGACGCTGTTTCAGCCCGGGGCAAGTCAACGGTTAATTGTATTTCAGCTATCGGCTAGCCATTGCTTTTATTTGGCTGTGCCGATTCGACAGGTGTACCGAGTGTTCAAGCTGGCTCCTACAGATGCTACCTACAGCAGTGGCCAAACTGCTACGGGTTTGGTGCAGGTTGAGGGACGAGCAGTCACGGCGGTGGATCTCTATTGGCACTTTTACGGCAATTCTCAGCCTGAGGCGAATTTTTTGCTAGTTATTGAGGGGGGTCGGGAGTTGCTTGGGATTCCTTTAGCGGCTGAACCTGTGTTGATTGAGGTGCCCACCAGCAGTATCCGCATAATTCCTGAGCGCTACCGTCAGACTGATATCCTGGGTTTGGCGCATCATTTGGTGCAGGTGTCTGCTGAGCAGGATGGTATCAACGCAATTACGGCGTTAATTCTGTGTTGTGATGCCTTAGACAAGATGCCACTCAAGAGGATTGAATGAGTCTGCTAAGGGCAGGGTTGAGCGATGGCGTTTACCTGGCAAGTCGATCTGCATCGCACAACAGATGCAGGCGCTACCTGGTGTTTGCTAGCCCTCACACCGGCACAATACCGGGCTACAACTACTCAGCCCAGTATCGTTTGGGTGGCGGCCCAGCTTGCAGCTTGGTCGGAGGAGGCTGGTGTGCCGACGCAGATCGTGGGCTTTCGCCCCGAGACTTGGCCGATGCTGGCGGCGGCAGCAGGCTCGTTACAGTGGCAGGCGGTGCCCCAACGGGTCTGTGCCGAACTTCAGGCTGTCCTCAAGGCCAAGCAACCAGACCTGGTAGATATTACCGAAAATCCACCCCAACCCTGTCCCTACACCGCCGAGCGCTGGCAATTTGGCCGCTTGGCGGCTGCCGATCTCCTCGATTTGGCCGAACGTCCAATTCCTTTCCGCTCGCGTCACTTGCCTCGCCTTACGGATGTAATTCCGGGGTTGATTTTTACGGCGGGTCGCCAGGCTCGCTACCTGGCACAGTGGTTAGACCAGCAAACACCGGCCTATTGTGAGGCGGTTAGCGGCGATCCCGATGGCGTGATCCTTCATGCCGATCTAGCGGATCGCTGGGTGCTGGCGACCTATACCGACCCCGAAGTTATCATCGCCGCCGCCCGCTTTCAAAGCCTGAAGCAAACGGCCCAGGGCTGGCATTTTTTGCTGGTGCAGCCCGATCAAAGCGGCCTCACGTTTACGGGTCTGTGGCTATTGCAGACTTACACCCAGGAGCAGCACCGATGATGCACGGCTGGATTCCACCTGAACGCTACCTTGCTTACCAAAGTTGGCAGACTGTGGCTACGGCTCGCGATCGCG
>CAZAGN010000021.1:19279-36874 GCA_964484905.1 uncultured bacterium | reverse complement strand
TAAGCTCCGTGGCCTTACGGATTCGTGAAGCCAACTTTATTGAAGCCCGTAGGTAAATGATGTGGCTTGACGGGTTTGCGGCAGAGAACCTAACACGCAGACCCGATCTGTGCCTATAGTGACGGGGGATCAGGACGTACCGTACCCATGATTGATGCTTTCGCCCTCGGATTGATCGGTATATTGCTGTTGGGATACTGGCAGCACGGTAAGTTGGCGCTGCTGATTCACCCCATGTATGTGCCGCTGGTTGTCGTCTGTGGCATTGTCTTAATTGCTTTTGCTTCAGTTCGCCTGATTAAATACAAACATTTCCGGGCTGGAGAGCACACTGGCCTGCTCTTTCCGCCTGCCTTGGCTTGGAGCTTGCTGGCGGTACTGTTGCTCTTGGGCACGCTGCTGCCGCCCCGCCCGCTCTCGAGCGCTATGGCCTTGCAACGGGGGGCATCGGAACTGTTGCCCCGCCAGCCCCAACAGCAGTTTCGCCTCACCTTTAACCCCGCTGATCGCAACCTGGCTGACTGGGTGCGAACCTTAAGTGTCTACCCTGACCCCGATCGCTATGTGGGACAACCCGCTGCGATCTCTGGTTTTGTGATCAAGCCCGATTGGAACACGGGCGATGCGGCGTTAGATAGAGAGCTGTTTTTGTTAGGTCAGTTTGTGATTAGTTGCTGTGCTGCTGATGCCTACCCGATTACACTGCCGATTCAGTGGCCTACCGCAGCCGAGATCCTGCCCGATAGCTGGCAAACCATTACCGGTAAGATGGCAATCCGCGAAATTGAGGGTATCCAGCAGTTGGTACTCGTAGCTGAGACCGTCACAGAGATTCCGGTTCCCGAGTCGCCCTATCTCTTTGGTGGCTAAGGCTAGGTTAGAGGTTGCCTTCGGGGCTGTGATCAGACTGACATTCCCTGCGGCTGCCATGAGCGGCCATGATTTGAGCCAGGGACTTGGCAGTATGAGAACGGGTGAAGGTGGGTCAGCCGAGCTCGATCGCGTTGTCAATCCCGACAGCGTCGGGCCTGGGGGTATGAACGCACACGCAGGGGCACTAGGGTACAATTTGGGGCATAGCAATTGTGGGACAGATGGACGAACCTCCATCGAGTTGGATAGCGGTGAGTGACGACCCTCTGCGAGACCTGGTAACCCGCTTACTTTGGGTACTTTTACTCCTAGTGATCAATGCGCTCTTTGTGGCGGCTGAGTTTTCGCTGGTATCGGTGCGCCGATCGCGAATTGTGCAACTTGCCAGTGAGGGCAACCGCAGCGCCCAAGCTGTGCAGCGAGCTCAGGAGCACCTGCGGCAGTTTCTTTCGACCATGCAAGCCTGTATTACGATGGCCAGTCTGGCGATGGGCTGGATTGGTGCCAGTCAGCTTGCGCCGGTTTTTGAGGTGTTGCTGGCCCGGTTGCCGTGGGGCCTGCCCGACGGCAGTGCCCATATTCTGGTTTTTCTGGGCTTGGTCTATCTCCAAGTTTTGGTGGGCGAGCTGATCCCGAAAACGCTAGCGATTATCTATGCCGAGCAGACAGCCCTGAGCTTGATGGGGATGACCTCGCAGTTGCGCTGGTGGCTGCGGCCTTTGGTGTTGCTGCTCGATGGCTCGGCTAATGTAATTTTGCGGGCGGTGCGGGTACCGATTCCCGATTCGGCGACCCTATTTAACGCGGTGACTGCCGAAGAGTTGCAGTTATTAATTGCGGCAACGGGGGAGTCCGGTAGCCTTGAGGCCGAAGAGCGGGAACTGCTGGCCAATGTGTTTGAGTTTGGTGAGACGGTTGCCAGCGAAGCGATGATTCCGCGCACCAGCATCGATGCCATCAGCGAAACGGCAACCGTGCAGGATGTTTTGCTGGCTGTGGCTGACTCGGGGCATTCGCGTTATCTCGTGATTGGCGAGTCGCTGGATGATATTCGGGGCTTGCTGAATGTTAAAGAGGTTGTTGCGGCCCTGGGACGGGGCGAATTAAGCGTCGAGACCACGGTCAGTAGCTTTATTCGACCGGCGCATTTTGAGTACGAAAGTAAGCGCGTTGGTGAGTTGCTCTCGGAAATGCAGCAGCAGCACCGCGCCATGGTTGTGATTGTCGATGAGTTTGGTGGCACAGCCGGTCTGATTACAATTCGCGATTTGGTGGAAGAGATTGTGGGCCGGATCTCCGATGAGGTTGATGCCGATGATGAGCCCGATTTTCAGGCACTGGATGAACACACCACCCTGGTTCAGGCCCAGGTTGATCTCGATGATGTGAATGAGAAGCTGCCGCTGTCGCTACCGATTCAGGATGATTATCAAACCCTGGGCGGCTTTGTGATTTATCAAATGCAAAAGATTCCTCAGGCGGGTGAGCGTTTTGTCTATGAGAATATCGAGTTTACGGTGATGGGCATTGATGGGCCGCGTCTCGACCGTATCAAGGTGCATATTCTTGAGCCGATCGCGACACCGGAGCTCTAGCTAGCGTGGCGGCGGCGTAGTTGACCGCAGGCGGCATCTTGATCGAGCCCTCGCGATCGACGCACAGTTGCTGTAACGTTGGCAGCCTCGAGCCAGCCGCAGAAGCGCTCGACTTGATCAGCACGGGGCCGCAGGTAGGGCACCTCACGAATGGGGTTATAGAGCAGCAAATTGACATGGGCTTGAAAGCCCCGCACTAACTGCGCTAGTTCTTGGGCGTGTTGATAGTGGTCGTTAACGCCCCCAAGCAAAATATATTCAAAGCTCAGCCGCCGTCCTGTGGTGGCGACATACTCGCGACAGTCGTGCATCAGATCGGTTAGCGGATAGCGATCGGCAGCGGGCACCAGTTGCGAGCGCAGCGCTTGGTTAGGGGCGTGCAAACTGACGGCCAAGGTGATTTGCAGGTTGTAGCTGGCTAGACGGGGGATTTGTTTGGGGATGCCCACCGTCGAGACGGTGATATGGCGCTGGCCAATGCCGATGTCTTCGTTGAGGCGTTGCACGGCTTTGATTACATTGGGCAGGTTATGCAGGGGTTCGCCCATGCCCATAAACACGATATGGGAGACACGCTGCGCCATCTCGCTTTGGATGGTCAGCACCTGATCGAGAATTTCGTGGACGGCAAGGTTGCGTTTGAGGCCGCCTTTGCCCGTGGCACAAAAATCACAGGCCATCGCACAGCCTACCTGCGACGAGACACACACCGTAAGCCGCCGCTCGCTAGGTATGCCCACGGTCTCGACGGTTTCACCATCGGCCAGTTGCAGCAGCAGCTTGAGGGTGCCGTCACTGGCGAGGGAGCGCTGACTGATCGCCGAGCGACCAATGGGATAGTTGGCAAGTTCGCTACGCCAGGTCTTTGGGAAAGCTTGAATCTCGTCAAAGGAACGGACACCCTTGCGATACAGCCAGTCGTGCAGTTGTTGAGCCCGAAAGCGGGGCTGTTGGTGGGCCTCGACCCAGGTTTGCAGTTCACTGCGGCTTTGGCCAAGAAGGGGCGTTGTCACGATCGCGATGTCTAGCTGTCTCCTTTATTATCGGCCGCGCCTGTCGTGCCAGTCATCTCTTTGGTTAGCTGGCGTCTCGCAGCAGCAGCTCTGCCAGTTGCTTTTTGGCGAGGTGGCCCAGAGCCCTGAGGGCCTGATCGATAGTGTCTGACCAGACCAGCGCCGTATTAAGACGGAAACAGGTGTGGTAGCACTGCCCTGACGCCGAGAACATGACCCCCGGCGCGATCGCGATCTGTTGGGCCAAGGCATCGTAGTACAGCCGCAGCGCATCAAAGCCGGTTGGAAGCTCGAGCCAGAGCACATGGCCACCCTCTGGCCGGCTCACACAGGTTTCGCTGGGAAAGTAGTCGGTGATTGCTTGCAGCATCCGGGCTGTTTGGTCTTGGTAGGCGCGCCGCAGATGCCGCAGGTGGCGATCATAGCCGCCGTTTTGGAGGAACGCAGCCACGGCCAGTTGAGCGGCAACGGCGGTGTTTTGATTGATAATCGACTTGCGGCGGGAGACTTCGCTGTAATACTGTCCGGGTACACACCAGCCAATGCGCAGCCCCGGTGAGAGGGTTTTGCTGACCGAGCTGCAATAGAGCACACGATTGCCCGTATCAAAGGCTTTGAGGGCTGGGGGTCGCCGCCCCTCAAAATAGAGATCGCCGTAGATGTCATCTTCGATGAGCGGTACGCCGTAGTAATCAAGCCGCTCGACAATCTGCCGCTTTTTCGCGATCGGCATACAGGTACCGAGGGGATTACTGAAGTTTGAGACCAAAAGACAGACTTGGACTTTACCGAGGCTGAGGGCTTCTTCGAGATGGGGCAGACTAATGCCGTCGCGAGGATGGGTCGGCAGCGTCAGGGCTTTGAGACCGAGAGACTTGAGGGCTTCGAGGACAGCAAAGTAGGTAGGCGATTCAACCGCTACCGTATCGCCAGGTTGGGTGGTGGCCTGAAGGCAGAGATAGAGCGCCTCGAGGGCACCATTCGTGATTACCACCTGATCGGGGCTGGCGGTACAGCCCGCATCCAGCATCCGCTTGGCAAATTCGCTGCGGAGTTCCAGGCAACCAACCGGCAAGCCATAACCGTGGGCAACATGGGGCTGTTCGCGCATCACCTTGGCCATGAGGCGGTTGAGTTGGGCGAGAGGCAGCAGATCAAGCGCCGGAATTGCCGCCCCCAACTGCACAAGGTCGGGATCGCGCATTGCACTGACGACCTGAAAAGCCAAGGAAATATCAATGTCGCACGCCTGTTGGGGCGGCGTTGAAGCGGCAGGCTCGGCGGTCGAAGCAGTCACTTTGACGTAATAGCCCGACTGAGGCCGGGCGGTGATCAGGCCCCGATCTTCGAGGAGGCGGTAGGCTTCGAGGACGGTTGAAGTACTGACCGCAAGCTGGGCCCGCAGTTTCCGTACCGATGGCAGACGATCACCGGGCTTGAGGGTGCCATCTTTAATCAGGTGCTGGAGGCGGCTGGCAACCTGCTCGTAGAGAACGGGTTCGACTGCGCTTGTGCGTAGTTGCATGGCAAAACCTGGGAATGCGGAACAGTTGCGGCCAGTTGCAAGGGGTACAGTGTCTAAAAACAGAACTGTTACCACAACAATTTAGCGAAACTGCCTCTGTACCGCTAGCCTCCTGCTAGCGACAATGAGCCTATGCATGATTCCACTTGAGTTTTCTTGTTATGAAATTGACAGCTGTAAAATCAATAACCGTGAACCCGACAGCGACGGCTTACCGCGCCCCCGAACTGACAACACTAGAGCGCCCTCAAGCGCCGACTTGGCTGCGGCAACTGCTGGCTCACTGGTTAGCCTTTTATAGTGCCGAGCCGCTGATTGCCTGGCAGCGTAATGGCGCGGGAGATATTACCTTCACGGCCTATGACCCCGTTGATCGCTCAACCCATACCTTTGCAAGCGAAGAGGCTTTGCGCGTTTGGCTTGATCAGCGCTACTACGCCTAGGCGATGACCTGGCAGAGCACACTGACCCTGTTTACGGCCATGCTGCTTTTGGCGGCGCTGCCCAGTACCAGTGTTTGGTTGGTGGTGGGACACTCGCTGAGTGGTGGTGTGCGGCAGGGGCTGGCGGTGGCCGCCGGGATTGTGGCAGCGGATTTGCTGTTGATCGTGGTCGCGATCAGCGGGTTGTCGCTAGTCACAACCGCCCTGGCACCCTGGAGTGGCCTGATTCGCAGCCTCAGTGGCCTTTATCTAATCCTGCTGGGTTGGCAGCGTCTGCGTTCAGCACCCAAGCCCTTAGCCACCAGCGATCCGGCTCCATCGAAGACTTTTTTGGCGAGTGGCCTTTTAGGCTTCTCAATCTCGTTAGCCGATCAGAAAGCACTCCTGTTTTATTTCGGTTTTTTACCGGCCTTTGTTGAGAGCACCGCGCTGCACGGTACCGATATCGCGATCATTATGGCAGTCGCGATCGTCGCCGTTGGCGGTGTAAAAGCCATCTATGCTCTGATGGCGACTCGTCTCGCCCGCCAGTTTCAGCCGCAGACTCAGGTACAGCTCCAGCACCTTGTGGGACTGATGCTGGGCGGCTTAGGACTGTATCGGGTGCTCAGTACGCGTTAGGTGAAAGCCTTGAACTAGGTGACTATTCTCCTGATCCGATGGCGGGGCATTTGGCGAGTAAGTCAGTCTTTTTCAGATCAAGCGATTCGCTTTTACACCCCTGTTCTAGCCCGCCAAAGCAGCCAGCAGCCTATCCCCCATCTCGCGGCAACCGACAACCGTTGTCCCAGCGGCGGCAATATCGCCTGTTCGGTAGCCTTGCTTTAGCACGGTTTCGACGGCGGCTTCAATCTTGGCCGCAGCGGTATTTTCCTGAAGGCCGTAGCGCAGCATCATGGCTGCCGAAAGTACTTGGGCGAGGGGGTTAGCCTTATCTTGGCCAGCAATGTCGGGGGCTGAGCCATGCACCGGTTCAAACAAGCCGGGGCCATCGCTACCTACCGAGGCCGAGGGCAGCATCCCAATCGAGCCCGTGAGCATTGCGGCTTCGTCTGACAAAATATCGCCAAAGAGGTTGCCAGTCACGATCACATCAAACTGCTTTGGCCAGCGCACCAACTGCATCGCCGCATTATCAACATACATGTGGCTGAGGTTGACATCGGGATATTCGCCAGCCAACTGGGTCATCCGTTGCCGCCAAAGCTGTGAGACATCCAAGACATTTGCCTTATCAACCGAGCAGACTTTACCAGAGCGCTGGCGGGCCAAATCAAAGGCAACCCGACCAATGCGATCGACTTCGTAATCGAGGTAGGCCATGGTATTGACGCCGCGCTGGGTGCCATCTTCTTGGGCAAAGATGCCTTTGGGTTGACCAAAGTAGATGCCGCCGGTGAGTTCGCGCACCACCATCAGGTCAATGCCTTCGATGACTTCACGCTTGATCGTTGAGGATTCGATCAGTTGGGGCACAATTTTGACGGGGCGGAGGTTAGCAAACAGACCCAAGCCCGCCCGTAAGCCTAGCAAGGCTTGTTCGGGACGGAGATTGGCGGGCAGATCGTCATACTTAAAGTCGCCGACAGCGGCCAAAAACACCGCATCACTAGCTTTGCATTGAGCCAGGGTTTCTTCTGGTAAAGGGTGCCCCGTGTTCGCGATCGCGACCCCACCGACCAGTGCTTCCTGAAACGTCCAGCTAATGTCACACTGCCGACCGACCGCCTCGAGGACATCGACAGCCACGGCCATAATTTCGGGGCCAATGCCATCACCGGGCAAAATCGTGAGGGTGTAGGATGCGGTCACAGGATCTCTCGCAGCAAAGCATTGCATAGCTTACCAAACTATGAGCCACACCACAGCTTTCGACTATCTTGAGCAGCGCCTTGGGCAAATGCGGCGGCTGGGGCTGGAGCGCCACCTTCAACCACACCCATCTGCCGAAGGGGTATATACCTGCGTTGACGGCCAGCGTCTAATTAACTTCTCCAGCAACGACTACCTTGGTTTGGCACAGCATCCGGCCTTGCGAACAGCAGCGATCCAGGCGGCGGCAACCTGGGGCACCGGTAGCAGTGCCTCACGGCTTGTCACCGGCACACTCACGTTGCACGCAGATCTTGAGCTCGCGATCGCGACCTGGAAACAGACCGAAGCCGCCCTTATCTTCAACAGTGGCTATCAGGCCAACCTGGGTGTGGTTGTCGGTCTCACCAAAGCAGGTGATCAGATCTTCTTTGATAGCCTCAGCCATGCCAGCCTGCGTGATGGGATTGGCCTCAGCCGTGCCACTACCCACGAGTTCCGCCATAACGATCTCGAACAGCTTCGCCAACATCTTGAAGCAGCCCCGCACTCAGGACTACGCCTGATCGTGACCGAAAGCGTGTTTTCGATGGATGGTGACTGCGCACCCTTATCGGAATTGCTTGCCTTAGCTGAGCAGTACGATTGCCTCTTGATCGTCGATGAGGCGCACGGCGTTGGCTACTACGGCGCGGGTTTGCTCGCCCATGTAGGCTTGCACTCGCCCCGCTTAGTCATTGTTGGCACCTGCGGCAAAGCCCTCGGCAGTTTTGGTGCCTACGTTGCTTGCAGCAGCCTGGTGCAACAACTGTTGATCAACCGCGCCCGCAGCTTCATTTACACCACCGCACTCCCAGCAACCGTCTTGGCGGCCACCCTCGCAGCAGTTGAAGTTCTCACGAGCTCCGAAGGCGCACAGCGGATCGCAACCCTCCGCCAGCATTGCGCCCAAGTCGCAACAACCCTCCAGCAGCCCAACCAAAGCCCAATTTTCTTGATTGCTATGGCCGATGTTGCGAGTGCCCTTCGCCACAGCCAAGCCCTGCGAGACCAGGGCTACTGGATTCAAGCGATTCGACCACCAACGGTGCCAACACCGCGCCTACGCCTCACCCTCTCAGCCGCTCACACTACCGCGCAGGTGGCCGCGATGCTCGATGTCGTTACAGCCTACTCCGTGGCTTGACATTCCCCATAACGGGACTACCAAGCCAAATTTAGGTGTCCTTGGGTCTAGCTGCTATGGGCTGAGAGGATCTGCGTCACCAGCATCAAACTTTCTTCATAAAGCTGATCGCGACTGGTGCGTTGCAGTTGCTGCGACAGCAGTTGCTCGGTGGTTTGGTGCTCCAGGGGTGATACCTGTTGCATCCGGCAGGCTTGGGCGCCGCCCCCCACTTCCATCCGCATACAGCCTGTATTTTCCGAACAAATGACAGTACAAGCATCGACAGTCGGATCACTTGAACTCAGACGCAGACCAATAATTTCACCCGGTACTGCCGCGACGGTTGGCACGCCCACTAGCTCCGCCTCAATCGTGCGATCACCCTTGCTGTTGGCGAAGGTGATGCGGCTAATTGGGTAGTCATGCTCGACAACTTCGTTGCGGGTCAACGGGCACCAGCCCAATCGACTGGCGAGCCAGCCCAAGTAAAGCATTGCTTGGCAGGAGTTGGCGGCATTGTAATCAATACCAATGCGATCAATTTGGTGCAAGGTCGAACGGTAGTCGGGTGGATCAAAAGCTTGGGCTGCCAGTTCCTGCCAGGGCGTCAGCCGCCGCCAGTTGAGATCGCCGCAATAATTCCCCGCTTGCACCAGTTGTTCCATCTCCTGGAGGTCTTCTTCGGGATAGATAAAGGTGCTGGAATCAACAATAATGCGGTGGCTCAGCTCGACAAGGTGCTGAAACAAGCGACTATCAAGATCCAGATCGCCCTGCCACCACAAAAAGGAAGGCAGATCGGCAATCAGCAAGGCTCCCACGGTACTGGTAGCACGTTCGAGGGCGATGGGGGCAGCTTGGAGGGTGACATATTCGCAGCACACCAAGGAACTACGGGCCTGGCCGATAGGGCAGTAGGCGGCCACTTGGGCACTAATTGTATCGGCGTTGGGGCCATCAATCGCCCGCAAATCAATGACACGGCAGGGGTTCTGGCTCGCGATCGCATCCACAGATGCCGAAGAATGTTGTCCGTCAAGGGCTTCATAAACAATCAGGTTAAAGGTGGCGGCACGGGCGGCAGCCGTTTCACCTTTTGATAGCCAAATTTTATCGAGTTCGGCTTGAATTTCGGCTAGTGACACATCCTTCGGTGTTTGGAGGGGCAGGATTGTGCTGGTATTCATGAGAATGCCTTGTGAGTGCCTCGGCTCAATTCTAGACAGTCACCCCCAGCTCGGCACATTCCTTAAGCTTGTCGTTAGGTGTCACCAGTATTTCTCGCTATATCTGCTACCCATCTTGATCTCTATGCCTGTCTTGCTCTCTAGTCTTGTGCCTGTGCTGCCTACCCATGTGCCCCAGATCTGAAAAGTGCCCTAAACCCGAAAGACAGGCAGTGTGAAGTGAAACTGACTCCCCTCACCCGATCGCGACTCGACCCAAATGCGTCCGTAATGGGCGCGCATAATTTGCCGACACAGAGCTAAGCCAATGCCATAGCCCTCTTGATCGGAGCTGAGACGAACGCGGTCACTAAAAATACGCTCTTGGGCCTCTGCCGGAATGCCAGGGCCAGTATCCGCAATCGTAATCTGGATTTTTTGCTTGGTGCGGTGCATCGCCGCAATCCCAATCTCGCCTTGGGGCGGTGTGTATTTAACGGCGTTGTCGATTAAATTCATCAAAACCTGGCGGATTTTTTCCAGATCAGCATTCACCGTCGGTAACTGTGAGGGGAGGTCGATGCGTAGGCGCAACTCCTTAGCTTCAATGCGGCTGCGAAATTCGCTAATGACAGCCTGACAGAGCTCAACTAACTGAAATTCGACGGCCTGAAGCGTGAGTGCTGTGGCTGCCCCAAGTGCGCCTTGCAGAATATCGGTAATCATCTGATCCATAACCCGAGTTTGCGAACGGGCTTGCCCCAGCAATTGCAGCGTCAGCTCAGGACTGAGTCGCGCTTGATGCTGTTCTAGGGTCTCGATCGCCAGCGCTAGGGCCGCGAGAGGATTGCGCAGATCGTGAGCCAACATGGCCATGATCCGGTCTTTGAAGAGTAGCTGCTCTTCAAGTTCATGGGTACGGCGCTTGAAGGCGAGCATTTCCTCGCTCAACCGGAGACCATCGGCTTCGGGGGGCTGATGCTGCTGGGGTGCCTCCGTCAGGCCATGCACTTGATCTTGCCAGCGCGCCCACGACGTTTCAAGCTGACTCGCTAGGTCTTGGCCAGCCAGCACTTGGGGCGGCTTGGGGTAAGACTTCACGAGAGCAGGCGTGACCACAAGGCGGTAGTGCTCGACGAGGTAGGGATGACTGCTGACCTCAACGACTTCAAGACTGGCAGGATATACCGTCTCTAACTCCGCCAGCTTGCTTTCAATCGCTTGGACAAGGTCGGTGCTCGCAGCGCGACGATCCACAAATAAAAGTAGCTTTAGCGTTGGTTGCACATCAGCCACGCGAACAACAACTCCTAGCTTGATGGCGAATGCAGGCTCAGCATTCCGGTGGTTTCAAATGGTCTCTGCTTGGCTAAGGTCTCAGGCGGGTCGCTGTGGCCAGTACACTTCAACAACCGTGTGGACGTTACCGCGTGGGTTGAAATCTGCTTTGATATACGCCTTTGTCGGCTGAGCCGCTTTCACAAAATCATCCAGAATTTGATTTGTGACCACCTCATGGGCAATGTAAGCATCACGGTAGCTGTTGATGTAGAGCTTGAGGGATTTCAGCTCAACAACAAACGGCCCTGGCGTGTAGGTAATGTAAAGGGTGGCAAAGTCGGGATAGCCCGAGAACGGACATTTGCAGGTGAACTCGGGTAGAGTGACATGCACATCGTAGTCACGGCCTTCGCGGGGATTGGGGAAGGTGACGAGCTCAACGGTCGCGATCGCGACTTCACCGTACTTGGGGTCTGCGGATTGGGGGACTGCTGCTGTCATGATGATTGCGGACACTTTCTTCTAGGATACGGTGTTCTTGGGCCTGAGAATGTCAGAATAAAGCCGTTGCGGGGCGTCTTCATTCGTGTCCTGGCACTCGACGTGTGGTGTGTGGACTGATGCTGTGGCTCACTTGGCTCATAACCCCTGGCATAATCCCTGTCGCGGCCGAAGCAGTCGCCTCTGAATCTGTGGATGCTCCCGCGACAGCCCCCGAAGCGCCAGTCTTGGATACAGCTCTCGATACAGCCCTTGAAGCGACGTTGATTGAGCAAAGCCCTGTTTTGCAGCGCTGGCTGGTCGAGCCACCGGATGTTCTTGATCTTATTCGTAATACACCGGCGGTACCCCTGCGGCTCCGGGTGGGGGCTGCCAGTGCAACCTCAGGCAGCATTGGCTTTGAAGATCTCGCCCTCGGTACACGACTGACCCTCAGTGGTGACTATCGTTGGCAGATTGATACCACTTACGACTATGGCTTGCACCTGCGCTACTACCTTCGGCCACGGGGTGAGCGCTTTAATCTTGCGCCTGAAATTGGCTTTCGCGATCTCAACTCCCCCGTGGGTAGCAGCAGTGGCTTGGCAGTAGGTTTAGGCAGCACCATCAGCTTGGCACCCGGTGCTGCCGATCTCAGCCTCAACTATCGCCTGTTGAACATTGCAAGCGATCGCGAAACCACCTTCGCCAGCGCCACTGCCGCCTACAGCCTCAGCCGTTCCTTTCGTCTTGCTGCCCAATACAGTTGGATCAATGCCCCCTGGGAGCGCGATCACCGCGTCGGGTTGTTGCTGGAGTGGGCACCTTAGGGGAACAGATTGTCGTAGGTGAGCGAAGGGAGTGGTGTATCGATGCCAAACTGCCCCCGCTGCTGCGAAATCCCCACAGGTCGGCTGGGGAAAGCCACCAGAATGCTCTCAAAACGGAACTGCTGCGCTTGAGGCTCGTAGGAAAAGCGCAACTCAAAATCGCGCAGATCCCGCCGCACTTCAATGCGATTGAGACCCTCTTGATCCAGACCCAGGCGAATGCGCCAGTGATCTTGCCAGCGAGTTCCTAAGGTCATATCCCAGTCAAATGAGTAGCGAGTTACCCGACCTTCCAAGGGGTCATAAACTAGCCGTAATCCATAGCTAACACCCGGTTCGTAGATATCTAAACCGGAGCGACGGTTGCGATCAAATGTCGTACTGGAGCGCTGCGTGAACTCGAGCGATACAGGCTGCAACTGGCCACGATTTAGATCGTAACCAGTAGAGAGTCGTAGGTCGAAAAGCTGGGGTGCTGTATTCCAGGTGAAGCTGGCTGACAGTGGGTCCCACTGCTCGCGCACGTAGTCGAACCCTGTCGTTGCATCAAAACGAAGACTATGCCTTATTTCACTCGTTGAGGCTTCCTGCTCCGCCTGAGCAATAGCTTCAATCTCGGCATCATCATCATCTTCGAAAATCAGAGCAATCGGTAATTCGCCAGGAAAGTCATCCTCAAACGCGATGTAGCCAGGTGAGGCAATCACACCAGACTGGGCATTGCGCAGGCTCAACGCCAAGTTAAGTCGGTTAGTTTCACTGGTGCGGCTCACGGAGCTAAAGGGTACCGAATTATTACCGACGAACGTACGACTGTAACGAATATCCAGATTACTCCAAGTCGTAGGCTGAAAGTAGAGTCTTGGGTTTATGGCAATGACTGATTCTTGATCACCAGTAGAGTAAATGACCTGATCGTAATTAATTGAACCTGGATAAAACTCGCCAATACTTCCTAGTTGAAACGTTCTAAAAGATATATTGGCACGAAGGTTATACTCATCATAGAATTCCAAGAAAGTTCTATCCTCGGGATTGGGAACTTGGTTTCGAACAGCATTGACACTCGTATTGAGTGTCGTACCCAGAATTGGAATTGATGGGGGAGTAAGGTTGAGTTCTAAATTCCGACGTGCTTCCAAATCGCCACCAGAGCTACTGTGGCCACGATAGGTTAGCCGCTGAGACCCCCCCCAGACAAAAGCTTGTAGACCTAGCTCTAGTCGTGTCGAAGATGTGGGATCAAGGTCGAAGGCTAGACGATTTTGGTTGTAGTTCAGGCGCAAGTCAGCACTGAGCCAACTAATGCCCTCAAAGCGTTGGCTATGGTTCAACAGGATAGGGAGGTTGTAGGAGCCTCGTTCCTGTGAGGCAGTACGACTGACATTGAGCGTCGTCGTTGATAACTGAGTACTGAATATTGAGTTGAGTCGAAAATCAGCATTATCGTTACGGCCCCCCGCTGGACGATAGGTATTATCAAGGTTCAGGAATAACTGCCCACTGAGTTGACCACGATTACCAAACAGAACTGCCTGATAAAAGTTGAAGTAGTGATCAACCCGAAAGCGGCTTGACAAGCGATTTTGATCGGCTTCGGTGACGACATAAAACTGCGCCCGACCGTAATTTTCACTGTTCGCGATCGGCAAGATGTAGTCATGCACAAAGCCAAGACCGATACCTTTACTTGAGAGCAAGTCAATGCGAATGCCGCCAAAGTTGTATTCGTTAAAGCGATAGGCCCAACTAGATTTCACAAAGAAACCTTCTTCCTCGCTTTGGCCAGGTAAAACCCACTGATGCGCTCTCAAACTATAAACAAATAGTGGAAAATAGCCTACTCGTACACCACCATAAAGCTTGTTGTTTTCTTGATCTAGCTGACCTCCTAGGAATGCGTGGGCATCACGAACAATAATTTGGTCATTCGGGTAGACTTCAATGCGGTTGCCGCGAACATAGTTTGTAATCGGCGGCTCGGGCGAGGTGCTCATGGTTGCACCATCGAACATCATGTCATTGTTCAGCATGCCCGAGGTTCGTTCACTGCGAATAAAGACAAAGGTGCCGGGCTCTTCGGCGGGTACGCGCACCAGTGAGTTTTCAAAGGTTGCCGATCGCGAGGGGATGTGCAGATCTAGGTTAAAGCCTTCAACTTGGCGCTCACCTCCATTGAGGCGCTGCGACATCCGAAAAGGTCCCTCACTCACAAGCCGTTCCTGATCACGATAAAACAGGAAGCGATCTCCCGTGATTACAGAGCCATCAAACAACTGAATACGAGCATTTCCATCAGCAATACCTACATTTTGCTCCGGATCATAATCAAGAATGTCAGCGGTAATATTGAGTTGATTGGGATCGAGGGGGATGACAGTTTCAACTGTGGCACTCAATGATTCACGTACATTGGAAGGGCGTGCTTCAGGTGTAATTGGCTCTAGGTTGGCAAAGTCAGCCGCCGTGGGTGGCCCAACAGCAAGCGGATCTTGAGGCACTGTCTGGGGCGCTGGCTCTTCAACACCATAGAGACGCTGGAGAAGAACCGCACTCTCTACCAGCAGCGAATCGCGATCGCCACTCAAGAGCGGTAATAAACCATCACTAAACCAACTCTCCGGCATACCCTGCAAGAAGGACGCATCCTGAACGCCCGTTGTCAAACCACTCTCCTGCGACGGGGCAACAAAATCAAAGCCCCGCTCACCCCGCGCCTGTGACACCTGCGCACTCGGACTCAGGTTCTGCTGGTATTCATTAAAACCAGGTAGCTGCTCAAGGCTATTGGCTTGCGCCGATGCACCCAAAGCAAGCAGTGTTAAAACTGACCAAGCAGACGTGTTCATCGACTCAACCGCCACAGCAAACCACTACCAACCACCCCAAACACAGCATTCGGCAGCCAAGCCGATAGCCACGGTTGGAGATCACCCGCCTGCCCCAGGCTACGTGACAGGCTTAGGAGCAGGTAATACACAAAGACTAGAACAATTGCCACGGCCACGCCACCATAGCGCCCGGTTTGACGCACAGCTTGCAAACCCAACGGTGCCGCAATAAAAATCGCAAAAAAGCTCGCAAAGGGAATCGAAAACTTAAGGTGCCACTCGCTGCGCAACGACTGCAACTCGCGATCGCTAGCGCCGTAGCCAGCCAACTCCGCAATCTGTGCCCCCAATTCCTGACTAGACTGCTCCTGAGGTAGTTTCTCGCCGCGGATGATGTTGGCGATTTGACGACCAATATTGAGCTCCATTTGAGTGACTTGACCGTCATAGAACGTCATACCTTCATTATCAAAGCGGTGCAGATGGGCATCCCGTAACCGCCACTGGTCGCCATCCCAGCGGGCTGCACTGGCCGAGATCACCTGGGGATAGCGCAACACACCGGCCTCCGATTCGCGATCAAAGACCAAAACATCAAACATTAGGTTGGTGTCGCGATCGAGGCGGTCAAAATAAAACCAACGCTGATCACCCACATTAACGATCTTTTGTGGATCTAATAAAATTACATCCTGCGCCAAAAAAAGATTTTGATTGAGGGTGCGTACCTTTTGGTTGGTATGGGGGACAACAAAGTCGTTGATGCTAAACGCTAAGCCACTGACCATCAAACCCAACAGCAGGATGGGCCCGAAAATACGCTTCTGCGAAATGCCGACCGACCGCAGTGCCATAATCTCGCTGTCCGCGCCCAAGCGTCCCAAGGTCAAGAGCGTTGCGAACAGCCCCGCAATCGGGAATGTGACCACCAAGATAGCGGGCAAATTGAGGACGAGGAGCTGAACGACAACCAAAAGGGGTGCCCCTTTCTTGACCAGCAAATCTGTATACAAAAACAGTTGATTGCCGAGCAGCAACGTGGTGCCGCCAGCCACACCCAGAAAAAAGGGTTGGATCATCTCCCGCAGGAGATAGCTTTCTAAAATGGCGAAGCGCCAGAACACGTCAGTCGACTCCTTGGCCTAGGCACGCTCAGAGTAGCACTGATGTTTGGTAGGGCTTGTGATTGTAAACGGTCTTTTTTGTGCGCGCCGCCGTAGTCACGACTTGGATTAATTACACTATGTGTCTGAGAACGAGAGAGAGGCTCTACGCAAAGCAGCAACGCAAGGCAAGCTATAGCTCCCGTACTCCACACCGTGCCTGCTCCACACCGTGCCTGTAAGCGCGAATGATATGATCGCCCCAGTCCCTTCCAGGTTGCCACGACAATGCTGCAAGCCCTTCAAAAGATTCTGGGCGATCCTAACGACCGCAAAGTAAAGCAATTTGCCCCCAACTGCAAGCTCATTAACTCCTTAGAAATGGAGACAGCTTCGCTCTCGGATGCACAATTGATTGCAAAAACGGGCGAATTTAGGCAGCGGCTGGCAAATGGCGAAACGTTGGATGAGCTCTTGGCCGAAGCCTTTGCGGTGGTTCGCGAGGCCGCTAAGCGTGTCTTGGGGATGCGTCACTACGATGTACAGCTCATTGGCGGTATGGTGCTCCATTCAGGGCAGATTGCCGAAATGAAGACTGGGGAAGGAAAAACCCTTGTTTCGACATTGCCGGCCTATCTCAATGGCCTATCGGGTAAGGGGGTTCATATTGTTACGGTAAATGATTATCTGGCACGTCGTGATGCCGAGTGGATGGGTCAGGTTCACCGTTTCTTAGGTTTATCGGTCGGGCTCATCCAAGCTGGCATGTCGCCAGCAGAGAAACGCAAAAACTACGCCTGTGATGTCACCTACTGCACGAACAGTGAGCTGGGCTTTGACTACCTGCGCGATAACATGGCTAACTCCATCCAGGATGTTGTCCAGCGCCCCTTTAACTTTTGCGTGATTGACGAAGTCGACTCAATTCTGATCGACGAAGCCCGGACACCGCTGATCATTTCCGGTCAAGTCGAGCGCCCCACCGAGAAATATCTCAAAGCGGCAGCTGTTGCTCGCGAACTCCAGCCCGAAGAAGACTACGATGTTGACGAAAAAGCCCGCAACGTTATTCTGACCGATGAAGGATTTGAGCGGGCGGAGAACCTACTAGAGGTTAACGACCTCTTTGACCCCGAAAATCCTTGGGCACACTATGTCTTTAATGCCGTCAAAGCGAAAGAACTGTTTATCAACAATGTGAACTATATTGTTCGCAACAAAGAAATCGTCATTGTCGATGAGTTTACAGGGCGGGTGATGCCCGGTCGGCGCTGGTCAGATGGTTTGCATCAAGCCATTGAAGCCAAAGAAGCGATGCCGATTCAGAATGAAACCCAAACGCTGGCCACCATTACCTACCAAAACCTCTTTTTGCTGTATCCCAAACTGTCGGGGATGACGGGGACGGCCAAGACCGAGGAAGCGGAATTCAGCAAGATTTATAACCTTGAAGTGACGATCATTCCCACCAATCG
>CAZAGN010000021.1:0-19179 GCA_964484905.1 uncultured bacterium | reverse complement strand
GACCGCGTCTCGAAGATGATGGAGATGTTCCGCATCGAAGAGGATATGCCGATCGAGTCGCCATTGCTCTCAACCAGTCTCGAAAACGCTCAGAAAAAGGTTGAGACCTACTACTACGACATCCGTAAGCAGGTGTTCGAGTATGACGAGGTGATGAACAATCAGCGGCGAGCAATCTACAGCGAGCGGCGGCGGGTGCTCGAAGGTGAAAACCTCAAGCCCAAAGTCCTCGAATATGCCGAGCAGGTGATGCTAGACATTACCCAAGCCTTTGTAAACCCCGAACTCCCCCCCGAAGAATGGGATTTGGGCAAGTTAGTCACCAAGGTTAAAGAGTTTGTGCCCGTCATGAGCGACCTCAGCGAGGCCAAAATTCGGGATCTTGCGGTGGAAGAATTGCGTGCCTATCTGTGCGAAGAGGTACGGCTCGCCTACGAAGCCCAGGAAGCCTATGTGGATACGAGCAAGCCAGGCTTGATGCGGGAGGCCGAACGCTTCTTCTTGTTGCAGCAGATTGATACCCTCTGGCGGGAGCATCTTCAACAAATGGATGCCCTGCGGGAGATGGTCGGCCTGCGCGGCTATGGCCAAAAGGATCCGTTGATTGAGTACAAGAACGAAGGCTATGAGCTGTTCCTCGACATGATGACCGATATTCATCGCAACACGATCTACAGCCTCTTCCAGTTCCGGCCCCAGGCAGCGCCAACACGGCAAGTGACGGTGGCAGCAGGTAAGGATACAAAAGACAACGGTGTCATTGAAGCCGACTTTAGTGAGTCGTAGTTGATGCTGAAGACGGTGACAACACGGGCGGCTGAGGCGGTGATTGTGGCACTCGATTTACCGACCGCCGCCAAGGCGCTTACTTTAGTAGATCGCCTGCCTGATGTGCTGTGGTGGAAGGTTGGTCTCGAGCTTTATACAGCGGCGGGGCGTGAGGTGATCGCAGCCCTCAAGGCCCGTGACAAGAAGGTTTTTCTTGATCTGAAGCTGCACGATATTCCTCAAACGGTGGCCAATACCGTGGCCGTAATCCGGGAGTTGGGTGTGGATTTGCTGACAGTTCATGCTAGCGGCGGCCAGGCAATGCTCGCGGCGGCTCAATCCCAGGCGGGTGATTGTCGGCTGTTGGCGGTAACGCTATTAACCAGTGTCACGGCGACGGCTTTAGCACAGGAGCTGCAGGTATCAATGCCTGTCGAAACCTACGTACCAACCTTGGCAGCCCTAGCCCAAGCCGCAGGCATTACCGGGGTGGTCTGCTCAGCCCAGGAAGCAGCAGTGGTGCGGCAGCGCTGTGGGGCTGATGTTTTGATTGTGACGCCGGGCATTCGGCCCGTGGGCGCAGCCTTGGGCGATCAACAGCGGGTGATGACGCCTCAAGCGGCCTTCCAGGCTGGCGCTAATTTCGTCGTAATCGGGCGCCCGATTACCCAAGCCCCTGATCCGGTGGCAGCGTGGGCCAGCCTTTGTGCGGATTTGACCTGAAATGTGGCTGGGGTTGCTGCTGGTGGCACAGGCAAGCTGTTCCATAGATGTGGCGCAATGGGCCGACCAATTGACAGCTCAGTTACCGCGCTACACCAATTTGGTCTTTGTCCGTAATCGTTCAGACTATCGCCTGACGCGGGTGGGCGAGCCAGAGTGGGAGTCGCTGTCGGCCACACAAGTTCGCCTGTGGTTTATGGCATCAGAGCGGGATGCGACAACAGATCTGACTCTTCAGCGAGCCTATCAACTGGACTTAAGCCAAACACCCCAAGGTTGGCAAGTCGTTCAGATTCAGGTCGCGCAGGCGGGTACCTTGGCACCCCGTGATGCCAGTTTTGGGGCCGTAGCCCAGGCGATCGCGACCTGGCAGCGAGATCAGTGCCCGGCCACCTTCAGCGTTACAGCTGAGTCCTAAAATGCCTGGTTTACCTAATTCTGCTTGCCTGGAATTGCTTCAGCGCCTATCAATAGCGGCGCTCTTGGGGCGGAAAGTGCGTAATCGTTACCGGGCGATAACCAATCTCGACTTCACCCAGGTGCAGACTGGTGGCAAGCGTGTGCTGCAAAAACTGGCTGTCGTCTCGTTGGGGGTAGTCTTGGCGGGCGTGGGCACCCCGACTTTCCTGGCGATACAGCGCCCCGGTCATAATCACCCGACCCACCTGCATCAGGTTGCGCAGTTCCCAGGCTTCGGTCAGCTCAGTATTCCAAATGCTGCCCCGATCATCGAGGCGAATCTGACTCAGCTCAGCTTCAAGCTGTGTCAATTCTGTCAGCCCTGTCTGAATCAGCGCGGCAGTCCGATAAACACCGCAATAGTCGGTCATGCAGTCTTGAAAACGTCGCCGCAGAGCATCAATCCGCACGGTGCCAGGGTTATCCAGCAAGGCGGCCCGATCGCGATGGGCAGCGTCTAGGTAGGGTTCTGGGTTGAGGGGGGGCAGGTCTCGGTTCGCGATCGCCTCAACAATACTGGCCCCAGCGCGGCGGCCATAGACAACACACTCCAACAGGGCGTTACTGCCTAGGCGATTAGCTCCATGCACCGATACACAGGCCGACTCACCCGCCGCAAAGAAACCCTCAACCAACTCTGTTGCACTCCGGCGAACTTGGCAAGCGGTCGTGACCGGAATGCCACCCATCGAGTAATGAATGGTGGGTCGCACCGGAATCGGCTCAACAACCGCATCAATGCCCAGGTGACGGTTGGCTTCCTCCCAGCAAAAGGGCAGGCGCTGATGAATCATCTCACTGCCCAGATGACGCAGATCAAGGTGGACATAACTCTGGCCATTAATACCCCGCCCTGCGCGCACTTCGGTAACAATCGCCCGTGAGGTAATATCGCGAGGCGCTAGTTCCATTTGGTTGGCCGCATAGCTGGCCATAAAGCGATCACCGTCGTGGTTAATCAAATAAGCGCCTTCACCGCGAACGGCCTCCGAAATCAAAACGCCTGCGGGATACAGCCCCGTGGGGTGAAACTGGACAAACTCCATATCCTGGAGCGGTAAACCGGCTTTGAGGGTCATCGCTAAGCCATCACCCGTGCAGGCATAGTCATTGGAGGTTGTATTGAACACCCGGCCATAGCCACCGGTCGCAAACATCACGGCCTTGGCACGCACCACCTCAAGCTTGCCCGTAGCCAACTCCAGCATCACCACACCCTTGGCAATGTTGTCTTCGACAATCAGTTGCTGGACGTACCATTCGGCATACATCGTGACACCATAGCGATAGAGATTACTGACCAGCTCGTGCAAAATGGCGTGGCCTGTTTTATCGGCGGCATAGCATGTGCGCTTATAGCTATGCCCCCCAAAGGCACGCTGAGCAATCCGACCATCGGGTAGGCGCGAGAACATAACCCCCATGTGCTCAAGATCGATCAAGACATCCGGTGCCTCACGAGTCAGAATTTCGACCGCATCTTGATCGGCCAGGTAGTCAGCGCCTTTAACCGTATCGAAGGCGTGGGCTTCCCAGGAATCAGTTTCATCAACATTTTTGAGGGTCGCGGCGATCCCACCCTGAGCCGCGACAGAGTGAGAGCGAATGGGGTGGGTTTTGGCCACAAGCGCAAGGTTGGTCTGCGGAGCACGACGCATAATTTCAATTGCCGCACGACAGCCCGCCAAACCGCCACCGACAATAATCACATCATGCTCTAGCATTCTCTGGGCTCCGGCGACGACTCTCTGCATTCTCGCGTGGGTACAGTCTGAGGGTCGCCAATCTTTGGCGAAGCTTAAGCCATCTGCTGACTACTGTTGCCTCGCAGGGACAAATTTACAGGGACAAATGTAGTGAAGCCCCAAAGGCCATGTGTGGGAATGGTCCGCTGATCGCCGTAGAAGTTTGCAGTCTACTTTAAACCTATATTAGGGCCAGGTTGAACCTCACTGAATGAGTTGAACCCAACCAAACATTGGTATTTACCAAATGTTGATATTTTACAGCCAGTCTTTATCAAGTCTTTACTAACTTCTCGATATATCTTGTTAAGATAGGAGGTGCCTTTTGCTGGGAGGGTACTTGTGGAGACCCTTGCTGATGTTACTAACTATCGCTCATCGGTTCTGGTTGTCGATGATGATCTAAGCCTGTGTAAACTGATGGCCCAGCGACTCCAGCAGGCTGGCTTTGCCGTGCAGTGTGCCGCCAATGGTAGCGAGGCACTGGCATGTTTAACGCGTGCTGCGGTGCAATTGGTCTTGCTCGACATCGTCATGCCAGGTATGAACGGCCTAGAGCTGCTGTACTTGATTCGCTCAGCGCATCCTGCCTACGAACTACCCGTGATCATCATTACCAGCATGGACGAGCAAGATGAGATGATTGGTGCCTTTGAGCTGGGTGCCAATGATTACATTACCAAGCCCCTCAATATGGAGGTTGCCCTAGCGCGGATTCAGGCCCAACTGAAGCTCAGCCAGCCGCGTTCAGTAACACCCACACACTCAGTTGGCGGTGGGCGTTATGTGATTCAGTCAATGCTCGGGAGCGGGGGGTTTAGTCAGACCTTTTTGGCAAGTGACCAGCACCGACCCACCCAGCCCCGGGTAGTGGTCAAGCGGCTGCACCTCAATTTGGCAGAGCAAGCGGGCTATCACATGGCCGACTATGCCCGCCGTAGCTTTAGCCAAGAGGCCATCACCCTAGAGTTACTGGGGCACCATCCGCGTATTCCACGACTGTTGGCTCATTTTGAAGAGAATGGTCACTATTATTTGATTGAAGACTATGTCGCAGGTATGTCGCTTCGGCAGCGTCTGGATACGGGTTGGTGTCTCAGCCCAAGGCACGTGATCGATTTTTTGCAACAGGTGCTGACAATTTTAGCCTTTGTCCACAGCCAGGGTATTATTCATCGCGATATCAAGCCCTCGAATCTGATTGCGACGGAACGGGCCGGTCTGATGGACTACCACCTAATTGATTTTGGCTCGATTAAATCGGTACAGGCTGGGGAGCAGCCCACACACTTTGTCGGCACACCGGGCTATGCCCCCTACGAGCAATATGCGGGCCGACCTCGGCTCAGTAGTGATCTGTTTGCCTTGGGCTGTGTTGCGATGGAACTTTTACTGGGCAAGGGGCCTGATCTGGAGCGGCGCTACGAGCATCTGGATGCCGTACGGCAACAGGACTCCGGCCTGGCTCGTATTCTGGAGCGTCTGACATATCCTGACCCTGAATACCGCTATGCTCAGGCGGCAGCAGTACTCGAAGCCTTAGCTGCCCTCAACCTGAAAACGGCCTAAGCCGGAGTAAGCTGAAAGCGGTGGTCGAGACGGCAATCTATGGATCCGAAAACCCTGCGCCAGAGCCTACGCAAATCCGATACGTATTTTGCTAAGGGCTTTACGGAGCATCAGGATGAAGTTAAAAGCGAGCTGCAAACAGAGTACAAAAGTGATCTGATTGAGACCATTCGTGCCCACGGTTACAGCTACACCCAGGGGTTGGTCACCATTCGCTTAGCGCAAGCCTTTGGCTTTTGTTGGGGGGTTGAGCGCGCTGTGGAGTATGCCTACGAGGCCCGACGGCGCTTTCCGGAGCGTCAGCTTTGGATTACGAACGAGATTATTCATAACCCGCGCGTCAATCAAGAATTGGCGGGGATGGGCATTCGCTTTGTTGTGAAGCATAACGGCGAAAAAGACTTTAGCCAGATTCAGCCCGATGATGTCGTGCTGTGGCCAGCCTTTGGAGCCAGCTTGCAGGAAATGGAGTTCTTCCAGCAGCAGGGCAACGAGATTGTTGACACAACTTGTCCGTGGGTATCGCGGGTTTGGAACCAAGTTGATAAGCACCGCGCTTCGGAGTTCACCTCAATTATTCATGGCAAGTATGCCCATGAAGAGACGATCGCGACCAGCTCCTTTGCGGGCAAGTATCTGATTGTTTTGAACCTGGCTGAAGCCAACTGGGTCGCGGATTATATCCTGACAGCTGATCCGAGCCAGCCCGACCATGAGCAGCGGCGACAAGAGTTTTACCGCCGGTTTGGGCGTGCGTTCTCCGAAGGTTTTGATCCGGATCTTGATCTAGCGCATATTGGTATTGCCAACCAAACAACGATGCTGGAGGGTGAAACCAAAGCGATCGCGAAGCTATTTGAAACCACCCTGCTGCGCAAGTATGGCCCCCAAGACCTCGACCAACACTTCATGAGTTTCAATACAATCTGTAATGCTACTCAAGAACGTCAAGATGCAATGTTCTCGCTGGTGGAAGACGATCTGGATTTGATGTTGGTTATCGGCGGCTTCAACTCCTCGAATACAACCCACCTGCAAGAAATTGCGGTGCACAAACAGCTCACCTCATTTCATATCGATAGCGCCGATTGCATCAGTGGTGGCCGCATCCGCCACCAAACCCTAGAGGGCGCGATCGCGATCGCTGAGAATTGGCTCCCCAAAGGTGAGATCACCGTTGGTGTGACCTCTGGCGCCTCTACACCCGATCGAGCGGTAGCTGAAGTGATCGAGAAGCTCTTTGCCCTCAAGGGCTAAGCGTGGCTGTTACCAAGGCGATTATCCCCGCCGCCGGTCGGGGTAGCCGCTTGGCACCGATCAGCCACAGCATTCCCAAAGAGTTGCTGTGTGTGGGGGCTGTGCCGCTGATCGAATGGGCATTACGGCATTGTTTGGCGGCGGCGATTACCGAGGTCGCGATCGTCATTTCGCCAGATAAACCCTTGCTGCGTCATTATGTCGAACAGTTGGGGTTACCCGTAGCACTTCACTGGATTGAACAACCACAGCCCCTCGGTTCGGGCGAAGCCCTCTGGCGCTGCCGTCAGTTTGCGGGGTCTGATCCCTGCGTGATCTATATGCCCGACGAGTGGGCGCTAAAGCCCGAGCTATCGCGGTTGATCTGTTGCTACAGGGGCGGCGTCAGTCTACTCCTGAGCTGGGTAACACCAGACTGGGCTGCCTATTTGCCCGGGGTGGGCCGGATTCGCTACCAAGACGCAGCCGAGCACCATAGCAAGCCGACTGCTGTGCAAATCCAAGAATTGCTGCCTAAGGTGGCGACACCATTTCCGGCAGCGCCTGACGGTAGCTTTAAGGGGGTAGGCATTGGCATTGTGCCGCCCGCTTTTTTTGCCCACTTGGATCAACGCCACCAGGCTTGGCGAACCCAGCGAGACTCCGCCCCGGAATTTGATGACGTCGCTACCTGGCAAGCCTTTGCGGCAATCGGTGAGCTGTGGGGCTATCGGGCTGAAAGTTTAATTATTGATGCTGGCAATCCGGTGGGCTTGGCCGCCGCCAATCGCTACTGGCTAGAGCACCAAAGATAGCGTCCAAATCTCAAAAAAGCCTTGCTAGGCACTACTGGTAGTAACTCAGGACTTGAAAAATCTCAAAATGGCACTAGCATAGGTTCCTGAGTCTGCTGTGTGGGTTATCCATGAATCATGCCGTTTATCGCGTGCTCTACCGCGCTGGGCTGAGTTTAAGTATTATCCTCAGTGGCTGCAACCTTTTGCCCACAGCCGTTGCCCCCAGCCAAGCCGCCGCCCCAGCTAACGTTCAGCCCCTCACGGCTAACGGTAATTTGCGTGAGTATATTCAGCGTACCAACCCGAACCTTTCGCCCAGCCAGCTCGACCAGATTGCTAACGGCATCACCACCTACAGTGCTTACCACGGCCTCCCCCCTCAACTGGTGGCGGCAGTGATTGCGCGCGAATCGAGCTTTAATCCTCAGGCAACCTCGCCGTCGGGGGCCATGGGATTGGGCCAGATCATGCCAGCCCTAGCCAGTGATTTGGGGCTGAGCAACCCCTACGATATTGAGCAAAACCTGGAGGGGACAACCCGCTGGCTCCGTCGTCTGTATGATGTGTGGCAGCAGGATGGCCTTAGTAGCAGTGATTCGCTGACATGGGCCTTGGCCAGCTATCGCCAGGGTTTGACCCGTACTCGTGAAGTTGGCATTCCGGCCTTTGTGGCCGACTACATCAACAGCATTTACGATCTCGCGCGCCAGTTGCCCGCTTAACCGGCTTAAACCTGCGTATTGCTGACATCTTGAGCCAATCGAGGAACAGCCTCGAACCGGTTGCCGAAGCAGAGTTTGCCGTAGCAAAGTTTGCTACCGTAGGCTTCTGTATCCTTAATGCGCTACCTATGCCCCACCCGCTTCAACGCCTTCTGGCTCACGAAAAGGGTTATCAGCCCCAAATTGTGCGCGCCAGTATTTGCTCTGTGCTCAACAAGATCTTTGACCTCGCGCCGCCCGCCCTCATCGGCATGGCGGTTGATATTGTTGTTCAGCAAGAAAACTCGCTCCTGGCTGGCTGGGGCATTGTCGATGTGCGACAGCAGTTTTTAGTGCTAACGCTGATCACGTTTGTGATTTGGTCGGGTGAGTCGATTTTTGAGTATGCCTACGCGCGGCTCTGGCGGAATTTGGCCCAGAATATTCAGCACGATTTGCGTCTCGAAGCCTATGCCCACTTGCAAGAGCTGGAGCTGTCGTTTTTTGAGGAGCGCAGTACGGGTGGCCTGCTCTCGATTTTGAATGATGATGTGAACCAGCTCGAGCGCTTTTTGGATGGGGGGGCAAACGAGATTTTGCAGGTGGTCACAACGGTGATCATTATTGGGACGGGCTTTTTTGTCCTCGCGCCCTCGGTGGCCTGGATGGCGATGCTGCCGATGCCCTTGATTTTGTGGGGGGCAGTCTGGTTTCAGAAGTTCTTGGCCCCGCGTTATGCCGAGGTGCGTGCTAATGTGAGTGCCCTGAATGCCCGTCTAGCGAATAATCTGGGCGGCATCACAACAATCAAAAGCTTTACGGCTGAGGGTTACGAGCTAGAGCGGGTACGGGCTGAGAGTGATGCCTACCGTCAGAGTAATCGGCGCGCCATTGCCCTGAGTGCGGCCTTTATTCCGCTAATTCGGATTTTGATCTTGCTGGGCTTTACGGCCACGCTCTTTTTTGGCGGAATGTTGGCGCTGGCCGGTGAGCTGGCGGTGGGGGTTTACAGTGTGCTGGTGTTTATCACGCAGCGTCTGCTCTGGCCCCTGACCCGACTGGGCGATACCTTTGACCAGTATCAGCGGGCGATGGCCTCAATTGAGCGGGTTTTGAATTTGCTCGATACGCCGGTCTTGATCCGCACGGGCGAAGAACCCCTCAATCAGCCGAAGGGTGAGGTGCGTTTCGAGCGGGTGAGTTTTGCCTACCAAGGGCGGGTGCCGGTTTTCAGTGATTTGTCGTTGATGGTGCCTGCGGGCAAGACGATCGCGATCGTGGGGCCAACCGGTTCGGGTAAGAGCACCTTGGTCAAGTTGCTGCTGCGGCTGTATGCGATTACGGCCGGCCAGATCAGCCTCGATGGGGTTGATATTCGTGAGCTGGATTTGCAGGATTTACGGCGCTCGATTGGCTGGGTCAGTCAGGATGTGTTTTTGTTCCACGGCACCGTCGCCGAAAATATTGCCTACGGCAGCTTTGGGGCCACAACGGCGGCGGTCAAGACAGCGGCGAGCTTGGCCGAAGCCCATGAATTTATTCAGGAATTGCCCCAGGGCTACGAGACGATTATTGGTGAGCGCGGCCAGAAGCTGTCGGGTGGGCAGCGGCAACGCCTCGCGATCGCGAGGGCGATCCTCAAAGACCCACCGATTTTGATCCTCGATGAGGCGACCTCGGCGGTGGATAACGAGACCGAAGCGGCCATTCAGCGCTCGTTGGAGAAAATTACCCAGAACCGCACCACGATCGCGATCGCCCACCGCCTCTCAACGATCCGCAATGCTGACCATATTTATGTGATGGATCGCGGCACCCTTGTTGAGCAAGGCCGCCACGAAGAACTGCTGGCAAAACGGGGTCTTTACGCTAGCCTCTGGCAGGTGCAGTTGGGCTTGGCAGGGAGTAGGTTGTAACCTTCTGATAGCAATACGGCCCCATAATAGCCCCCCACAGTGAACGCCCGGTGTCTGGGTCAACGCCCCGATCATCGGTTTCGAGAGTTGTGGCGGTGACACGAAACCCCAGCACAACATAGCGACTCACCCCTTCAACGCTGAACTGACACAGGGCACCGGGGCTCATACTGGCGCTTGCTTGGGTGGCTGTGGTTTGTAGCTGAAGCACGCCGCTGGGCAACAATTCCAGATCGTGGCTCTGGAGGTTTAGCAAACGCTCCGGTGCGGCACCGGCACCGCGCCAGTGCTGCGGCTCTTTGAGGGCGTAGAACTGAATAGTTTGGTCTTGCAGCTGCATCACCCGCTGACGGTAGGGCTGATCGAGCTTGAGGACATTGGCTTGCTCTAGAAACAGAGCCGATTGCCCGTCAAGCCAAAAGGGTCGCTGCCACAAACACACATGAACAAACCAGGCCGGATCGCTAAGGGCTTGTTCGGTATTGCGAAACTCGCCCGCTAGCCATTGCCATAGTTCCATGATTAAGTTCCCTGATTAGCCTCGGCTCTTTAAATGTCATAGGTTTTGGGCCGCAGAAAACAGGACTTTAATAGTGCTACCCAAGCTTCATAGGCAAAACCACTGCCATGTAAAAAGGGGAGCCACAGCCCCCCTTCTTTCTCTCACTGCAAAGGTGATGAACTACATGCCAGGAAAGGAACTGCCCTTCGGTAAGCGCAACATATCCGGATCAACATAATGGCAGCGGGCTTCGTCTTCACAAATCAATGCCCAGCCATTTTGCAGGCCTTCAAGGGTATAGGATGCTTCGGGCAAAAAGAAACCGAGGTGGTTACGGGTATCAAGTTTGATGCGGACGTTTTCCAGTGACATATACGGATCTCCTATAAGAGTCAGTGAGCGAATTTGGGGACTTGGGCTAATTGAGTTTCACTCTAGCATGGTCATTTTTACTACAGTGTTACGAATATAAGAAGGCTTCATAAACTAATGTTGCGACTTTAGTTAATCCTGAAACAAATATGCCAATAACCCTTAGTTATTAGGAACGCATAGTCGCATCAACTCGAATCGCTGTACAGAGTATCTCTACCTACTGCTTGCCTAAATCCAAGCCCACCATCACCTGTCAGAAGGCGGGCTCAAGAGAGGCTAAACCCAGGCGCTGCTTTACCTTGAGCCGCGCTTGGGTTGTAGATATGACCGATCAATAAGTTGCTCAGAAGGTCGCGATCGCGAGCTAAAGCAAGCACAAATACTCAGTTACGAATTATTAAGACCCTGCCGCCCAAGCGATATGAATCTACATGTTGGTGTTAACTCCAGGCCCCAAAGCAAAGTACACAGCGATTAAGCACCTGAGATTAAGCCCCCGAGATTAAACCCGTCAGATTAAGCCACTGAAATGATGGTGATTGGTAATGGTGATTGTGTTGTCGGCGGGTTGTGCCTGTAATTGGCCACCATTTAACCGATCTGCTGTGCGGCTGGTATCTACTTAATTTTGGTGTCGTGGGGAATGAGGCCCTGAGCGATCCCTTGATTGATAATCTGCCGTGTGATTACAGGGTTAATCTTGACCTGCTGGGCGATGAGAAGGGTGTCAATTTCTTGATAGTCGCGGTAGTCGAGCATGGCCAGCTCTAGGACACGTCGCCGCCGCTGGCGAGCCGCCACCCCGTCATACAGCAGCCAAGCCCCAGGCGCACCGAAGAGAAATGTAATCGTGGCAGCGGTCGACATTCGATAACTCACCGTGTCTTCCGTAGTCGTGAGTGTTGCCCAAAGGACAAGGCCCCACAGGCTTAATAAAAAAACGCCACTCGCGATACGGATCATTGCAGCTCCCCAAGCTTTACCCAGCCTACTCAGCGAGCAGAACCTTGCCAAGGACTAAGACTGTGCGCAAAATGGAAGGGATTATTAACGAAACTATTTACAGACATGGTGTTCACAGAGGCCAAACCGGGAAGTGTTGTTGCCCGTAAACCCATGCCCATGTATCGGGTGTTGCTGCACAACGACGATTACAACACGATGGAATATGTCACCGAGGTGCTGGTCAAGACGATTCCGGCGATGCAGCCTCCCCAAGCCCGCGACATCATGCTTGAGGCGCACACGAACGGCATGGCTGTGGTGATTGTGGTGCCCCAAGAGCACGCCGAGTTTTACTCCGAGCAGTTGCAAGTTCATGGTCTGATTAGCTCGATTGAGCCCGACTGTTGAAACTGCGGCGCTTAGCGCAACTGCCTTGGTGGGGGCGACTGCTGGCGTTGGTGGTGGCCCTGGCCTGTTGGGTTCTCCCGATACTCCCCCTGCGATCGCGACTGGGTGATTTTGGCTCAGCGGCGTATCTATACATCGGCTTGCTGACGCTGCTTTGGGGCTGGCAGCGTTGGGTACGCCAAGAAACGCACGTGTGGGCCAGTCTCGGTCTGCGGCGGCCCTTTTGGCGCGAGTTGCTGTTGGGTGAGGTGATCGCGATCGCGAGTTTCAGTCTGCTGTTATTGATTGAAATCGGTCTGGGTTGGCTGCGCTGGCAAAACCCACCTCTCGGCGCTCTGGCGGGCCACTTAGGCTGGGGTTTGCTGATGGGGCTGGCGGTCGCCCTCGTTGAAGAATTAGTGTTTCGCAGTTGGCTGCTGCGCGAAATTGAACAGGATTGGGGCCGCCTGCCCGCCCTTGTTACCAGCAGTCTGATTTTTGCGGCGGTGCATACCTGGACACCGCAGTTTTCTGGCTTGGTGGTGTTTGGGGCTGTGCTCGCGATCGCGACCCTGGTCCGGCAGCAGCGGCTGAGCCTCACGATGGGGCTCCACGGCGGTTGGGTTGCGCTTATTACCCTGCTCAACAGCACGAATGCCATCAGCGATCCCGGTACTGTACCCAATTGGGTCACGGGCGTTGGTGGCAATCCTGTGGCGGGTGTGGCGGGTATTACGGCTCTTGTGCTGGTCGGCGCGGGTCTGCTGTTTTGGCCCCTGGATCAGGGGCATCCAAGCTAGGCTCGGTAGGCGTACCCATGACGATACAACTCAATCTGTTGTTCCCATGAATTGCCCCTGCGGTCTAGATTCACACGTTCAATCAAGCCTCTTCCGGGATAAGCCAATGGCAAGCGAGCCCCTTGACACCGAGCAGTTTTATGGGCAACTACCGCCGCTGACTGAGTTTGAGGCCCTGACCGATAGTCAGAATTTTGTGCCAGTACCGGCAGATTGGCTGATTTTGATTACGGATGTGGAGAAGTCTACGGTCGCGATCGCGAATGGCCGTTACAAAACCGTCAATCTCTTGGGTGCCTGTTCGATTGCCGCCGTGACGAACGCCTGTCAGGGGCTAGATATTCCTTTTGTTTTTGGCGGGGATGGGGCAACGCTCCTCATTCCACCCAGTCTTGAGGCCGTATGTCGCGAAGCCCTTTTGGGGACCCAGGCTCTAGCCGCACGCGAGTTTCGGCTCTTGCTGCGGGTGGGTATTGTGCCCGTGGCCGCTGTGCGCGCCGCCGGACATGACGTGCGGGTCGCCAAGCTCCGTCTTTCGCAACGTTACAGTCAAGCTCACCTCAGCGGGGGTGGCCTCACCTACGCCATGGGCCAAGTCAAAGCACTAAACAGCACCTATCGCCTGTCCGATCACAGAACCCATGCCGCCGATTTTTCGGGCCTGGAATGCCGCTGGCAAGATATCCCCAGCGCGGGTGGCGATACCGTCAGCTTGATTGTGGCGGCGATTGCACCCAGCCAAGCTGTGTACAGTCAGCTTATTCAAACCATTCGCCGGATCTATGGCACCCTCGAACCCCCGGTTATACCCGCTGCGCTGAACCTCAGCCTTAATCCGCGCCGCCTTAGTCTAGAAGTTCAGGTGAGAGCACAGCAGTGGTGGCAGAAACTGCTGTACGGGGCGCGCCTGGGCCTCGAGACCCTAATTGGCTGGGTGGCGATGCGCTGGCAGTTGCGTCTGGGCGGAGACGATTGGGGTCGCTACAAGGAGCATGTAATCTGTACAACCGACTTTCGCAAATTTGATGATCGGCTGCAAATGGTGCTTGCTGGCAGTCCCCGCCAAACAACCCAGCTTCTGACCTATCTCCAGCACCAGCAAAGTGCCAAACGCCTGGTTTATGGCGTACACATTAGCAATCGCGCCATCATGACCTGCCTCATTGCCGAGCGCTTTGGTAATCAGGTGCATTTTATTGATGGTGCTGATGGTGGCTATGCCGCGGCGGCGGTACAGTTTCAGCGCCATTGTCAGGCCATACCCGAGTTCATGTCTGGTTGAGGGGGATCTGCCTCAGAAGCCCGGTTGCGGGGCCGGTATAACAGGCTCGAAGCCCCAAAGCTGCTTCGCGATCGCGACCTGGGTAAAGGCACTGCGGCTGAAGGCGTGGCCTGCGGGTAGCTGGGGCGCATGGGCCGTAATCTGGCGGTGAAAGGTCGAACTGCCGTAGGTCACGATTGCTTGGCAACGCTCAAGATTGGCCGCAAGCAGTTGCTCGACCAGCGGTGGCACCCCGACAAAGCCCCGAAATGGCCCAGCCTGGACAAAGAGGTGCGCCGTAAAGCGGGGAGCTTCGGCCAAACTCTGACGCAGAATGTCGATGGGGGTGAGCAAATCGCTGAGAAGCAACCCTTCACCTGCCTGCAAAAGAGGGCTTTCGGGTGTCAGCCAAGGCGCTTGCAGCAACGAGTCAACCCAAATCCAAGTCAGCCCCGGTGCTTTGAGGGGCAGAGCCGCTACATTCTGCCATTGCAAGCTAGTGGCTTCAATATGCTGGGCAATCTCTTGGTGGGCGGCGGTACCCACAGTCTGCTCAATCTGCTCCCAGAGGCTTTGGGGTGGGCGCGGCGTTGCTAGGGTTTGCAGTTGACTGGGGACGGTGATCAGCTCACTGACGAGGCCAGTCAGCGGCGGCGGCGGCAAGGGCGCTGAGGTCACAAGCTCGGGTAGCTGGTGCAAAGGCGAGTGGGGATCGGGCTCACAGACCCGTGCTTTGGCGCGGCGAATCCGTTGCAGAGACAGTAAAACCTGCTCGCGATCCAGTTCACCGCTTTCGAGGGCGGTCTGAATAGCCACTAGGGTTGACTCGGGCTGGGGCGGCATCACCAAGAGATCAGCACCCGCCGCGAGGGCTTGGACCGCGACCGCTTCCGGACTGCCAAACGGGTCAAGGGCTTTCATCGTCAGGGCATCGGTGACGATCAGCCCCTCGTAATGCCACTCGTCCCGCAAAATTTCGGTCAGAATTGCTCGCGAGAGGGTGGCCGGATAGACCGGATCGAGGGCGGGTACCCTAATGTGCGCCGTCATAATGGCATCGACCCCAGCTGCAATTGCTGCCATAAAGGGTGGCCACTCGATCTGTTGCAGCCGTTCGCGATCGTGCTCGACGGTGGGCAGGACCAAGTGCGAATCTTGGGCGGTGTCGCCATGACCCGGAAAATGCTTGGCCGTGGTCAGCACCCCCTCACTGCGCGCCCCGGCAATAAAAGCACTGATGCGTGCTGAAACAACTTCGGGCGTATGCCCAAAGGCGCGGATATCGATGACGGGGTTAGCCGGATTACTTTGAACATCAACAACCGGCGCCAGCAACCAATTGAGGCCCAGAGCCTTGGCCTCGCGGGCGGTTACCTGGCCCATCTGGCGCGCCAGACTGAGATCATCGATCACACTGAGGGCAATGGGCGGCGGGAAGGCCGTTGCCCCCGCAAAGCGCTGCCCCACCCCGGCTTCGAGATCAGCACAGGCGAGGTAGTAGGGGCTGTCGTGGTCGTAGGCGGCTAGCATTGTCGCCGTCGCGATCGCATCGCCATCAAAAACCAAGAGATTAGGGTAATGAATCGGCTCAGACAAAGAGCGTAACAGTGCTGCTGGGTTACGCCGAATCACCAACAACTCGCGCAACAGGGCTGTATCTTGCCACCAATTCGTCATGTACGATCCCCCGCAGTGCCGCCATCCGCCTGCCGTAGCCAAGGCTGCGACAACCAGCCTATAGCAAAGCTCGGCGGCTTGATAGGCTTAGCGTATTAGGAGATGGGTCATGCAAAAACTTGCGCTTGCAATCTTGGCTTTATTCATGGCCGGTGTCGGGGCCCAGGCAATGACCGAACGTCCTGTCCCTTTGGTTGATGATCCTGTCAGTGATGTTGACCCGAGTGACGCGGAACCGATGCTTGAGCCCAATCAGCCCGATCTTGAGATGGATACTACCTTTGCAGCGGCCCAGCGCGAATTTGGCCAGGCCCTGCTAGCGGCCGTTGCCGCCGAAAACCCTAACACCAACGTTCTGGTCTCACCAGCAAGCGTGACTGTCGCCCTCGGAATGCTCCTGAATGGTGCCGCAGGCGATACCTATACCGAACTTGCCTCTGTACTGGGGGTCAGCGACTTGGCCGCATTTAACGCCACGGCGGGTCGCCTCGAAGGCTCTGCCAATAGCCTCTGGCTGGCCGAGGGCTTTCCAGTACTAGATCGCTTCCGCGAGACGATCGCGACTGACTATGGCGCTCTGATCGAAACAGTCAATTTCAGCGCCGCCGCCACCACCGACCAAATTAATGACTGGGTCGCTGAACAAACTCGCGATCGGATTCCAACCATTGTCGATCAAGTTGATCCCGCCACCGAAGCTTTGCTGATTAACGCTATTTATTTCAAAGACAACTGGGCCACCCAGTTTGATCCCGAGCGGACCCAACCCACTGACTTTACCCTTGCCGACAACAGCACCACCAGCGTCTCGATGATGCGCGGCAAACAGAGCGTCCCCTATGCCGAAGCTGAGGGCTATCAATTAGTCGAGCTGGCCTACGAAAACGATGCGCTCAGCATGGTGCTGGTCTTACCCGATGAAGTAACAACCCTCACAGACTTTCTCGCCACCGTAACCCTCGCCGATATTGAAACCACCCTAAGTACCAGCCTGGTCGAAGCGGTCAATATTGGCCTGCCTCGCTTTACGGTTGACTTTAATACCTCCCTCAATCGACCGCTGCAAGCGCTGGGGATCAGGCAGATTTTTGGTGGGGCCGATTTCAGTAACCTCGCCGATGTGCCCCTGAGCGTCAGCGACACAATTCATAAAACCTTTATCCAGGTCGATGAAGAGGGCACCGAAGCCGCCGCCGTCACGGGGATCAGTGTGACCCGTGTCATGGTTGAAGAGCTGAGTGTGACGTTTGATCGCCCGTTCTTGTACCTGCTTCGCGATCGCGACAGTGGCGCGCCTGTATTTACGGGCTGGCTAGCTGATCCCCCGGCTCCGGTACAATGACCTCGGACTGAGACGACGAGGCGAACATGGCAAAATTAACGGTGGCAAACCTGCTCGATAGCGTACAAGGCAAGCGGGTTCTGATGCGAGTCGATTTTAATGTGCCCCTCGATGGCAGCACAATCACCGACGATACCCGCATTCGCGCTGCCCTGCCCACTATCCAAGCCCTCACGGGTGCGGGGGCCAAAGTCATTCTCACCAGTCACCTCGGTCGCCCGATCAAGAAAAACAAAGAAACCGGCGAAGTCACCATCACTAAAGATGGCAATAGCCTTGCCCCCATTGCGGCTCGCCTGCAGGAGTTGCTGGGTGCTACCGTTGCCTTTGCCCCCGACTGCATTGGCGAGTCTGCCGCTGCCATTGTTGCCGGTCTAAGTGATGGCCAGGTTGCCCTGCTCGAAAATGTCCGTTTCTATCCCGAAGAAGAAAAGAACAACCCCGAGTTTGCCCAACAACTGGCCGCCCATGCCGACCTGTATATCAACGATGCCTTTGGCACTGCCCACCGCGCCCATGCCTCGACCGAGGGTGTGACCAAGTGCCTCGGCACAGCGGCAGCGGGTTATCTCATCGAAAAAGAACTGCAATTTTTGCAAGGGGCTATCGAAGCGCCCCAGCGCCCTCTGGCCGCAATCATTGGTGGCTCGAAGGTCTCCAGCAAAATTGGTGTGATCGAAACCCTCCTCGAAAAGGTCGATAAGCTCTTTATCGGCGGTGGCATGATCTTCACCTTCTACAAAGCCCAAGGGCTCAGCGTCGGCAGCTCTTTGGTCGAAGAAGACAAGCTGGCGCTGGCCACAGCCCTCATGGCGAAGGCCCAAGAAAGAGGTGTTGAACTGTTGCTGCCGACCGATGTCGTTGTCGCCGATAAATTTGCCAAAGACGCCAACACCCAAACCGTACCAGTCACCGCGATCCCCGATGGCTGGATGGGTCTTGATATTGGCCCCGACTCGGTAGCAACCTTTCAGGCGGCGCTGGCTGACTGCAAAACCGTGATCTGGAATGGCCCCATGGGCGTATTCGAGTTTGAGGCATTTGCCGCTGGCACGATCGCGATCGCGACCACGTTGGCCGAACTGACTCCGAAGGGCGCAATCACGATCATTGGTGGTGGTGACTCGGTTGCGGCGGTCGAAAAAGCGGGCTTAGCCGACCAAATGAGCCATATCTCGACCGGTGGCGGTGCAAGCCTGGAATTGCTCGAAGGCAAGGTTTTACCCGGTATTGCCGCCCTCAGCGAAGTGTAGATTTAGTCAGTCGATAGTTTTAGAGTGTTGTTTGAGTTTTGGGAGGGTCAGTAATGGCTCTCCTTTTTTGATAGTTTTCAGGGTCAGGTGGTGACAGCAATGAGCAAACTCAGCAGTAGCAGCTTCTATCCATCTGCGATCATGACGTGTCTGTTCGAGGATGGAAGAGGATTACCCGATAAAGTATAGTGAGTCCCGGAAATAACGAGACACTTTTAGAGGTTGGATGCCTCCTGGGTAGAATTCTTGGAAACAAAAAGTGTCTCGGTAATTGGAGATTTGACTATAGATGTAAATTCAATAGTCTGTTACATGAACCCAACAGTAGGCTTACTAACCCGTATTACTCAAACACCCGGTCAGTGCGGTGGTCGTCCTTGCGTTCGAGGGATGCGTATTCGCGTGACTGATATTTTAGAGATGCTGGCTGAGAACGTGAGCGTTAGTGAAATTTTAGAAGACTTTCCTGATTTAGAATTGGCAGATATCCAAGCTTGTTTGCTTTTTGCCGCTCGCCGTACTGATTTCCCCAGACTAACGGCATGAAGATTTGGGTCGATGCCCAATTACCGCCCACACTCGCGAACTGATCATCACTGACTTTTGCTTTAGAAGCATGGCTCTCCTGGATTTATGGTGAATACACAAGAAGCCCATAATGTCAACCCAGCCTAGGGAGTGTCATCAAAAGGGGAATAGAGTAGAAGGAGGCAAGTAAAGAGG
>CAZAGN010000020.1:20770-37448 GCA_964484905.1 uncultured bacterium | reverse complement strand
GCCCCCTCTACAGGAGCCCTTCTAGGTGATGCACTTCATTCTAGAATTGGCGAAAAGTCTGCACTAAGGCAGACTGGCTAATTTACAGGGCTACTTTGCAAGCTATCGCTGCTGTAAAAGTCCTTACAACACAACTCAGATATGGCGTTTGGGGTCACAGGTGCCTACTTACGCAAGCGGTAAGTAATCCGACCACGGGTTAAATCGTAAGGCGTCATTTCAACCTTGACGCGATCACCCGGCAAAATTTTGATGTAGTTACGGCGAATTTTTCCGGAGATGTGTGCCAGCACATTGAAGCCGTTGTCCAAATCAACTCGGAACATCGCGTTGGGCAATGACTCAGTCACAACGCCTTCCATCTCAATCACATCTTGCTTAGCCAAACAAAAACCTCCTAGAGATATTTACTCAATAGCCGAGAGAATTCCCGCAAACGCAATTTGCACCGCATGACTTTACGTTTGCCAGATGCCCGCCTCAAATGTTGGCTCCTTAAATATTGGCCGTCGTTGAACCTAGCAGGTCACACAACGCCGTAAACACGGTCTCGATATCACCCGTGCCATCGACTTCGTGCAGACAACCCTTAGCCTGGTAGTAATCTACCAAAGGATAAGTCTTGACACGATATTCCTCAAGACGGGCCTTGATGACCTCAGGCGTATCGTCGGTACGACCCTTCTCAAGAGCACGTTGATGTAAGCGCGGCACAATTACATCGTCTTCGGCATTCAAAAACAAGACCTGATCATAGATGGCGGCCTTCTGAGCCAACATTTCATCTAGGGCGTTGGCCTGAGCCAGCGTGCGCGGAAAACCATCCAGGATCCAGCCTTTTTGGGCGCCATCTTGCTGGAGGCAGGCTTGTACAAGCCCCACAACCACAGCGTCGGGCACTAGAGCACCCTGATCCATGTAGCGAGCAGCTTCCACACCCAAAGGTGTCTGATTAGCCTTGGCCTCTCGTAGAATGTCACCCGTCGCAAAAGTCGGTATCGCAAAGTGAGCAGCTAATTTAGCCCCCTGGGTACCCTTACCAGCACCCGGCGGCCCGAGGAGAATGACACGCGGCACTATTCTTTCACCATTCCTTCGTAACGTTGGGAAATTACATAGGTCTGCACTTGCTTGGAGGTGTCGATCGCGACCCCCACCAAAATCAACAGTGACGTTGCGCCCAGGCCCTGGAAGGTTGTGACTCCTGTAGCCCGCTCAACAATGGTTGGGATGATCGCCACCAGACCTAGGAAAATTGCCCCGAGGAACGTCAATCGGTTCAGTACCCGCTCAATATATTCGGTGGTAGCCCGACCGGGACGGATGCCCGGAATGGTGGAACCCATTTTCTTGAGGTTCTGTGCTAAATCAACGGGGTTGATAATCAACGACGCGTAGAAATAGCTAAAGAAAAGAATGAAGGTGAAGTAGAGCAGGATGTAGAACCAAGAGCTAGGCGAAATTGCATTAGCGATGTTCAGGGCTGTTTCATTGCCCGTTAGCGTAGCGAGCTGAGCTGGCAAGAACAACACAGCCGTCGCAAAAATAATTGGCATCACGCCACCCTGGTTCAGACGCAGGGGCAGATAGCTCTTTTGCTCGCGGATCATCCGCCGACCCACCTGGCGCTTGGCGGCAATAATCGGGATCCGGCGCGTACCTTCCTGCACGAAGACGATGCCAACAATCATGACCAAGAAAATTACAGCCAGCAGAATAATCCCACCGATAGCACTGCTGTCGGCGCGGGCCAAGCTGACAGTCTGCGATAGGGCACGCGGCAGTGAGGAAACAATGTTGACGAAAATCAGCAGTGAAGCACCGTTGCCGATACCGCGCTCAGTGATAAGTTCGCTTGCCCACATGACAAACATTGAGCCCGCGACCAGAGCCAGGACAGTCTCGAAAATAAAGGCTGCCGCCGATGCTTTAATCGCAAAGGGCAGGACAAACAGCGAGAAGCCAAAACCCTGAAAGATCGCGAGGGCAAGGGTGATGTAGCGGGTATATTGCGCAATTTGCCGCCGCCCTGCTTCCCCTTCATCTTTCTGCAGTTTCTCGAGGCTCGGGAACGCTGACGTCAACAACTGGATAAAAATTGAGGCCGTAATGTATGGAAAGATCCCCAGCGAAAAGACGCCGAGGGCCGAAATGCCACCACCTGAAAAAATATCCAAAAAGCCCAGCGCCGCGTTATCAAGGATGCTGCTGCCAAAGGCGACTCGATCAACACCCGGTACAGGGATGTAAATACCCATCCGGACAAGGAGAAGAACGCCCAAGGTCAGTAAAAAACGCCCCCGCAAACCCGCCGACTGGGCGAGCTGCGCGAACGTCTCCTGGGCGGTTGGGGTGGTACTGCGGTTAACGACCATAGTGTTCCGAACGTATGCCTATGCTTAAGTGTAGCGATTATTGGTCGCTGTCTTCGGTTGATGCTGGCTCGAGCAGCGTCACACTGCCGCCAGCCGCCTCGATCTTCGTGCGAGCCCCTTGGCTAATCGCACTAGTAACCACAGTGAGGGCTACGCTCAATTCACCATCACCGAGAATTTTGAGGGGATTCTTGGCCGTTGTTAGCAGTCCGGCAGCCTGTAGGCTCGCGATCGAAACTTCCGAGCCGGTTGGAAACGCATTGAGCGCACCGACATTGATGATCGTGTAAATCTTGGTGTTGACGATCGGGAAGTGCTTGAGTTTAGGCAAGCGGCGGTAGAGGGGTGTTTGCCCCCCTTCAAAGCCAGGCCGCGTCGGCTTGCCTGAACGGGCTTTTTGGCCCCGCATCCCTTTGCCACCGGTGGCACCTTGGCCTGCCGAGATCCCCCGAGCAATACGGCGGCGGCGACGGGTTGCCCCCTTTTGGGGTTTGATATTACCCAGTTCCATGTGTGAGCCTCCTAGCGACCAAAGAGTTGACGGACTTCGATGCCCCGTTCTGCGGCGACGGCTTCGAGTGTCCGTAAGCGGCTCAAAGCATCCACAGTTGCACGAGCGTTATTTAAGGGGTTGCTGGAGCCCAGTTGCTTTGCAAGAGCATTTTTGACGCCGGCCATTTCAAGAACAGTTCGGACAGAGCCACCCGCGATGACGCCTGTACCCGGTGCGGCGGGCATGACCAGCACAGCAGCGCCGCCGCCGCCCCCTTGCATTCGGTGGGGAATCGACTGACTCGATGTGAGGGGTACCGCGACGAGGTGCTTCTTGCCGTCAGCAACCCCTTTTTTGACGGCGCCGATGACATCGTTGGCCTTGCCAACACCGACGCCAACTTGTCCTTGCTCGTTGCCGACAATGACCACAGCCCGGAAGCTGAGTTTCTTACCGCCTTTAACCACCTTGGTAACCCGGCGGATTTGGACAACCCGCTCTTGCCATTCGCTCGCCTCACGCGGTTCGCGTGATTTGCGGTTGCGACTGCGACGCTCTGCCATAGTAATGCTCCTCTAAAATTCCAGACCAGCAGCGCGGGCCGCTTCGGCCAAAGCTTTCACGCGGCCATGATACAGTTTGCCACCCCGGTCAAAAACAACTTGCGTAATGCCAGCCGCAAGCGCTTGCTCAGCTACCCGCTGCCCCACTAGGGAAGCCGCTGCTTGAGTTGCTGTTGAACCAAGGGATTCCCGCAATTCCGGGTCGAGCGTCGAGGCAGCGACAAGGGTGTGCTGAGCGACATCGTCGATAACCTGGGCGTAGATGTGTTGGTGCGAGCGAAAAACAGCCAGACGAGGGCGCTCGTTGGTGCCGCTAACGCGCTTACGAATGCGCTTGTGGCGATTTTGGGTTGTGAGCTTACGTGATTGTTTCATGGCTTATTTCTTCCCAGACTTACCAGCTTTACGGCGGACATTTTCCCCGGCATAGCGAATCCCTTTACCCTTGTACGGCTCAGGGGGACGCACAGCTCGGATTTTGGCAGCGGTATTGCCAACGAGTTCTTTGTTAATTCCTGAGACAATAACGTTGGTGTTGTTTTCAACCGCCAACTGAATCCCTTCGGGCGGCGCAATACGTACAGGGTTGCTGTAGCCGACGTTGAGAATGAGAGTCTTACCTTCGGTGGCCGCACGGTAGCCCACGCCTTGGATTTCGAGGCGGCGCTGGAAGCCCTGGAAGACGCCATCGACCATGTTGGCAACGAGGGTGCGGGTCAAACCATGCTGTTGGCGAGCTAGGCGGCTTTCGCTGATGGGTTCAACCACAATGACCTGTGCATCAACCCGGGCTGTAGCGTGGGGGGGTAATGTCCGCGACAACTCGCCTTTGGGGCCTTTGACCGTGATCTCGCGACCCGAGACACTCACTTCAACTTTGGCGGGAATCGCGATCAGTCGCTTACCAATACGTGACATGGCGTTTTTCTCCTAATACACGAAACAGAGAACTTCACCGCCGACACCCTTTTGACGGGCTTCGCGATCGGTCATGACACCACTTGAGGTCGAGATGATGGCAACACCGATGCCACCCAAAACCCGTGGCAGCTCACGCCGGTTTTTGTAGACGCGCAGACCCGGACGGCTGACCCGTTGCAGTTGGCGGATAATCGGCTGACGCAGACGCCCTTGGTACTTGAGGGCAATCAAGATTGCCTGCTCAATACCGGCACCGGTCTCTTCGTAGTCGGCGATAAATCCTTCTGCTTTGAGCACCCTCGCGATCGCGAGGGTCATGCGCGTTGCCGGAATCAAAACCGATTCGTGGCGCTTAAGATTCGCATTGCGAATCCGAGTAAGCATATCAGCGATAGTGTCTGTTGTTGTTCTTGCCATGGTTGTCGTTCCTCTACGCTGAGAAGGGCATGCCAAGGGCACGCAAAAGGGCGCGACCGGCTTCGTCGGCATTGGCGGTGGTGACGATGCTAATGTCCATCCCCCGAATCTGATCGACCTGGTCATAGCTAATCTCTGGAAAGATGAGCTGCTCACGGACACCAAGGGTGTAGTTACCACGGCCATCAAAGCTCTTGGGGCTAACACCCCGAAAATCACGAATCCGGGGCAAACTAGCATTGACAAGGCGATCAAGAAAAGCCCACATTTTTTCTCGCCGCAGCGTTACCATCAGGCCGACGGGCATGCCGGCACGAATCTTAAAGCCTGCAATCGCCTTTTTGGCGCGGGTAATCACTGGACGCTGACCTGTAATCACACTCAGTTCAGATTGAGATGACTCCAGCGCCTTCGCATTTTGCGATGCTTCACCGAGACCCCGGTTGATCACTATCTTTTCGATTTTGGGAACCTGATGGATGTTGGTGCAGCCCAGCTCCTTCATCAGTTGAGGTATTACCGTGTCTTGGTAGTACGTTTGCAGGCGTTGCGGCATGATATTTCCTGAAGTAACGGTTAATCGAGTTGTTCACCAGTTGCCTTGAGGAAGCGTACCTTGCGACCTTCGGCAGTAAAGGTATAGCCAATGCGGCTAGCGACGGACTCTTTTTTGGAGTAGGCCATAACCTTGGAGGCATGGATGGGCCCCTCACGGGTGTCGATTTTTCCCGCCTCGCCCTCACGCTGGGGCTTCATGTGGCGAGTGACAATGTTGACCCCTTCCACAATGACCATGTTTCGAGTGGGTAAAGTAGCAAGCACTTCCCCAATCTTTCCTTTGTCATCCCCAGCAATCACCTGCACGGTATCGCCTTTCTTGATGCACATCTTGTAGCGCAGGCTGTTACCGTGCTTCTGAATGCCTTTACGCTTAACCAGCGCTTTAATCTGGCTTTGTTTGAGCTTACGAGCCATAGCTAGAGCACCTCCGGCGCGAGGGAAACGATTTTGGTGAAGTTTTTCTCGCGCAGTTCCCGGGCAATCGGCCCAAACACACGGGTACCGCGGGGATTCCCTTCGTTATTGATCAACACAGCGGCGTTATCATCAAAGCGAATACTCATGCCGTTTTCGCGACGGATGGTGTGGACAGTGCGAACAATGACTGCTTTAACAACATCAGATTTTTTGACGGGCATGTTAGGCGAAGCATCTTTGACGACGGCAATCACCACATCACCGAGACTGGCGTAACGACGGCCGGTGCTGCCCAGCACCCGAATACATTGCAGGCGACGGGCACCTGTGTTGTCAGCCACTGCCAACATCGTTTCCTGCTGAATCATGTCGAAGCCTCCTCGGTCAGACGGTTGGTCAGGATGGCCACAACTTCCCAGCGCTTGGTGCGACTGAGGGGACGGCTCTCACGAATCCGTACGCGGTCGCCTTCGTGGCAGGTGTTTTCGGCGTCATGGGCCTTGAACTTTTGCGTACGGACAACGACTTTGCCGTACTTTGGATGGGCATCGCGGTTTTCCACAGCCACCACAACGGTCTTATCCATTTTGTTGCTGACGACTACGCCAACTTTCTCTTTAACAGCCATTTAAACCTCCGTTGCAGCGGCACGTTCCCGCTCTGATTCCACCAACATCAGCTGAGCCAGGCGATGCTTGGCATGGCGAATGAGATGGGGCTTCTCTAACTGGCGCGTTGCCTTCTGAAGACGCAGCTCTAACAATTCGCGCTTGACGGCCATGATTTCATCGCTAACTTCACTGTCTGAAAGTTTGCGGATATCGGCAATTTTTGACAGTGCCATTAGCTTTCTCCTTCGTCTTCAGCAGGGGCTGCCGTAACAGCATCCTGGTCAATGCGGCGCACAAACTTGACCTTGATGGGTAGCTTCTGGGCTGCCAAACGCAGGGCTTCACGGGCAATGGGTTCAGCAACGCCGCCCAGCTCAAACATCACGCGGCCTGGTTTGACCACAGCAACCCAAAACTCGGGATTACCCTTACCGGAACCCATCCGGGTTTCAGCAGCACGCATGGTAACGGGTTTATCGGGGAAGATGCGGATCCAGATTTGACCACCCCGGCGAATGTAGCGTGTCATGGCACGACGAGCTGCTTCAATCTGGCGAGCCGTAATCCAGGAAGGCTCGGTAGAGACGAGGGCGTATTCACCGAAGGCAATCGTGTTACCACGAGTCGCCTTACCCTTCATCCGGCCCCGTTGTTGCTTGCGAAACTTAGTACGCTTCGGACTTAACATGTTCGTCTACTCCTATTCCGACTTTTCGGAGCGATCTTCATAGCTGGGGGGGCGCTTGCTCGCGCCACGACGATTACCCCGTGGGGCAGCAGTTGGCGCGGTTGGAAGCTGACCAGGGAGAATCTCACCCCGGAAGACCCAAACTTTGACACCGATGATGCCGAAGGTGGTGTTGGCTTCGTGGTGGGCATAGTCAATGTCGGCCCGCAGAGTATGTAGGGGGATTCGACCCTCACGCTGCCACTCAGTCCGGGCAATTTCAGCACCGTTCAATCGGCCCGAAATCTGAATCTTGATGCCCTGAACGCCAGCTCGTTGAGCCCGCTGCATCACTTGACGCACAATGCGGCGGAAGGCAACCCGACGTTCTAGTTGCTGGGCAATGCCCTCGGCAATCAGGGGTGCATCACCATCAACGCGGGTGACCTCGACAACATTGACTCGGATGGTGCGTGTTGCTTCGCTGCTGACACCGCGCTTGTCTAGCTCCTTGAGCAAGCCGGCTTTAAGAGCATCAATACCGGCACCACCCCGGCCGACAACAACCCCTGGTCGCGAGGTGTGTATGGCTAAATCAACTTGGTCAGCCTTGCGTTCAATCACAACATTTGAAAGGCCCGCATTCGCGAGCGACTTTTTGAGATAGCTCCGAATGATGTAGTCCTCTTGGAGCAGTTCTGGATAACGCCCAGCGGAGGCATACCAGCTGCTGCGGTGCTCCCGAATCACGCCAAGGCGGAAGCCATTTGGATGTACTTTCTGTCCCATTACGGTATCCTTTTGAGCTTACGAATCTTGGGGACGCACAACCACAGTGATGTGGCAGGTACGCTTGTGAATCGGGTAGGCACGCCCTTGAGCGCGGGGGCGGAACCGCTTCAGAGTTGAACCCTGATCGGCATAGGCTTGGCTGACGACCAAATCACCTGCATTCATCCCAAAGTTATGCTCGGCATTGGCAGCGGCAGACCGGAGCGCTTTACGCACAGGCTCGCAGGCAGCATAGGGCATAAACTTGAGAATGATGAGCGCCTCAGAGTAAGAGCGGCCTCGAATTTGGTTAAGTACACGACGGACTTTGGTGGGCGACATCCGCACACCCCTCGCGATCGCGATTACTTCTTGTTCATCAAGAACAGGCATGGGTGGCTGACTCCTAGCGTCGGTTAGCTTTTTTGTCACTGGCCGCGTGACCCCGGTAGGTGCGCGTCAGGGAAAACTCACCCAACTTGTGACCGACCATTTGCTCAGTGACATAAACAGGGACATGCTGGCGACCGTTGTGTACAGCAATCGTATGACCAATCATCTGCGGCACAATGGTGGATGCCCGCGACCAGGTTTTGATCAGAGACTTATCACCGCGCGCATTCATCGCGTCAATTCTTTGCATCAGTGTGGCTTCGACAAAGGGACCTTTTTTAAGTGACCGAGGCATACAAACCTAACCTAGTAACGACGAACCCGATAACGAACCTAGCGAGTGCTCTTACCGCGCTTACGGCCACGGACAATCAGCTTGCCACTGGGCTTCTTAGCTTTGCGGGTTTTCCGACCCAGTGTTGGCTTACCCTGTGGTGTCAGAGGCGAAGGATGACCGATCGGCGCCCGACCTTCACCGCCACCGTGGGGGTGGTCGCAGGCATTCATGGCCACACCCCGAACCGAGGGGCGACGACCCAACCAGCGCGTCCGGCCAGCCTTACCCAAGTTGCGGTTGTTGGCATCGGTGTTGCTGAGCTGGCCAATAGTCGCTAGGCACTCTTTACGTACCATCCGCACCTCGCTAGATGGCATCTTCAAAGTGACATAGTTACCTTCTTTGGCAACCACCTGAGCACCGGTACCGGCAGCCCGCACAAATTGGCCGCCACGACCGGCATAGAGCTCAACGTTGTGAACAACTGTACCCAAGGGAATTTTCTCGAGGGGCAGGGCGTTCCCGATTTCGAAGGGGGCTTCGGGGCCTGACATGACCGTGGCACCAACAGCCAAACCGCGAGGATGGAGAATGTAGCGCTTTTCGCCGTCCTCGTACTGGACTAACGAAATACGGGCATTGCGGTTAGGGTCGTACTCAACGCTGAGTACTTCAGCCGGAACGCCGACCTTGTCGCGACGAAAGTCAATGAAGCGATAGAGCTTTTTGTGGCCACCACCACGACGGCGGGAGGTCACAATACCGCGATTGTTACGACCTTTTTTGCTGTGAATCCAAGTGACCAAGGATTTCTCGGGCTTGTCGCGGGTGATTTCATCAAAATCAGGCGCCGTGTGATGGCGCTGACTCGGGGTATAAGGACGGAAGCTACGAATTGCCATGGGAAGTTACCTAGACATCAGGGAAAAGAGTGATCGAATCGCCATCGGCTAGGGTGACAATGGCACGCTTGGGACGGCTACGCATGCCGACAAAGCGGCCAACGCGACGCTGTTTGCCTGGCGGGTTGTAGGTGTTGACCGATGTCACCTTGACTTTAAACATCGCTTCGACAGCCTGACGAATCAGAGGCTTGGTTGCCGTGGGGCGAACCTCAAAAACGTACTTACCGTCTTCCATCAAACCGGCTGCCTTTTCTGTGACAATCGGGCGGATGAGGACGTCTGCTAAAATGCGCTCATTCTTGGACACCGAACACCTCCTGAATACGAGCCACAGCGGCCTCGGTAAGAACAACCCAATCGACATTGAGTAGGTCGAAGACGTTAAGATTAGTTGCCGTGATTACCTTGAGCCGGGCGACATTGCGGGTTGCCAGCTCAATCGCTTCGGGCAGTGCGTCAACGATGAGGAGGACAGATTGATCGGCAGTGATGCCCCAACGCTGGAGAGCCTGAACGACCTCACGGGTTTTGGGCTGCGCGAGTTCGCCGGCAAAATCTTGAACAACTAGAATGTCGTCCTTGCGGCTGGCGAGAGCTGTCGTCAAGGCGAGACGCCGCTCTTTACGGTTCATATCGAGGTTGTACTCGCGTGAACTGCGCGGACCAAAGATGACACCACCCTTGCGCCAGAGGGGTGAGCGGATCGAACCCGCGCGGGCCCGACCAGTGCCCTTTTGCTTCCAAGGTTTACGACCACCACCCCGGACTTCCGCACGAGTTTTGGTGTTGGCATTGCCTTGACGGGCGTTGGTCAGTTGGCGACGCAGAGCCAAATAAACAATGTGCTCAGCCGACTCAGGCCGGGCAACCTTGAGGGAAAGGCTGGCTTCACCAACGCTATCGCCTTGCCAGTTTCGAATAGATAGACCTGTGAGTGTCATGGTTATGCCTTAACGCGACCAACAACATTGGCTGGGGTAATTTCGATGAGACCACCCTCAACACCGGGAACAGCACCCTTGATAAGGATGAGGTTCTTAGCAACATCAACCCGGACGACTTGAAGTTTTTTGATGGTGACTCGGCTGTTGCCGTAGCGACCTGCCATACGCTTACCAGGGAAGACCCGACCGGGGGTAGTACCAGCACCTGTTGAACCAGGCAAGCGGTGATTCTTCGAGCCGTGCGCCATCGGGCCCCGCTTGAAGTTGTGACGTTTTTGGTAACCCGAGAAACCCCGACCGATCGTCATACCGGCAATATCAATCAGTTGATCGACACTGAACAGATTGGCGGTAATCTCTTGGCCAAGACTGAAAGCACTGGGGTCGTCAACACGAAACTCTTTGAGGTGACGCAGAGGTGCCTCAAGACCTGACTTGTTGAAGTGTCCCTGGGCAGGCTTGCTGACGTTTTTGGGTTTGATTGTACCGAAGCCGACTTGGATAGCATCGTAGCCATCTGTGGCCACAGTTTTAATCTGTGTGACAACACAAGGGCCTGCTTCCACCACGGTGACGGGGATAGCCATGCCTTCGGCACTGAATACCTGTGTCATCCCTAGCTTACGTCCTAGGATTCCCAATGCCATCGCAGACCTCCGAACAACAGCGCACAAGTAAAGCGCACCAAAGCAAATGGTGCAGGATTTACGTTGATGTGAAACAAACCAGAAATGAGACTCGGTTGTAACGCCTCAGACTTGATATGCGAGCATAATCAGTATCTGGCAGCGGGCTAGTGAGTCGATTTTTGGCGACAATTACTCATGATACGCAACAAATGCTTATTTGTACAGAGTTGAGTCAAAGTTGAGTTTTGTTTTCGTCAGAACCACATCTCAGTTATTGATGCCCCGAGCTGATAGAGCGGCCAGTCTGCTTGGTTGAGGTCAGGATTCTGAGCTAGGGAGGGTGTGAGTACTTATCCCAAGCTTGATGCATCAGTCCGGTGGATTGGGGCAGACACATAACCGCTTGAACAGAGGCGCCCTCAGACAAAGACAGTCATGGGATCGGCTGGTGATAGGGGTGAGATTTAGCTATTGTGTTTGAGTCGTTGTGATTGTGGCGAACGTTGCTCTGAACCCCTAGTCCTCGTTCTTTGTAGTCTTCGTTCTTGGCGTTTTAGTCGGCCCCGTTCGCAAGCTTGAGGCCGACGAGGCCAGTACTGGCGGCAATAAGCGCCATACTCAGCAGTACCGGTGAAAGACCAAAGCGAGCCTCGGCAACACTGGCTACGGCGAGGGGGACGCTGAGGGCAATGTTAACGAGGTTATTTTGCAAGCCAAAGACCTTGCCTCGGAGTTCGGCGGGGGTTTCTTCTTGAATAAGGGTCTGCATCGGTACGCCAATCAGAGCCCCTGCAAAACCCAAACTGCCAATCAAGATCAGGCTACTGATCAGGCTGTAGGGCACGATCGCGAGGAGCACTAGGGCGATCGCGAGGCCACCCGAGCCCGCTACTCCCCAGAAAAAGCGGTGCCGTTGGCTGCCCCAATGACCGACAACGAGGGCACCAATGGCGAGACCAAAGCCCGCAGCGGCCAGTAAAAAGCCAAACTGCGAGGCTTCGAGACTGGGAATGAGCTCGGCTAGGCGCACCGCCAGCACAGCTAGGGCCGCAAAGATACAAAATAGGGACACTAGTTGTACCAAGGCGGCTCGCACCTTGGCGGAGCGCTGGAGATAGGCCCAGCCCGCTTGTAAATCCTGAAGTACATGGGGGTGAACAGCATCAGGGTCGGGCTCTGGCGAGCGCAGGAGCAGCAAAATGAGACCAGCCATGACATAGGCCATACCGACAACCCAGTTAGCACCCCATTCAGGGTCAAAATCACCAAACAAATGAGCGAGGGATGTGGCCAACCCACGCGCTAGGTTTAGCAAGGGTTCACCGATCGCGAAGCCAATAATTACCGAAGCCATCATCGTGATCGTGTAAAGCGAATTGGCCGAAAGCAGATTCTGTTTTTTGACAACAAGGGGGATCACCGTTTGCTCGGCGGGGGCAAAAAACTGAGTTAGGGTCGAAATTGCGAAGGTAACGACCAGTACCCACCAGAACCCAGCGGGCCAACTGGCAAAAGCACGCCACTCTGAAGACACAGTGAGAAGCAACGGCAAGAGCAACACCAAAAGACCGCGCAGGATGTTGGTGCCGACTAGGACGCCTTTTTTTGACCAGCGATCAACAAAGACGCCGGCTACGGAACCAAAGAGAACAGCCGGCACCGTGAAGGTAATCATTACCGCTGAGACCTTGGTACTGATGGTTTCAGCCTCGCCCTGAAAGCGGGCTGAAATAAGGGCGACAACCAGCACCAGAAAAACCTTGTCCGCCAGCTGTGAAAAAACTTGACCGCTCCAGAGAGCCAGGAAGTTGGGGTTACGCAAAACACGCTGGATGCCACTTTCAGATTCATCAATCTCGGGTTCGTCGGGCAACGTTGTCAAGTTACGGTCATCTAGCATGGGCTCTGTATGCTCATGGGGGGCTACCAACTTCAGTGTAGAGAAGATAGTGAAAGCGCCGATAGGCTTTTCCACAGTTTTCGGCACAGATTTGGCCACAGGCCGGCCTCAAATTATGAGCGGCGGTGTAACTACCTGCTGTAGGGGTTCGCTACTCTGGGAGAAATTGAGAGATGGGCGATGTCTGATGTAGTCGGCGATAGTCTCGAGCGATTTTTGGTGGCTGTGCTAATTGCGTTGGGGGTTGCAACCCTGCCGCGTTGGTTTACCTGGGTGCGGCAGGTACCCTATACGCTGCTGCTCGTGATGGTCGGTTTGGGTTTGGCGCTGGTCGATGTGCGGCTTGCTAATCTCTCACCGGAGCTGATTCTGGTAATTTTTCTACCACCGCTGTTATTTGAGTCGGCTTGGCATTTGCCCTGGGAACGCCTGCGGGCCAATCTGGGGCCGATTCTGGTGTGGGCCACCCTGGGTGTGGTGATTGCGGTGTTGGGTATTGGCTGGGTCATTGCCAGCTTCACTGGCCTTGATTATCGTTTGGCTTTACTTTTGGCGGCGAGCTTAGCGGCAACTGATCCGGTATCGGTGATTGCTCTGTTTCGGGAGCTGGGGGCCGATGCCCGTCTGACAACGCTGCTGGAAGGGGAAAGTTTGTTCAATGACGGCACCGCTGTTGTTGCCTTTGGCGTGCTTCTGGCTGGGGTGACGGGGAGTGATACCCCCTTAACGCTGCCAGGGCTGGTGCTGAATGTGGTGAGTGTGGTCGGTATTGGTATAGGTGTGGGTGGTTTGGTGGGCTTTGGCATCAGCTACTTTACGCAGCGCTTTGATTTGCCGCTGGTTGAGCAGGCTCTGACCTTGGTGGCGGCCTATGGCACCTATTTACTGGTGGAGGAGTTCGGCGGGTCGGGGGTGATTGGTGTGGTCACAGCCGGGGTCATTCTCGGTAACTATGGCTCGCGCATTGGTATGAGCCCCCAAACACGCTTGGCGGTGACGCAGTTTTGGGAGTTTCTCGCCTTTTTTGTCAACTCAATTGTCTTTTTACTGATTGGTGATCAGGTGCAGTGGCCCAGCCTAGAGGCAAATTTGGGGTCAATCGCGATCGCGATTGGGGCAACGGTACTGGCACGGGCGGTGAGTAGCTATGGCCTGGGGCTGGCGATTAATCTGCTGCTGCGCAACCCGATTAGTTTGGGGATGCAAACGGTGATTTGGTGGGGCGGCTTGCGGGGTTCGGTCGCGATCGCCTTGGCGTTAAGCATTCCGACCAATGTGCCAGGGCGGGAGACAATTGTCGCCACGGTATTTGGTGTGGTGCTCTTTACGCTTTTGGTGCAGGGGCTGACGATGAAGCCATTGCTGCAACGCTTGCACCTCATTCCTGATCAAGCGCTTCAGGGACAGTACAATTTGCTGTCGGCACGCTGGCTCGCCCTGCGACGTTTGCAGCTAGTGCTGCAGCAGGATGAGCTGGTGATGCCTGGGGTTGTGCAGGCGCAATGTGAGGCAATTCAGAGCCAGATGGTGGCCGTTGCCGCCGAGTTACAGCGCCTACAGACAGATAATCCAGACCTGCAAACCTACGCTCGCGATCGGCTCACCGAACGCCTTCGTCAAGAGGAAGTTGCAGTGTACGATACCCTCGAACAGGCTGGGCTCCTAACTGAGATACCGACCTCATTACTGACTGAGGCTCCACCGCTATGACGCGTCGACAACACACACTTGCCCAGCCCGTTACCTTTGAGGGTATGGGCCTGCACAGTGGCGAGCCGGTCAGCTGTACGTTGCAACCCGCCCCGCCTGACAGTGGCCGCTACTTTGTCCGTACTGATTTGCCCCAGCAGCCTCTGATTCCGGCCCACTGCGACTACGCCGTTCCGGCAGGGCTTTCGACCTTACTGGTTAAAGATGGGGCACGTATTCGTACCGTCGAGCACCTATTAGGGGCACTGGCGGGGCTGGAGATTGATAACTGTCGCGTTGAGGTCGATCGCGAAGAACTGCCCATCCTCGACGGTTCAGCCCTACCCTACGTTGAGGCCATTACGCCGGCTCCTCAAGCAGCGCAGCCGCTCGTAACCCTCAGCCAGCCGCTGACGATTTACCGAGGTGATGCCTTTGTTAGTGCGATTCCGAGCGCCCAGCGTTGCTACACCTATGGCATTAATTTCCCCGACAGCCCGATTGGTCAGCAATGGTTTACCTGGCGGCCAGAGTGTGAGCTGTTTGCCCAGACACTCGCCCCGGCACGTACCTTCACTCGGCAACGCGATATTGCACCCGCCCAAGCCCAAGGCTTGATCAAGGGCGGCAGCCTCGACAATGCCATTGTCTGCACCGAAACAGCCTGGCTGACGCCGCTGCGTTTTCCCGACGAGCCGGTACGCCATAAGCTGCTAGATTTACTAGGGGATCTGAGCCTAACGGGGCATACCTGGCAAGCTCACATCATTGCCTACAAAGCGGGTCATGCCTTGCACGGTGAGCTCGCTCAGGCGCTTTTGCGCACCCTGGTCTAAACGCCGCATAACCTATCTACCGCCCGATACTGCCGTGACCGACGTTGTTTTTAGTCTTGAGCAAATCCAGGACATCCTGCCCCACCGTTATCCTTTTCTGCTGGTGGATCGGATCATCGAGTTCATTCCGGGCGAGAAAGCGGTGGGCCTGAAAAACGTCACCATCAACGAAGAGTTTTTTCAAGGACATTTTCCAGGCCGACCCATTATGCCGGGGGTTTTGATTGTTGAGGCCATGGCCCAGGTTGGCGGTATTGTTCTCCTCAAGATGCCTGATGCTGCCGGACAGTTGGCTCTCTTTGCCGGTATTGATGGTGTGCGTTTCCGTCGACCTGTTGTGCCTGGCGATCAACTTGTGATTACGACCGAGTTGATTACAATCAAGCGGCGACGCATTGGCAAAATGAAGGCCAAGGCTGAGGTCGATGGTCAACTAGCCGCCGAAGGTGAACTGATGTTCTCGCTGGTAGATTAGCCCCTGGCCTGTGTGGGCTGAGGGGTAAGCGTGATCGCTCAGCTCGCACCCCTTTCTTTAGTGAGCGGTCATCGACCACAGGCGCTTCAGGACTGAGGATGATGCCGAGCGAGGCTGCGGAAGCGGTCAAATCAGCGCCTGGGCCCTGTTGAATGGGGCACCGCTGTCAGTCCGGAACTGAAATGTGTAAAGTCTCAGCGGGAACTGATCGCAGTCGGAAACCTGTGTGGTATACAAAAGGGTAGTTCTTAATTCGTACGACAAATTTATGGGTGCTGCGTCACCAACCCCTGAAGGTTTAGCAGCTACACGGGCGGCTGCTCAAGTGCCATTTTTACCGCTTATTTACGACCTGGCTTCTACGTATCAAACCTTGATGCGTTACTCTGACAAGTTTGTCCGTCAGGCAGGTTTAACCCCAGCACAGTTTGATGTGCTGGTTACCCTGGGAAATACTGAGGGCATGAGTATGCAGAGCTTAGCTGAGCGCACACTTGTAACAAAAGGAACGCTGACGGGCATTGTTGATCGCCTCGAAGAGCGAGGGTTTGCCCGGCGTGAAGTGCCACCTCGGAACCGGCGGAGTTTTACGATTGTCCTGACCAATGGGGGCCAACGTGAGTTTGAGCGCCTCTTTCCCCTCTACATCGAACATTTGCGTCTGCATTTAGGGCAGCTCAGCCCCAAGCAAATTAAAGAAATTCGTACTGTTTTGCAAAATATTCGCCAGTCGCTACCGCTGCCTGACTTGAATGCTGATGTCAGTACGCCCCTGCGATGAAGCTTGCCCCACCAATGAAGCTTGACCGATGAAGTTTGACCGATGAAGTTTGA
>CAZAGN010000020.1:3482-20670 GCA_964484905.1 uncultured bacterium | reverse complement strand
TTGACCGATGAAGTTTGACCGATGAAGTTTGATCGTGCAGCGGTGCTCCGTTGGCTTGAAGTTCAGGTGCCACCGCCTCGACTCCGTCATAGTCTCAGTGTGGAGGCTTGGGGGCAACACCTGGCTGCTCATCATGGCCTGGATGCAGAGCGGGTGGCGGCGGCTGGGTTGCTGCACGATTTGGCGAAATATTATCCCGATGCGCAGTTGCTCGCGATCGCGAGGGCCACACCCGAAATTTTCCTTGATCCGGTGCTCGAAGCGGTGCCCCATCTCTTGCATGGGCCAGTGAGTGCTGTTGTTGCTCAGCAGACCTTCGGCGTTAGCGATCCGGTCGTGCTGAATGCGGTGCGCTACCATACCCTTGGAGATCCAGCGATGGATGCTGTGGCTCAGGTTGTTTTTATCGCTGATGCCATTGAGCCCTACCGGGGTCAAACTGAGCAGCTCCAGCACCTGCGTCAGCTAGCATCAGAGAATCTAGCAGCGGCTGTGGTGGCGGTCAGCACCTACACCCTCGAATTCTTGCTAGCTCGCGATCGGCTCATTCATCCCCGCCTGATCGAAACCCGCAACACATTCCTCACTCAGGAGATTCCCACTTGTTAAGTAGCTACAACCTCGCCCAGATGGCTATTCAGGCGGCCCAAGCCCGTAAAGGGGGGGATATGGTCTGGCTGGCAGTGGGGGAGGTTTCGATCCTTGCCGATTACTTCATCATTGTGACAGGCTATTCAACAACTCAAGTACGCGCGATCGCGAGAGCCATCGAAGACAACCTTGAAAGTCAGCGCTTGCCCCGCCACGTCGAAGGGCGTCAATCCGGCAACTGGATTCTCCTTGATTATGGTGATGTGATTGTTCACGTCATGCTCGAAAAAGAGCGTCAGTTTTATAACCTTGAAGCCTTTTGGGCCCATGCCGAGGCGCTGCCGATGCCGCAAGAGCAACAGGCTGAATCTGCCTAATAGTTCTTCACCGCGGCGCTTTGAGTTCAGGCGCTGCGGGGCTCTCTACGGGGGAATGCGGTACATTAAGGCGGTAGCTGCTGAGGACGACCAGATGCGCCAACTCAACTTTGTTTTGCTGTTTGTCGGCGGTATCGCGATCGCCTTCTTCGCGATGCAAAATGCGAGCCCTGTCACCGTTACCTTCTGGCCAGGTGTTGGCGTTGCCAGCCCCCTCGTAGTCGAACTACTAGCTGCTGCTGGTTTGGGCGCCGCCATTGCCTGGGTTTTCAGTTTGTGGTCCTCGATGCAGTTCCAGCTCGACTTTAACAAGCAAGTCAAAGAAATCGCCGCCCGCGACAACCGCATTGATGAACTCAAGCAACTCGTTGTCGAGCTCGAAACGACAGTACAGCAACTGCCGCCTAGCAAGCGGGCAGAGCCCACTACAACCATTGATAGTGATGCCTAGTGATTCTCGCTATCCGGCGGCCTTACAGCCTCTCTGGGTTGGCTTTTGGTATGGCGAGCAGGCCGCAGTCGCGGTTACCCGTCGATTGAGTGAACTCGCTCCGCCCGAGCCTGAGACAACGCCTGAGCTAGCCGCCGACTATGGCGAACTCAGTCACCTTGCCGACGAGCTCTGGCACGTCGAGGTTTTTGCGGAGCTGCTAGGCCAGTATGAGCAGCCGATTCCGGCACCACCCACCTGGGCTAAACTCCTCCTTGAGCAGATTGCCACGGGTCGCGATCGGCTTGATCTCATTGTGGGTACCTGGGTGATCGAAGCCTCGGCGCTATTTTTGCTTAAAACCCAAGTTGCTTACACCGAACGGGAATGGCCCGCACTTGCCCCCACCTTCCGCCGTATTTGGCACCAAGAGCGCGGCCATGTGCAGGTGGCTTGTCGCTATTTGCGGCGACACCTCCAGCAACCTAAGCAGGCAACGCACCTCAGATCGCGTATGCTCGAGCAATTTCGCTTCATGCGCGACACCATCCGGCCGGCCTTTATTGCCGAGCATCTCGAACCCGCCCTGCCGATTCTGGGTATTAGCGTTGCCGATTATGAGCAAGCCGCCTTTGAAGCAAGTGCTCAAGCCCTGCGTTCTGTGTTAGCTCCCTAGGTAGTTTCACTCTGTCGAATCCTGGTCTATCAAACAGCCCCTGAGCCACTAAACCCAAATAAAAAACGCCCCGCAATGGGGCGCTTATTTAGTGATTGCCAAGATTTTGATGACTAAGGCTGTACTGCCTAGAGTGCTGGTGCTCGCTGAATGTCAGCTGCCAAGTCTAAGACAACCGTTTCAGCCGGTCTGGCGATCACCGTACCAGTCTGGCTATGCGCTTGCAACGTTGCCACAAGTTGGCTGGTGCTCGCATCATAAACCTGGGTCATCAGGTTGGGATACACACCCAAGCCAATGATTGGGATCAGCAGGCAAGCAATCACAAACACCTCACGCGGCTCAGCATCAATCAGTTCTTCGTGAGAGGTGAGTTCTTTGTTCTCGGGGCCATAGAAAATCTGGCGCAGCATCGAGAGCAAGTAAATCGGTGTCAGAATTACCCCCACCGCCGCGAGGAAGACCATCGCCACCACAAAAGGCTGGCTGTACGCCTGAGTTGTGGCCAGGCCCAAGAAAACCATCACCTCGGCGACAAAGCCGCTCATACCTGGCAGCGCCAACGATGCCATCGAGCAGACGGTAAACATCGAGAAAATCTTGGGCATTTGCAGGCCGATGCCGCCCATTTCTTCAAGCTCAAGGGTATGAGTACGGTCGTAGGTTGCCCCCACCAAAAAGAACAAGCTTGCCCCAATCAGGCCGTGGGAGATCATTTGCAGCATCGCGCCGCTCATGCCAATCTCCGTCAGGCTGCCCATCCCAATTAGGACAAAACCCATGTGGCTAATTGATGAGTAGGCAATCTTGCGCTTGAGGTTGCGTTGGGCAAAGGATGTCAGCGCTGCATAAATGACGTTAACAATACCCAGCACAATCAACACGGGCGCGAAATAAACGTGGGCATCGGGCAACATGCCAACGTTCATCCGCAGCAGCGCATAGCCACCCATTTTTAAGAGAATACCGGCCAGCAGCATGTGTACAGGCGCGGTGGCCTCACCGTGAGCATCGGGCAACCACGTATGGAGCGGAAAGATCGGCAGCTTGACACCGTAGGCAATCAAAAACCCACCATACAAAAAGAGCTGCAAACCAAAGGGGTAGTCTTTGGCTGCCAGCGCCGTCATATCGAAGGTGATGCTGTCGCCATAGAAGGCCATGGCCAAGCCAGCGACCAAGATAAACAGCGACCCACCCGCCGTGTAGAGGATGAACTTTGTGGCGGCATAGAGGCGCTTTTTGCCACCCCAAATCGAGAGCAGCAAGTACACCGGAATCAGCTCCAGCTCCCACATCAAGAAGAAGAGCAGCATATCTTGGACGGCAAACACACCGATCTGGGCGCCGTACATCGACAGCAGCAAGAAGTAGAACAGGCGCGGCTTCCAGGTAACGGGCCACGAGGCCAAAATGGCCAGGGTCGTAATGAAACCCGTCAGCAAAATTAGCGGCATCGCGATGCCATCGGCACCTACAGACCAACTGAGACCCACTTGAGGTACCCAGGCATAGCGCTCGACCAGTTGCATACCCGGTTCGCTGAAGTCGTAGTTGATCACAAAACCCGAGACCAAAATGATTAGGTTCGTGATGCCAATGAACAGCGAGTACCAACGAATGGGCCGACCTTTACCCTCGGGGTCGGGAATGAGCGGGATGAACAGAGCGGCAATCACCGGATAGGCAATGACCGTAGACAGCCAGGGAAATTCAGTTAAGGGAATGGGTAGTTGCATGACTTAAAACCCTGACAGGACAACAATGACGATGGCCGAGGCGAACAGCACAAGGGCGTAGAACTGAGCCTTGCCGGTCTCGACGTATTTCAAGACTTCGCCCGAAAGCATGGTCACCAAGCCCGCAAAGTTCACGATGCCGTCAACAATGCGCTGGTCAACTTCGAGGGCTTCGCGTGCGACAAAGCGGGTACCGCGAATGAAGATACGGTCATAAAACTCGTCAAAGTACCACTTGTTGAGCGAGAAGTTGTAGAAGAAGGGCAGTCGCTCGGTAATGGCACGCGGATCGAACTTCACTTGCAGGTAGAAGAGTACCGCCAGGCTGATGCCGATGAGGCCGATACCCACCGAGCTACCACCCATGATCAGAAACTCTGACCACTCAAACTCACCGGCCAAGACTTCTTGCCACTCGTGCAGACCGGCCGCAATCGCTGTTGCCCCTTCGATGGTCTCGCCGGGGGCATGAATGAAGCCCTCAAAGAAGTTGGCGAAGGGGGTACCCAGCAAACCAATCAGCACCGAGGGCACGGCCAGCGCCACCAGCGGGAAGGTCATCGTCCACGGCGATTCGTGGGGTTCGCTGGCGTGATGATCGTCATGGCCATGGTCGTCGCCATGGCTATCGAGTTCCCGCTTATCCATAGCACCGGGGCCGAAGTTTGCGGCAACCAGACTGAAAGCCGGTACGGGCTTACCACCACTGACCGCAACTTCTTTGACCAAAGCGCCTTCGGTGCCGCGAAACTCACCTTCAAAGGTGAGGAAGTACATGCGGAACATGTAAAAGGCTGTTAAACCGGCTGTGACAAAACCAATTGCCCAGAGCGCGGGATTATACGCAAAGACAGAGCCGAGAATCTCGTCTTTTGACCAAAAACCAGCAAACGGCGGAATGCCGCAGATCGCGAGGGTGCCGATCAAGAACGTGCTTGCAGTGATCGGCATATATTTGCGCAGGCCGCCCATGACGCGCATGTCTTGGGCAACGGCGGGGTTATGGCCGACAACGTCTTCCATACCGTGAATGACTGAGCCCGAACCCAAGAAGAGCATCGCTTTGAAGTACGCATGGGTGGTGAGGTGGAAGAGACCTGCACCGTAGGCACCGGCACCCATTGCCATCACCATGTAGCCCAACTGCGACATGGTCGAATACGCAAGGCCCTTTTTGATGTCGTTTTGGGTCAGGGCAATCGTCGCGCCAATAAAGGCGGTAATGGCACCTGTCCAGGCAATCAGATCCATGGTTTGGGGAACATGCTCAAACACCGGGAACATCCGTGCCACCAAGAACACACCTGCAGCAACCATCGTCGCGGCATGAATCAGCGCCGAAATCGGTGTAGGGCCTTCCATAGCATCAGGTAGCCAGACGTGCAGCGGGAACTGGGCTGATTTGGAAACTGGCCCCAAGAACACCAAGAAGGCAAACAGGGAAACCAGACCGACACTGACCGAGCCGTTCGCGATCGCGACTTCGACCAGTTCACCCATGGGCTCGAACTCGAAGGTGTTGGTAATCCAGTAGAGACCCAACAAGCCCAGCAGCAAGCCAAAGTCACCGACGCGGTTGGTGACGAATGCCTTTTGGCAGGCTTTGGCCGCACCGGGGCGATCATGCCAGAAACCGATGAGAAGGTAGGAACACATCCCGACCAACTCCCAGAAGACATAGATTTGTACCAAGTTCGGGCTGATTACAAGGCCCAACATCGAGGCACTAAACAGACTGAGGAAGGCGTAGAAACGCACATAGCCTTGGTCATGATCCATGTAGCCATCGGTGTAGATCATCACCAAAAAGGCCACTGTCGTCACCACAACCAGCATCATCGCTGTGAGGTGATCAACAACGACCCCCATCTGGATCACAAAGGAACCAGCCTGAGCCCAGGTAAACGTTTGTCGCACCTCAGCCGCGCCGCCAATTTGATCGAAGAGCAGCGTGAAGGCATGGGCCATTGCGACGCCGATCAAAGAGATTGCGAAACCGGATGCGAGTTTGCGATTTGCACGAATAAACGAGTTAGCTACGAGAATACCGATACCGATAATGAACGCCCCTACAAGGGGATACACCGGAATCAGCCACGCGAGCTGGTTGATGAGTTCCATAGCTTGCCTACGCCCAATCCGCTCACTATTGTAAATCTCGTCGTTACATTCGGCTGCGCCTTTCCGCAAAGCTTTAGGGTGTCCGCCAGTAAGCAAAAATGCCTAGAGCCTTTGCCAGCCCTAGTTTTGACGTCTCGATGGCAGTGGGCAAAAAATTTAGTAATTTTTTTGCTCTGGAAACACGTTTGGTGCCATCGTGGCTGCCAGCACACCAGAGTTACGCTGCTGTTGCCTGAAGTTGCGCCCCTCACGTATAGTTAGAGATCGCGCAATTGCTCGGATCAGGTTACAAAGTGCGTTAACGCCACCTGTACGGCACCCTAGGAGACCCTCATGACGACATATGCCATTGTTGAAACGGGCGGCAAGCAGCTTTGGGCTGAACCGGGCCGCTTTTACTATGTTGAGCGCTTGGATGCGGAGCCCGAAAGCACCGTTGAGATTAGCGAAGTGCTGCTGGTAAACCATGAGGGTGAAGTCAGCCTTGGCCAACCCTACGTCAGCAATGCCATTGTTACAGGGCGGGTGATGAACCACTGCCGGGGCGAAAAGGTGATCGTTTACAAGATGAAGCCGAAGAAGAAAACCCGCAAAAAGAATGGTCACCGCCAAGAACTGACCCAGTTGATGATTGAGTCAATTTCAGTGAATGGCAGCGTCGTCGCCAGCGCTGAGTGAGTTTAAGCTAGAGCAACGTGCTTTAAATCGTTACGTTTTGATTTGAGAGGTAGGGCTAGTGGCACATAAAAAAGGTACAGGTAGTACGCGCAACGGTCGTGACTCCAACGCCCAGCGCCTTGGCGTCAAGCGTTTTGGTGGCGAAGTCGTGAAGCCAGGTTCGATCCTGGTGCGTCAACGCGGCACTAAGTTTCACCCTGGCGCCAATGTTCGCATTGGCAGCGACGACACCCTGTACGCGATCGCGAACGGTGTGGTCAAATTCGAGCGCTTTGGCAAAACCCGCCAACGGGTGTGTGTTTACCCTGTCGAAACCGCTGAGTAAGCAACCATGACCCGCTGCACCCCTCTGGATCGGGCCCAGATTCTTAGTGAGGCCTTGCCCTACATCCAGCAGTTTCAAGGCCGTACCATTGTCATCAAGTATGGTGGTGCGGCAATGGTGCATCAAGACCGCCAAGCCGAAGTGCTCCGGGATCTCGTGTTTTTAGCCTGTGTGGGCATTCGGCCCGTTTTGGTGCATGGGGGTGGCCCCGAAATTAACACCTGGCTTCAAAAGCTCGCGATCCCGTTCAAGTTTGTAGATGGCTTGCGTGTGACCGATGCCGCAACGATGGAAGTCGTGGAGATGGTGCTGGTCGGCAAGGTCAACAAACAGATTGTTCAACTCATTAATCTTGCGGGTGGCTCAGCCGTGGGCCTGTGCGGCCGCGATGGCAATCTAATTATGGCTCGCTCCCAGGGGCGCAGCGACATTGGCTTTGTCGGTGAAGTGAATAGCATCAACCCGGTGTTGTTGCAGTCGCTCATCGAGGCCGGCCAAATTCCGGTGGTTTCGAGTGTCGCCGCCGATGAAACCGGCCAAGCCTACAACATCAATGCCGATACCGTGGCGGGTGAGTTGGCCGCTGCCCTGGGTGCCGAAAAGCTAGTGCTCCTGACCGACATTGATGGCTTGCTACGGGATAAAGATGACCCTAGCAGTTTGATTAATCAGCTCGATATTCCGACGGCACGGCACTACATTGAGAGCGGGATTGTTGCTGGCGGCATGATTCCCAAGGTGCAATGTTGCATTCGGGCGTTGGCTCAAGGTGTCCGGGCGGCGCACATCATCAACGGGGGCTCGCCCCACTCGCTACTGCTCGAAATCCTAACGGATGCCGGGATTGGTACCCAGTTTGTCTCTTCACAGTTTAGCCACTAACACCGAGTTACCCATGCGAACACCTTTATTTGCAGCCCAAGTCGGCGCACGCATGGTCGATTTTCACGGCTGGGAAATGCCCGTGCAGTATCAAGGTGTCGTTGCCGAGCACCAAGCCGTCCGCCAGACTGTGGGGGTCTTTGATATTTCTCACATGGGCAAGTTGCGCCTGACAGCAGATGTCGCCACCCTCGAGCGCATCGTGCCCAGTCGCCTGCGGGATCTGCAACCGGGCCAAAGCCGCTACACGGTGCTGCTGAACGAGGCTGGGGGCATTCTCGATGATGTGATTATCTATGCCCTGGCCGATCGCGAGTGGTTTCTGATCGTCAACGGTGCCACCCAAGCAGATGATATTGCCTGGCTCGTATCTCAGGGGCTGGCAATTGCCAATCTGAGTGCAGAGCAGATTCTCCTGGCGGTACAAGGCCCCCAGGCGACAGCGACCCTGCAACGCTATCTAGAGCTACCCGAGCTGCCGCGTTTTGGTCACACAACCCTGAGCTATCAGGATCAGCCTGTTTTTATCGCCCGCACGGGCTACACCGGCGAAGACGGCTATGAAGTAATGCTGCCGATCGCGACCGGACTGGGCTTGTGGCCCGCCTTGCTGGCGGCGGGTGTGACTCCCTGTGGCTTGGGTGCGCGTGATACCTTGCGCCTTGAAGCGGCCCTGCACTTGTACGGTCAAGATATGGATGCCACGACAACACCCCTAGAAGCGGGTTTGAGCTGGCTGATTGACTGGGAACATGATTTTATCGGTAAGGCGGCTCTGCTGGCGCAGCAGGCTAGCGGTATTCCGAAAAAACTAGTGTGCTTGCAGTTAGCTGATCGTGCGATTGCCCGGAGCGGTTATGCGATCGCCACCCCAGACGGCCAACCCCTCGGCCAAATTACCAGCGGCACCTTTTCGCCTAGTTTGCAGTACCCCATTGCCATGGGCTACGTTGCTGCTGAGGCTGCTACCATTGGGAGTACGGTGCAGGTCGAGATTCGTAAACAGTGGCAGCCAGCAACGATTGTGCGTCGTCCCTTCTACCGCGCTTCCTAGACGATCCAGGGCGTAATCAATCCAACAACTGCTCGTCCTGACGGCGCTGCAGCTCATAAACTATGGCTCCGACCACCGTAAGGGCAATTAAAATTACACCGATCGCATTGATGGCGGGCGTTAGCCCCAGGCGCACCCGCGAGGCGATATTGAGAGTCATTGTATCGGCGGTACCAATCACAAAAAGGGTGGTGTTGTAGTTCTCAAAGGATTGCAGAAAGGCAATGAGGCTTGCTGCCAAAATCGCCGGCCGGAGGTAGGGTAGCAAGACCCGCCGCAGCATCAGACCGTAGGAGGCCCCCAAATCAAGGGCCGCTTCAGTCTGAGTTGGGTCAAACCGTTCGAGTCGGGCCAGGAAAAAGAGCATGGTGTAGGCTGCGATGTAGGTTGATTGCGCCAAGATGGCCAGACCAATGCCGCCGCCAACGCCAAAGTACTGATTCCAAAAAATGAGGGTCGAAATGCCGAGAATGACGCCTGGTGTCAGGATCGGCGAAACCATTACAGCATAGAGAAACGGACGTACTTGACTTTTGAGGTTATGCAGGAGCAGCGCCCCCGCTAAGCCCGTTGGCACGGAGACGGCGATCACGCCCAAGCCAATGAGGATCGAGTTCAGAATGGCCTGACGTAGGCGCATATCCTGAAACAGGCCCGTAAACTGACCGCGCTGATCGAAGCCATGAAACCAGCGCAGCGTAAAGCCTTGCCAAGGAATCATGGTCGGAAAACGACTGTCATTAAAGGCGGCCACACTCATAAATATAAGGGGCAAAAAGAGATAGACGAAAAACAGCACGAGATAGATGGCGATGAGCCAGGTTTGCGGGCGTGGCTGTTTCATTTGGCGATCTCTCCCAAGCCGACATTGAATATGCGCAACATGAGGGCCACAAAAGCGATACAGAGCAGCAACAGCGCAAAGGCATAGGCAGCCCCATGATTCCAGTCGCCACCATCAAAAAACCAACTGTAGATGACCTGTGTAAACCAGCGGGCATTCGTACCACCCGGCAAGGACTGCATCACTTGGGGTACGGCCACGGTGCCAGCTGAGAGCATGAAAACCATCACACAACCGATCGCGATGCCGGGTTTGGCATGGGGAATAATCACGCGCCAGTGAATGCGGGGCCAAGCCGCACCCAGATCCCGCGCCGCCTCGATTTGATTCGGATCGAGGGATTCAAGGGCGTTGTAGAGCGGCAAAACCATAAACAAAATGTAGGCATAGACCATGCCAATGAGTACCGCACCGGTGCCGCCAAAGGCGATGGGCTCTTGGATAAGACCAAGGGCTTGCAAAATATAGTTGATGAGGCCATTGCGCGAAAGAATCAAAAACCAAGAAAACGTCCGCAAAATTTCGTTGACCCAAAAGGGAATGATCAGGGCAACGGCCAAAAACACGGCCAGCCGTCCCTTGGCCACCTGGGCCAGATAGTAGGCAATGGGGTAGCAGACGGCCAAGGCCAGCAGCGTGACCAGTAGTGATGACCACATCGTCTGGATGAAAATGCTGCGGTGGTTGGCGTTGGCCCAGAGGGTGAGATAGTTCTGAGCAGTATAGATATCCTCGGCTCCACCCCGCAGCGAGGGCGGTAGGTTAGGGCGAAATGAGAGATCAACCATCATTAACTGAGGCAGGATTACCAAAACCACAACCCAGATCATCGCGATCGCGATTACGGTCAGCCCCAGGGGTTTACCAAGGCGGCGAAACAGCTCAGTCATCGGCGACACCCGCTAGGACAAGGGCATGCTCAAAGCCGCAGCGCAGAACCTCACCGACCTGGGGTAGGGGTTGTCCGGGTCGATTGGCAAGCTGCATCAGCCCCGCTATGCCAGTGTTCCAGTGCAAATGCACATTGATAAAGGCTCCTTCAAAATCAAGGCGGCTCACCCTGGCGTGCAGCGTGTTGGTGTAGATCCGATCTTGAGCCCAGTGGAGATGCTCGGGGCGGCAAAATACCGTGACCGATTCACCGAGGGCCAAGTTCTGAGGATTGTGGCAGCGGAGTTGCCCCAGCGCCGTTTCAACAAGGGCCGAGTCCTGATCTCGCTGGCGAATACGTCCGGCAAAACGGTTGGTTTCACCGACAAAACTGGCCACGAAGCTCGTTGCGGGCGCGTTGTAGATCACATCGGGTGTGCCGACCTGCTCGATCAGACCCTGCCGCATCACCGCCAGCCGGTCGGACATCGTCAGCGCTTCGCCCTGGTCGTGGGTGATGTAGATAAAGGTGACGCCCGTTTTTTGCTGGATGGTGCGCAATTCGGAGCGCATCCGTTGCCGCAGCTTTAAATCGAGGGCCGATAGGGGTTCATCCAGCAGCAGCACCGCCGGTTCGACGGCCAAAGCCCTCGCGATCGCGACCCGTTGCTTTTGACCTCCCGACAGTTGGGCAACCAGTTTACGCCCCTGCCCAGGCAAATCCACCAGCTCTAGCAGCTCCTCCGCCCGTTGATAGCGCTTCGCTTTAGGCATACCGCGTGCCTCCAGACCAAAGGCAATATTCTCCCAGACCGGCATCAGGGGAAAGAGGGCCAAGTTCTGAAAAATGAGGGCCGTGGGACGGCGATTGGGACCGATCCCGCGCATGTCGCGATCGCCAATCCGTACGGCCCCCTCACTGGGCTCGATAAAGCCAGAGATGAGTCGTAAAAGTGTTGTTTTGCCACAGCCCGACGGCCCCAAAAAAGAGAAAAACTCCCCCGCCTGGATCGTCAAATGCGCCGCCTGCACCGCAGTAAAGCTGCCGAAGCGCATTGTAATCTGATCTAAAACAACACTCTGACCCATCATGCTGATTTACCCTCGCTGAGTCGTCTAGGCCGACAGCAGTTGATCACGGAACTCGTTGCGAGCAGTGATAAACCAGGTGGGCTCCTGTTGATACCACCAGAGCTTTTCAATGGCATCGTCTGGGTAAGCGGCGGCAAAGGCGGTAGCATACGCCTCACCCGCTAGCTCAGCTGCACCCTCGGTACAGGAGTTGTAGCCCGACAGGCGGACATGGAGCGCGGCATTCTCGGGCTTGTAGTACCAGTTCATCCAGGCGTAGGCTGCTTCGACGTTTTGAGCACCCACAGGAATCCCCATCGAGTCCATCCATGTCAGCGCCCCTTCCTTGGGCGCCAGGTAAGTATAGCGAGCGTTGGAATCGGCCCGCAGACGCATGGCAGGGCCATCCCAGGTTTGGCCAATCACCGCGCCATTTTGCAAGAAGGCTGCCTCAGTCTCTTGGGCGTTGCTCCAAAACTGGACAATCCAGGGCTTGCGCTCGGTGGCATAGGCCAAAATTTGGCTGTAGACCGCGCGCATCTTGGCTTCGTCGGTGTAGGTGTCGCGCATTTGGTTCGAGTCCAGCTCGCCGATCGAGTCGAGGTAAAGACCAATGCCCAGCATGCCCGAGTGAGCGCGCATTGTTACCTTACCCTGATACTCTTCTTCCCAAAGGCTGCCAAAGCCGAGTTCGCCGTAGCTGGCCGTAACCGCTTCGGTATCGATGCACAGGGCTTCGGTACCCCAGTTGAAGGGAATCGTGAAGCGATCACTACCTTGGACGCCACCCAGACCTGCCGAGCTTTCAAACATCGAGGGAATGATGCCATCGATGTTGATCTTGCTTTCATCAAGAGGTTGCAACAATTCTTGCTCGACCCAAGCGCCAGTATAGGTAATCGAGGGCTGGACAATGTCAAAGCCACTGCCCCGGGCTGCGCGTAGGCGGTTCAGGACTTCATCGTTCGAGCCGTAGGTTGAAAGATTGACCTTGATGCCCGTTTCAGCCTCAAAGGACTGGATCATGTCGGGATAGACGTAGTCTGACCAGGTGTAGAGGTTGAGGACGCTGTCTTGGGCTTGGACGGTGCGGTTGATGATAATTGGGCCTGCAGCAACAGCCGCCGCTGCCCCTTTGAGAAATGTCCGCCGACGCAGCATAGTCGTAACTTCCAGTAGCGATATACAACTAGGACGCCACAACGCGCCTGTACTTGTAAGTCGTCCAGATAACATCAGCGCAAAAGTTTAGGCGTTGTGCCGGCACTCTAGCGGCGCTGACACACCCTCAGTCAGAGCATGTGTAAACTGGCTTTTTCACGGCCAGAAAACTCTGGCCATAAGCCTGGCGCGCCGATCAATCTTGCTGACGCCGTGCCTAGGGCCATATTGTCTTTGACGCTTTGTTTTCTTTGACCCTTGGAACTGGGACGCAAGCCCCGTCCTACCGCTAGCGCGGAAGCAAGCTAACAGGGCGGCTTTGAATAAGTAGACACCCGTTTATTCAGGGAGCTACAATAGAGGCATGATAACGCTCAACTACGAGTACCGCTTAACCCCTACGGCTGCACAGGCAGAACGTATAGACCACTGGCTTGTTATTTGCCGGAAGGTCTACAACTTCGCTTTAGCGGCTCGCAAGGATTGGGTGAATAGTCGTAAGAGTCCCATCAATGCCTGTTCAATCGTCAAGGAATACATCATTCCGGCAGATGCGCCCCGCCCCACGTTCTACCGTCAAGCCAAGGAGTTGTCAGCCGCTAAGGTGGCCATTCCTGAACTAAAAGAGCCACACACCCATGTGTTGCAGCAAGTGCTGCGGCAACTGGAGGCGGCTTTTGTGGCGATGTGGGACAGGGGACATGGCTTCCCCCGCTTCAAGAAACGGATGCGCTCGTTTGTCTTTCCCCAGCTCAATAAAACAGTTGTGGTAGGACGGCAAGTCAATCTGCCCAAGCTTGGTTGGATCAAGTTACGCAAGGATCGTCAGATTCCTGGGGGGTTTGAAGTTAAGCAAGCACGGGTGATTCGTAAGGCCAGCGGTTACTATGTGATGCTCACGTTGCAGTCAGAAGTGTCTGTACCGGATGCAACACCGCATGGTGAGCCTTTAGGGATTGATGTAGGGCTAGAGCATTATCTGGCAACTAGCACTGGTCGATTGGTAGAGAATCCACGCTTTTTTGTGAACGGTCAACGCAAGCTGAAATCGCTGCAACGGCAACTAAAGCGGAAACGCAAGGGTTCACGTCGCTACCAACAAATTCAGCGCAAAGTTGCCTTGCACCACGAATACCTAACCAACGCCCGCAAAGATTTCATGTTTAAGCTGGCGCATCAGTTGTGTGATAACTCTGGCATGATATTTGCCGAATCACTCAATTTGAAAGCACTGGCCAAGGGGATGTTAGGTAAGCACTGTCTTGATGCGGCATGGGGATCATTCCTCAATATCCTTGAGTGGGTGTGCTTCAAGCGTGGCGTGTATTTCGCAAAAGTAGATGCCAATGGTACTAGTCAAACCTGCCCTAACTGTCAGACAGTCACGGGTAAGAAAGACTTAAATCAGCGGATGCACGTCTGCCCTGAATGCGGCTACGCAGCCAATAGGGATGTCGCCAGTGCTTTGGTGGTGATGCAACGAGGTATTGCAGCCGTGGGACACACGGTCAAGAAGCTCAATGAGGGTGAAGTCTCTAGACCCCCGACGAATTGAGAACCTCCGCCCTTTAGGGCAGGGAGATGTCAGGTTTTGGGTGCCCCAGGTTCAGCCGCACCGCCGGGAAGCCCTACTTACGCCTCGCGGGCGGCGGCCATTGCCAGTTGCTGCGCTTCTTGGTGGGCTTTGCTGGGGTTGGTGTAGACGCGTTCGATCACCTTCGCGATCGCGACCACACCGGCCTCAATCTCCTCAATCGTTGCCGTCAAGCTAATGCGAATGCACTGCTGTGTATGCTGCCATTCCCCCTGCAAACCAGGGAAGAACGAGCTGCCGGGCACAACAATCACATGCTCTTGCTTGATTTCGTGATACAGCTCAACATCGGTAATCGGCAGATCCTTGAGCCATAACCAGGCAAAAATGGCCCCTTCACCCTTGTGCAAATACCAGGGCAGGTCTTGGGGCATCTCGCGATCGAAGGCGGCCTCAAGCCGATCAAACTTGGTCGCATAGTGGGGCTGAATCACCGTGCGTGACAGTTCCGCCAGCTCACCCGACTGAATGGCCCGTGCCGCAATCGCCTGGCCGTAGCGCGACGAGTGAATATTGGCATTCGACTGGAAGCACTCCAACGCCAAGATGTATTTGCGATCGCCGATGGCAATACCCAAGCGTTCGCCAGGTAACCCCGCCTTCGAGAGGCTCATGCAATGGACAACATTTTCGGCCCAAATCGGGGCCATGTCGGTAAAGGCTAGGTTCGGGAAGGGCGGCGCATAGGCCGAGTCAATCATCACCGGCACTTCGTAGGGTGCCGCCAGATCAACAATTTGCCTGACATCGGCTTCGCTGATTACGTTGCCTGTGGGGTTGCAGGGGCGTGAGAACAAAACCGCGCCAACGGTGTTGTCAATCTGAACATTGTCAAAATCGGGGCGGTACTTAAAGCGGTGTTCCGCCAAAATATCAAGGGTGGGTCGGTACGATTTCAACACGCCCGGCGTAAGGCTGACACCACCATAACCTGTATAGTCGGGGCTGAGGGGCAAGACAATTGAGCGCATTTTGCCCTGGGCATCGTAGCCACCAAAGCAGTTGGCGGCAAAGAAATAGAGTGATTGGCTACCGGGGGTAATGAGGACATTACGGCGAGTGATTCCCCAACCATAGGTACGGTTAAAGAAATCAACGACTGCTTCGAGCAGCGGCTCGTAACCTTGGCTGGCACCATAACGGCAGACCACTTCGCCAAAGTGGTCGCTATCGAGCAATTCGTGGGTGTAGCGCCGCCACATATCCTCAATTTCGGGCAAGATCACCGGATTTCCGGCACTGAGGTTGATCCAGCCTACGGTAGGGTCAGCCTGAAGCGTTTCGACAATGTCTTTCATAATCGCGCGGACACCCGTGAGGCGCGACATTTGTTGGCCGAATTGCGTCAGATGCGGTTCCACAGCGAAAGTCCTTAGGCGACAACGACAGAGTGATCAATGGAATCATGCCCAGCGGCAGATTTGCTTTACTCTAGCGTGATTCTTTCGGCGGCGGGAGGTAGAGACGCTGCTGGGGATCACTTGGAACAAGCAGCCACTATGACCGGCTGGGCGCAGGTAAGAAGTCAGCCAATACCTCCTTGAGGCTGCCAAAGCGGGAGGTCAGACCAAAATCCTCGGGACGGGTGATGCGGTGGGTGAAGTGCAGATCATTCAAACAATGGCGATCCCAGGACGAGAGCTGAATCCGCAGCAAGGGCGCCAGCCACAGCAAAGGCTTAACGGGAATCGGCACCTGGAAATAAATGCGCTTGCCATAGAAGTAGCAAAGGGTCGCGATCGCCTCATTCACCGTGACTGCTGGTACACCCAAAACCAAATCGCGTGGCGCGGGCATATCGGGCAGCCGTAGTAAGCCCTTAACGACCAAGGCAATGTCGGCAGCATGGATCACATGAAAGGCAGCATCAGCCGTGAGAAAACGCAAAACATTGATGTAGCGCTTGACCTCAGCCAAGCCCAGGGCAATTTGCGAATAACTATGCTGAGGGCTGCCACCGAAGACTAGCGTCGGGAACAGGGTCACTAACCGATCGCGAAGGGGCAACTCTAGCCGTCGTTGCAGCATCTCGTATTTAGTGCGGATATATTCTGTACCGGCTGCGGCGGCAACCGGGACAGGCTGATTCTCGCGATCGAGGACACTGGCGGTCGAAAAATAGATAATTTTCTGGCAATGTCTGGCACTCAAAGCCTGAAACAACGCCATTGTTTGCGTCACATTCACCCGCTGCGCCCGCTCGACATCACCCCAAGCCGTAGCGGTATGCACAACCGCATTCATCTCGGCCAGCAAAGGCCGCAACTGCGCCAAATCTTCAAGGCTGCCCTGAATTAGGTGATGGCGTTGCCAATCTAGGGGCAACAAAAACTTAGCTGGATCCCGTACCAACAAAAAAAGCTCTGTATCCGGTTCGTTGGCTAGGGCTTCAGCCACATAGTGCCCCACACAGCCACTGGCACCAGTAACAAAGATTTTTGTGGGCACGGCAGCTCTGGAGTGGTTTGAACGTTGTTAATCGTATCAGGCAGCCAGACTCAGAGCGGTTGCTACCACCCACAGATCCGTCAGCAGCAACAGCAGCGTACAGCCCAGCAACACCAGATACATCCACGGCTGCGCCAAGGGACGAATGCCTTGGGTATCGACACCACTGCGCTCGACAATAATCTGCAATAACTGCCGCCAGCCCGCAATGCGGAGGGGCAACAAGCGCGCTTCACCTGTTTGAGTTGTTAAGTAATAGACCAACCCCCCCTGGCCGGTACTGCGATCGCGAATCGCCGCAATCTCCGACCAAGCCAATTGCCAACC
>CAZAGN010000020.1:0-3382 GCA_964484905.1 uncultured bacterium | reverse complement strand
AGACCTGCATTGCACACCCAACCCCCTCACAAACCATAACAAACTGTTGCTGGACGTTACAGAGAGGCCATTCTAAACTGGTTTAGACATTGAATGCTGTTTTAGGGCGGGTTTAATTTTTGATAACCCACAAAATGTGGCTATTTCTATTAAAAAATCATTATGATAGACATGAAGATTTATTGCAGGCATTTATCATGGCACGCTTATCCCTCTCGCCCACACTGGTTTTTCAGTCCTACGGTTCCGACGCGCTGCTACCGCAAATTGCATGGACAGCTCTCCGCGTTGCGATTGGGGTGTTCATGATTCACAACGGCTTCGACAAGCTTGACGATATCCCTGGCTTTGCTGAAGCCTATGTGCAAGTCATCGGCCTGCCTTTCCCCGTATTCTTCAGCTATGTGGCAGCCTATTCTGAGGTTGTTGGCTCCCTTCTCCTCATCTCAGGTCTGCTGACCCGTGCTGGCGCAATGGCTCTCTTTGGCACTATGTGTGTCGCCATCTACCACCACATTTTGGTAGCAGGCTTTAACATTCCTTACATCGAACTGTCATCAATCTATGCCGCTGGTTCAGCCTTCTTCCTCGTCAACGGTGGTGGCCGCTTTAGCCTCGATGCCCTCCTAGTCAAGGCACTTAACCCAGCCCAACGTCTGGAAGTCGCCTATGAAGCCTCTAGCTACAAGGCCGAAGCAACGGAAGAAGTTGCGGCCGAGTAATTTTACACACGGTTCAAGTTTTAGTCACACTTCAAATTCTAGTCATCGTCCCCCTTTGTTAAGGGGGATTTTTTATGAAGGAAATTTCTTTGTTTCAGCACACTCAAACAAGTACGGCATTTTGGATAGCTCTCAGTCACCCATGGGTTCAAGTGAGCCTCCTTCTATATCTCGTGGCATGGGCTTCGTGGCATAGGACTCAACGAATACTTCGCCTACGTGGGCCGCACCTGCCAATCTGATCAGCCATTCCAGTACGCTAGCGAGAGAGTGCGGGAGAAGGGACATGGCCGAAATACGCTTTGGCACCGATGGCTGGCGCGCCGTCATTGCTGCTGAATTTACCTTCGAGCGCGTGCAACGGGTAGCGCAGGCGGCCGCGCGAGTTCTCAGCCGCACCTATGCCGGGAATGGGATTATTGTCGGCTACGATAATCGCTTTCTAAGTCCTGAATTTGCCGCCGCCACTGCCGAGGCGATCGCGAGTTTGGGCATTCCCGTTTTTCTGGCCAGCAGTGCCGCGCCCACACCAGCCTTTAGTTGGCTAGCCTACCAGCAACGCTGCCACGGTGCCCTTATCCTCACCGCCAGTCATAACCCCGCCAATTACGGTGGCATCAAAGTCAAAGGGGGTTTTGGCGGCTCGGTGACAGCAGCTCTCAGTCGTGATATCGAAGCCGACCTCAAATCAGACTTGCAACACAAAAGTAAGGCCATAATCACCTCCCTCGACCCTTGGCCCAGTTATTGCGATCAACTGGCTAGCCAAGTGGCTCTGGAGGCTATTCAAACATCGCGAGCCAGAGTCTGGATTGATGCGATGCACGGCTCTGCCGCTGGTGGCATGACGCGCCTGCTGGGTGATCGGGTCATTGAGTTGCGAGGCCAGCGTGATCCGTTGTTTGGCGGCCTGCCCCCCGAACCCCTGCCGCCCCAACTAGAAACAACTATGGCGACCATTAGTCATGACTCTGCGCCTCTGAAAGTGGGCCTCGTTTTTGACGGTGATGGCGATCGCATTGCCGGTATTGATGGTGCGGGTACCTTCCTCAGTCCGCAAATTCTGATCCCGATTTTGATCGATCACCTCGCGGCCCGACGGCAACGCCAAGGCGAAGTGGTCAAAACTGTCAGTGGTTCCGAACTCTTTGCCAAAGTGGCTCAACTGCATCAATTACCAATCTCAGAAACAGCTATCGGCTTCAAGTACATTGCCGACCGGATGCTCAGCACTAAGGTTCTCCTGGGCGGTGAAGAATCGGGCGGTATTGGCTACAGCGGTCATATTCCCGAGCGAGACGGGATGCTCTCGGCCCTATTTTTGCTAGAGGCGATCGCGAGCACAGGCAAAGACCTCAGCGCCATCTACCAGGATCTCCAACGTCGTACGGGCTACACGTCTTTCTATAACCGTCGCGATCTCAAACTGAGCAATCTTGCTCAATCTCAAGCCCTGATGCAACATCTCCAGACACAGCCACCGCGTTTTATCCTTGGCAGTTCCGTCAGCGACCATAACCAGCGTGATGGTCACAAATTCCGCCTCGACGATGGTAGTTGGCTCCTGATTCGTGCCAGCGGCACCGAGCCCGTTTTGCGCCTCTACTGCGAAGCCCTCAATCGCGATCGGGTTGAGGCGCTGCTCGATTGGGCGGCTCCCCAAGTGGTTTAGTGCTGTTTATTAGTCCCTTGACAAAACCCCGAAATGCCTTGCCACTTATGGCGTTTTGGTCAGCTCAGCCCGCCGCGCTCTCAGGAAGTTCAAAATTTCGTTACGTAATGTTGCAATCTGTATCGTGCCTCCTCTAGAGTCACAGTGGTTCCCTAAAACTCTGTTACAACGCAGGTAGGTTGGGCACTTTCGTACCTAGTCTCTCCACCACTAGCATCTTTTGAGGTTGGCGCATGTTTACCCAAGTCAGACCCGAAATTCGTCACATTGTGCCGTCTGACCTTCGCGATCGCGCCTTGATTCGCGTCGTCTACGTTGTCCTTGAGCCCCAGTACCAAAGCGCTCTCTCAGCCGCTGTACGGGCGATTAATGCTGATAATCCCAAGGTCGCTATCGAAATCAGTGGCTACCTCATCGAAGAGCTGCGTGATGCCGACAACTACGCCGCCTTCCAAAACGATGTGGCCCAAGCCGACCTCTTCATTGCCTCGCTGATCTTTATCGAAGATCTAGCAGACAAAGTTGTTGAGGCCGTCGCCCCCCATCGCGATCGGCTCAAAGCTGCCATCGTCTTCCCCTCCATGCCCCAGGTCATGCGCCTGAACAAGCTGGGTAGCTTCTCGATGGCCCAACTGGGTCAGTCCAAGAGCGCCATTGCTCAATTCATGCGCAAGCGCAAAGAAAACTCCGGTGCCAGCTTCCAAGACGCGATGCTGAAGCTACTGCGTACCCTGCCCACCGTGCTCAAGTATTTGCCGATCGAAAAAGCGCAAGACGCCCGCAACTTCATGCTCAGCTTCCAGTACTGGCTGGGGGGTTCACAGCCCAACCTTGAAAACTTCCTGTTGATGCTGGCCGATAAATATATCCTCGAAGAGCGTCTTGGTGCCAGCTACGCTGAGCCCGTCACCTACCCCGACATGGGCATTTGGCACCCCCTCGCACCGCAGATGTTTGAAGATGTACCGGCCTACCAAGCCTGGTTCCA
>CAZAGN010000019.1:4048-38244 GCA_964484905.1 uncultured bacterium | reverse complement strand
TAAATCGGGAGAATGGCTCCACCGGGGTAGCCAAAAATATGTTCCACTCCCTGACGACGCAGGCTATCAATAAGGGCAAAGGCTCCGGTTGTCACACTACCCTCCGCATGGGGCTCTAAAATAACGACGACTGCGCGGACGCAGCGTACTTAGCAGTATCGAACCAATATCATAACCAGAGGCCGGATCAATCTAGAAAATTAGGCTAAGTTTCCCCATCGCTATGGATTGGATGATGTCTCGGCTAGTGTGGTCAGCGATTGCCGTGTTCAGTTCAAGACGGTCAAAATTCGAGACCGCTAAAAATCTCGACAGTCACTCAATAGTCATAGTTCTCGATGGTCATAGCTATTGTGCTAACCCACACAACGTCCTGCTTCAGCCCCCAAAGCTTCAGCCTCAAAACGGATTGCAAGAGGCACAAACTGTTGCCGAGAGTTGATTATCGGTGCGGTGATCGTCGGTGAGGGCTCAACGATAACACTTGGCAGAAGCTGCGCGATCTTTTGAGGAACCCTTAGCTTTTGAGGCACGCTCAAGTGCCTTGCTAGTGCCTTACTGTTGAAGGTTCTTTATGTGGGCACTGCTGTTCCCAGGCAGTACGATTCTGGTATCTGGGCAGCGCTGGTTCTACAACAACTTGCCATAAGCCCATGACGAGGATTGAACTCGTGACCTCCCCCTTACCAAGGGGGTGCTCTACCACTGAGCCACATGGGCAAGTTTTGGTGGGCCGAGCTAGATTCGAACTAGCGTAGGCGTAAGCCAGCGGATTTACAGTCCGCCTCCATTAACCACTCGGACATCGACCCAGTCGCCATTTGATTGGCATTAGCTATCATAACGCTTTGGTCTGTGTTTTGTAACGCAGGCCCAGAAATTTCTTGGGGGTCGGGACTGATAGGCCAAGCCTGAGCAAGCATAAGTTTTGCTAAGGGCCATGATTAGGTAACGCAACATCATGAATAGCCATCGCAGTAACCCACATGACCTACAATTGCTTTGCATCATTGCGAGGCCATAGTAGATGTCGCAGCAAGCCGTGGGATCGTTAGAAACCAAAGGATTTCCCGCAGTCTTGGCTGCCGCCGACGCTATGGTGAAGGCCGCCCGTGTGACCTTGGTGGGTTATATCCGTGTCGGTAGTGCCCGTTTTACGGTCAATATTCGCGGTGATGTGTCGGAAGTGAAAACGGCCATGGCGGCAGGTATTGCGGCGGTTGAGTCAGCCTATGGTGGCACGTTGGAGTCGTGGGTAATCATTCCGCGCCCCCACGAAAATGTGGTGGCAGTCCTGCCCATTGACTATTCGCCAGCCGTCGAGGTCTACCGTGAAGCGGTGAATGGTCGCCGCTAGTTTGCCACAGGGCAGCTATTAGTTTTCAGGGATGCAGGTTCAGAGACCCAGTTTTGAGAGGGCATAGCTTTAAAACTGCTTCTGAAGGTTGCCTTGTTGGGTGATCACGCTGTGGCAAGACAGTTTTGAGATAGCCTTGCGGTCGTGTTGACTCACCACCTCAGCTAGGATCAGGCATTCGGTAGCGTCTGTTACTGGCTACTTTAGCAAGCACACTAGGATGAAGGGAGACCCGAGGAGCTGCTTGTGTTAGGAGACGAACAGGCTGAAAAGCAGGTGCAGGCGCTGCTGTCGAGTCAATCGAAGAAGTTTGACTTTCTCTTGCAGCCAGAATCGTACTTGCTAGCAGCAGCCTTGCTGAGTGGTTTGTTTGCCCTGCCGTTTTTGTTGCTGCAAGGGATAGCGCTGAACTGTGCGTTGCGCAGTTGTGAGGCGATGCAGGGTTCGACCACAGCTGACTGGGTGGTGTTTATCGGTGTGACGGCGTTTTTTGTCGGGACAAGCGCTGCTTCGGGCTTGCGTTACTGGCAGATTATTAGAGAGCGTCAGAGTATTTAAGATTCATGGGATTCGTAGCGATGCTCTCAGGGCTGTCCTCAGGCGTGTCAAAAAACATCACTAAACTCTGACCAAATTGCCACAGCGCCACACCACATGCAGTAGTGTCGGAGGGGTATCGACAGCCGTGTGGGCAGGGCCATGAGTGATGTCGCGATCGTGGGTGCGGGGATTGTTGGACTGGCCCATGCTTATGTGGCAGCCAAGCAAGGGTTGAAGGTCACGGTATATGATCGCTCTCCTCAAGCCGTCGGGGCCTCGATCCGCAATTTTGGGATGATTTGGCCGATTGGGCAGCCCCGAGGGCCTTTGCGTGAACGAGCTTTTGCATCACGGGCGGTCTGGCAGCAGCTCAGCGAAGCAGCTGGGTTTGATCTGGAACCTTGTGGGTCGTTGCATCTGGCCTATCGCGAGGATGAGCTGGCTGTTTTAGAAGAGTTTGTCGCCACCGAGCCGGAATGTCGACTGTTGACAGTGGCAGAAACCTTGGCCAAGAGTCCAATTGTCCGTGAGGCAGGGCTCTTGGGGGCACTCTGGAGCCCGACGGAAATGACGGTCGATCCGCGTCAAGCGATCGCGAACGTGGCGGCTTACCTCGAAGCCGAGCTGGGCGTGGTGTTTCGCTGGCATTGCGCCGTAACCGCTATCGAGCCGCCCTACGTGATGGCAGCGGGCGAGCAGTGTCGAGCCGAGCGGATTATTGTCTGTAGTGGGGCTGATTTTGAAACCCTGTACCCCGCGCACTTTCGTCGCAGCGGTATTACGAAGGTAAAACTGCAAATGCTGCGCACTGTACCGCAACCACTCCGCGTTGGGCCGTCGATTTGTGGTGGCCTGACCCTAACCCACTACAGTTCCTTCAGCCATTGCGCCAGCTTGGCCGCCCTCAAGGCACGCATTGAAGCCGAAACACCGCATTTTCCGGCCTGGGGCATTCATGTCATGCTGTCGCAGCAGGCCAGTGGTGAGTGTACCCTGGGTGATTCCCATGAGTATGGCCTGAACCCGAGCCCCTTCGATCGCGATGACATCGATCGGTGGATTCTGGATTATCTCGGCCAGATGGTGCAGTTGCCGCAGCCCCAGATTCAGCAGCGTTGGCACGGCATTTATGCCAAGTTGCCCGGTAAAACAGCATGGCGCGAATCACCAAGTGCAGGGGTATGGCTGGTGAATGCCCTCGGCGGGGCCGGTATGACGCTATCGTTTGGTTTGGCCCAAGAAACCTTTGGGATGCTGACTGAGGAGCGTGTGGCATGATTCGTCTGGTTGTCTTTGATATGGCAGGCACGACCATTCGCGATCGGGGCTATGTAACGGAAGCCTTGCAAGCGGCGCTCGCGGAGGCCGGTGTGCCCACGGCCAAGGCCGATATTGACCGGCTGATGGGCTACCCCAAACCTTTGGCGATTGAAAAGATTCTGCGGCAGCAACGTCCTGATGGGCTTGATCAAGTGACGGTGATTCATGATCGCTTTGTCGCGATGATGATTCAGTTTTACGAAACAACACCCGATTTGGCCCCCAAACCCGGCGCGGTCGAGACATTTGCTGCCTTCCGGGCACAGGGAATTAAGGTTGCTCTCGATACGGGCTTCAGTCGCCCAATCGTCAGCACCATTCTGAATCGCCTGGGTTGGACGGTGCCCGCAACCTTGGATTGCACCGTGGCAAGTGATGAGGTGGCTCAAGGGCGGCCCTATCCCGATATGATTTGGCGGGCAATGCAACTGACAGGCATCAGCGATCCGCAGCAGGTAGCCAAAGTTGGCGATACGGCCTCGGACGTGCAGCAGGGTTTGGCGGCCCACTGTCGCTATGTGGTCGGGGTCACAACGGGGGTATTTAGCGAGGCCGATTTGCGGGCTGAGCAGCCCACTCATGTGATTGCTGAGCTGCCAGAGTTACTGCCGCTTGTTTTGGCCGATACTTAGGCATTGCGCCGACGAAGCGACTGACAAGCGCATCTTGGCTCAGGAACCTTGGCTTAGGATATGTGACTTTCAGGGTGGGTGATTTTCCGGGGTGGCGAATGTGCCTCGCTAGTATTTGCCTAGGCTTAACCCAGGCTTAACACAGAGAAAGGGTCGGGAGTGGTAAGTTCAACCCAACATGTTTTTGCTTGTGGCAGAACTGTTTTCATGTTGGTTTTGTTCGGTCTCCTGAGGGTCGAGAGAGCAAAACTCTGGCTTTGAATTGCATGGTTTACGTTTTAGCGCATCTGAGGCTACTCATGATTTGGAATCGTCGTCACGCACTGGCTACTGGGGTCGCTGTGCTCGCAGGGGTGTTGGTGTCATCCTTACAAACGGTTGTCGCTCAAGACAGCACAAGCATTACGGTCTACACAGCCCTCGAAGATGATCAGTTAGCTGTGTATGTGCCTATTTTTGAAGCGGCATACCCGGATATTGATGTCAATGTTGTGCGTGACTCGACGGGGATTATTACAGCCCGACTGTTGGCTGAAAAAGATAACCCCCAAGCAGATGTCATTTGGGGTTTGGCAGCAACCAGCTTATTGGTGGCGGCTGATCAAGATATGCTTGAGCCCTACGCGCCTGAAGGCTTAGATCGCATTGAGCCTCAGTTTCGTGACAGCAATGATCCACCCATTTGGGTTGGGATTGATACGTATTTTTCGGCATTTTGTGTGAATACGGTTGAGATTGAGCGCCAGGGTTTGCCGATGCCCACGTCTTGGGAAGATTTAGCAAATCCTGTCTATGCCGGCCAGATTGTGATGCCCAACCCCGCGTCTTCGGGGACAGGTTATTTGTCGGTGGCGGCGATTTTGCAAATGAGAGGCGAAGACGCTGGCTGGAGCTATCTTGATGGCCTGCACAACAACATTGCGCAGTATATGCACTCGGGTTCACGTCCCTGTCGGGCAGCGGGTGCGGGTGAATATGCCATCGGTATTTCCTTTGATTATCGGGCGGTAACTCAAGCCGCCGAAGGTGAGCCGATTGCACCGGTGTTTCCGAGCGAAGGCTCGGGCTGGGAAGTTGAGGCCAATGCGCTTGTGGCGAAGCCCGAGATTAGTGATGCAGCTAAAACATTCTTAGACTGGGCTATCTCTGACGCGATTATGGTCGAGTATGCCAACAGCTACCCCGTGACGGCAGCCCCGACAGATGTGGCGATTCCGGAGGGTTACCCTGCTGATCCTGTAGCGCAACTCAGCCCTGATAACGATCTGAGCTGGGCTGCGCTCAACCGCGATCGCGTCTTGGCCGAATGGACCGAACGTTACGACGGTAAGTCGGAACCCCGATGACCCAAACTCACCCCGCGCAGACTGCGACCGCGACAGCTCCTTACTTGGCGTTGTCACAAGTTGGTAAGTCCTTTGGGCAATTTACGGCGCTCAAAGGCATTGATCTCGCGATCGCGAGGGGTGAATTTGTCTGTTTGCTGGGGCCTTCGGGCTGCGGCAAAACAACGCTGCTGCGCTTAATTGCGGGGCTGGAAACGATTAGCCAGGGTCAGATTTGGCAAGATGGCAGCGAAGTCACGCATTTGCCGCCCTCGCGCCGCGATTTTGGCATTGTTTTTCAGTCCTACGCCCTATTCCCGAATCTGACAGCGGCTGATAATGTCGGTTATGGCCTTGTCAATACGGGCATGGCGAAGGCAGAGCGGCAGCAGCGCGTTGCCGATTTGTTGGCCATGGTGGGCTTGGCGGGGTCTGAGCCTAAATATCCGGCGCAGCTCTCGGGTGGGCAGCAGCAGCGGGTGGCCCTAGCCCGGGCTTTGGCCCTGAGTCCAGGCTTGTTATTGCTGGATGAACCCCTGTCGGCGTTGGATGCTCAAGTTCGAGGCAGTTTGCGCAGCGAGATTGTCCAACTGCAAAAGCGGCTCGGTGTCACCACAGTGATGGTGACCCACGATCAAATCGAAGCCCTAACGATGGCCGATCGCGTAGTTGTGATGGACAAAGGCGTGATCGCCCAAGTGGGCACCCCGTTTGAGATTTATCGCAACCCGGCGACCCCGTTTGTGGCGCAGTTTATCGGCTCGATGAACGTGCTCTGTGGTGAGGTTATTGATCGCCAAGCAGTACGCTGCGGCAATTTGGTCTTGCAAGTTAAGCATAGCCAGCCACCGGGGCAGCCGGTGCAAATTGCGATTCGCCCCGAGGATGTGCGCTTGGGCAGCCCAAGCCTTTCCAATAGCATGGCGGTGACCGTGCAGTTTGAAGAATTTTTGGGTGCAATTTATCGGTTGCACACCACAACCGCTGACCAACAACGCCTGTGGGTGGATGTAGCCGCTGATCAACGCTGGTCGGGTGATATTTGGCTGCAATTACCCCTGGATCGCCTGCATTGTTTTGCAGCTTAGTGAGGGCGTTATGACCGCACAAGAGCTTAAACCAGCGCCCACAAAAGCAGCACGGGTTGTCACGCGCGAAGACTGGCTCGCCCGTGGCTTGTTGCTGCTAGTTTTGGCCTGGCTCGCGATCGCGGTTGTAATGCCGCTGTATCAAATTGTGAGCCGCAGCCTTGTCGATAGCGAAGGGGGTTGGGTCGGGTTTGCCAACTACCAAAGCTACTTTGCCACGCCCCGACTGGCGGCTTCGTTGAGCCATAGTTTGTTTGTCGCGATCGCGAGCACACTGGTCTCAGTGGGGTTGGCCTTTGTTTATGCCTATGGTCTGACCCGCACCTGTATGCCCGCCAAGCGGGTTTTGCGGCTGATTGCCTTTTTGCCCTTGTATGTACCGTCCCTTGCCCATGCGGTGAGCCTCATTTATTTGTTTGGCAATCAGGGTGTGGTCACAACGGGCTTTTTTGGTCTCTTACCGCGTATGCCGATTGGCTTGTATGGCCCCACCGGCATCATCATGGGCGAATCAATTTATTGCTTTCCGCAGGCGGTGCTGATTTTAACGACCGCACTCCTGTTGGCGGATGGTCGCCTGTATGAGGCTACCCAAGCCCTCCGCACCTCCGCTTGGCGTACCTTTTGGACGGTGACCCTGCCGGGCATTAAATTTGGCTTGGTTAGCGCTCTGTTTGTCTGTTTTACGCTAGTCTTTACCGATTTTGGTGTGCCGAAGGTAGTGGGGGGTAACTACAACGTGCTCGCCACCGATATTTATCGTCAGGTCATCGGTCAGCAAAATTTCACGATGGGAGCCACCATCAGCGTTTTGATGCTGATTCCGACCGTGATCGCGTTTGTGATTGATCGTCTGGTGCAGCAACGACAGGGCTCTTTGGTGAGTGCGCGGATTGTGCCCTATCAGCCTCGCCCCAACGTCCGGGTAGATCGCCTTTTTTTGCTGCTGTGTAGTCTGCTAGCAGGCGCTATTTTGGTTGTGTTGCTAACGCTCGCGATCGCGTCGGTGATTGATGTTTGGCCGTATAAGCTCAACTTTAGTCTGCGTCATTGGGATCTCAACCGTGCAGCAGGTGGGGGTTACACGGCCTTTTGGAATAGTTTACGGATGTCGACCTATTCGGCACTTGTCGGTACAGGTGTGGTGTTTTTTAGCGCCTATCTCATCGAAAAATGTAAGCCTTGGCCACGTCTGCGTCAGTTAGCCTATTTTGCCTCGACCCTGCCTGTGGCTTTGCCAGGGCTTGTGTTGGGCCTGGCGTATATCTTTTTCTTTAATCCAGCCGTGTGGCGCTGGGGCAGCATCGAGCTGGCCAACCCCTTTCATGGTCTGTACAACACCATGGCGCTTTTGGTGATCTGCAATGTGGTGCATTTCTACACGGTGAGCTTTTTGACAGCTACCACAGCCTTACGTCAGCTCGATCCCGAATTTGAAGCCGTCGCCGCCTCGATGGGTGTCCCCTTCCTGCGCACGTTCTACCGCGTGACGACACCGCTCTGTCTGCCTGCATTACTTCAAATTGGCTTTTACTTTTTTGTGATGTCGATGGTGACGGTCTCAGCGGTTATTTTTCTCTATCCATCGAATCTGCAGTTGGCGTCAGTTGCTGTCGTCAATATGGATGATGCGGGTAACACCGCTTCGGCAGCAGCGATGTCGACCCTGATTGTGGTGAGTAGCCTCATGGTGCAAACCCTCTACAGCGCCGCCACCCAGAAGATTCGGGCTCGCACCCAAGCCTGGCTGAAGCGTTAGCCTGAAACTCACTGAGTTTGGCACTTAGCCAAAATAGGGCTATTGGCTTGCAAAGTTTGAGTCGAAAAATCTTAACTGTCGTGACAGCCAAGAGAACTCTCAAAGCATTTATGATTTATAGTGGGTTCAGAAAATAACGAAACACTTTTAGAGGTTGGATGCCTTCTAGATAGACTTCTTGGAAACAAAAAGTGTCTCGATAATTGGAGATTTGACTATAACTTTTTGTCTCTAACGCCTTGTTAAGCCTAACGTTGCGTATCATCAGTCGCAGACAACCTCTCAGGCTCAGGCAGCACCTCTGAAACAGTCAGATGTATGCGTGGGTTGTTGTTTCTACACTTGATTAAGCAGTAGCGCATACTCTGTATGCGACCCAACCCAGAACCAAATTACAGTATCACCTTCTAGCTGACCGACAGCACGATAATCTCTGTTGATACGCGCAGAGTAAATGGGTAATTTAGGATAAACCTTCTTAAAGCGCAAGCTTGGATCGCTTGGATCTTAACTGAATTGTAGATAGGCTTTACGAGCCTGAATCTAACAGGTTCTGGGAGATCTGCAAATAGTTTTCGGAACTGAGCATTAGTTCGAGATTTCACAATGTTTCTGGATCTAATACCTGAGTTTTGCCTGCTCGATATTCTGTCATTGCTTGGGCTGCCAGTTTAGCCAACAAGTCTGGAGAGCGGGCAAAGGATTCATCCCACCGTTGCTCCGCTTCAAGTTCTTCTAAAATTAGGGTCGCGATCGCATCTTGCTTGTCTGCTGACAAGGTCTGTAATTGAGCGATCACTTGCTCAAGTTGTTCAGTCATTTTGGCCTTGAAAGGAATTCAGCTAATGTGTAGACAATTGTAGCGTTTACCTTGATCCACGCTCCCGACCAAGTCTGTGGTTAGTTAGATTTCAGCCAATGTGTTGTCCGGTCCTTGCAGGCGCAGGTATCGCTTGACGGCGCTTGAGGATTAGGGGTTCGGTGAGGATGCTGACGCGGGGTGGCCGTTGACAGCGGAGTTCACCGATCGCGATCGCGAGATCGACGGCTGCCTGATGACTCATGTGATTGAGGTTAAGCGGTACGAGACCAAGAATACGGGCGGATTGACCACTGCGGCGGTAGTACTGTTGCAGCGGCTCTGACAGCAGGCCGGTAAGGTCAGGATCAAGGTGTTGGAGATAGTCGATCACGGCCACGTTATCGGTGGCAAGGCAAAAGACACCGAAAGTCTGGCAAATTTTCAGCAGCCGTAGAGCGCGCTGACCGCCCTCACCCAAGCCTTCATGTTCGGCAAAGTGCTGGCTGGTCTGCTCAATGGCCGCAAGGAGCTTTGAATCTGAGGCTTTAGTAGCCAGGCTTAGGAGTGACTGCACCGCCCGGTTAACGTCGTTGTGTCCCTGGCTGTAGCGGTGGAGAGCCGCCATCAGATCGCGGAGGGCGGCAGTGGCATTGGGGTTATCGGGGCGTTGGGCCGCCAGAGCCAGTACCGAAAGTTCGGCAAAAATGCGGTCGGCTTCACTGATGGTAATCAAATGATGTTTCCACTCGCTCAAAACAGCAGCACGCGCTTCAAGCAACAGCGTTTCGACCGCGTCTGGGCTCTGACATGCCCCTAGGCTGGCCCCCAGTTCCCAGGCTCTGCGAGTGACCTGAGTCAGGAGTACATCCAGTTGCTGCTTGGTGCCATCATTGCCAATGCCGCTGTTGTTAAGGTTTTCGTTGCAGGGGTTGAATAATAAAACCACCCGATCTTCAAGGCGTTCTGCGAGCAAAGGATTGGCCGGATCATGCCAGTCGCAAACGTACTGTACCGATCGTGCCCCAGCAGTAATGTCGGTAGCTTTGTGGAGTTCGAGATCACTAATCAACACATCGCAGGCATCATCTAATTCCAGGGTGTAGGCTTGCTTCAGCTCTTCACCGAGGGGGGCCCGCGCCGCCTCATCTTGCCCCCAGGCAACACCCCAGATGCGATCTAGGCTCTTACCCATCACCGACAGACAGTAGGGCGCGGTCAAAACATCGGTATTGCGCTTATGGAGCATCACCTCTTTGATATTGCGGGCGGTCATCTCAATCCACTGAACAAAGGGGCTTTTGCCATTACCGGCGCGGGTATCGGCGTGCATGAGCATCGAGGTACTGTGACTGCGGCGAATTTCGTTCATGCTGCATACCCCCACCGCCAGCATTTTGTTGATCCCGCCGCTGCCATAGCGCCCTTCGTAGGGATGGACTTTCACATCACCGGCGACAAATACCATCTGGTGCCGCAAAAGCCGTGCGGGCACATTAATGAGGTAGAAGCTGCCCCAGCGCAGGCGCAAAGGGTTGTCGCGATCGCTCGAGATAAACAGGGCCACATCCGCTTGGCTGGCTTGGCGTTCTTGGGAGAGCGTCAGCTTCGCGATCGTCACCCGCTTTAGACCCTCAAGTTGGCCTTGAATTTGAGCATTAATACGGCGACTGCGGCTATCGGCGACAATATCAACAAACTCACCAGCTGCCAGCAGCGTTTCAAACACAGCCCGCAATTCAGCCAAATGAGCCTGGGCAATCACCCCCGCCAACTCGATATAGACCTGACAGCGCTGGGTGAGGGGGGAAGGTTCAAGAGTATCTTTCAAGCTACTAAGGTGCGCCAGCAGCGCCGGCCAATCGGTATAGCCACAGTCATGACAGTCGGCTGGTGACCAGACTTTGATCGGTGTCATTTCGTTAGTGACTGCTTTGGTGCTCTGTTGGCGAAAGAAAAACTCTGCCTCCAAGATATCCCAATAGCGTTCGGTGCCAATCATCTGCTGAATATCTTTTTCGCTCATAAGTGGGTGGGTGCCCAACCCCAGCAAGATCGTGCCGTGGAGATCGGGGCGCTTGTCTTTGCAGGCCAGCAGACTGTCCAGTAGCAGTTTGGAGGCCACTTGGGTGCGAGTTTTGTCGGGTAGCAACAGCAGCAGATCATCAATATCGTGACCCCGCTCAGCTTCGTGCAGCGTTAGGGTATGCTCGATGGCTTTGCTGTACTCGGTGACGAGCTCACTGTAGGTGAGGTACTGGCGCTGAATCGGTGTTTGGCGATGTACCGTCGCCCCCGGAGGCACTGTAATGACTGCATCTGGATAGCTTTTGAGATTGATGGTAGCTTCAGATACAGCTTGAGTGTAGACAGTGTCGGCTTCACCAAGGCTGAGATGTTGATACGCCATATCGCGCCTAACTTGTAAACGTTTACACACTACCTCAAGCGCAGCACGCTGACATCGGGCTTGTGTGAATCTTGCTGCGAACCCCTAGCTCAGATTCAGTTGCTTTGAACTGGGGAGTTTTAGGCTGAGAAATTTTAAACTAGGGAGCAGTTCTTGTGATTGTGCTGCTATGGCTGCCATTTTTCGTCAGTACGTTATTCCGGCTGTGATTGTGCTTGTCTTTGGATTTACGTTGTTCGTCGTCAGCGTACGATCATTCCTGCCTGATGATATGGCTCAACCTGCTCCCATAGAAGACATCAGCTGGGCTATACCGCTCGGGCTGCACCTGGTCTAAATCGATTTTTGTCTGGCTCGAATTGCTGGTGTGGTGCCTGCGCGCCTCGATACCTGCATGGGATACGTAGGAATAGGGAGATTTCCTCTGGTGACGGTGCTGCGAGGGCACTGTATCGTTAGGGTACGTGAGCGGACACCGACATGGAATGGCATATTAGTGATGCCGAAAGCTTAGCGATTATTGATAGCGAAATTGCTGAGCACGCGTTCTCGCCAGCAGAGTACGAGATTGTTCGACGCGTGATCTATGCCACCGCTGATTTCGAGTATTTGCATACCATTCGCTTTAGTCATGAAGCGCTCCAAGCCGGGGCCGCGGCCCTAGCAGCCCGGACAACCATTGTCGTTGACGAACCGATGGTACAGGTGGGTATTGCCCGCGCCATTCAGGGCACCTTTGCCAACCCCATTTATTGCAGTGCCGAAGCGATTACTCGCCCGCAAAAAGACAAAACCCGTGCCGCCTGGGGCATCGAAACCCTAGCCCTGCGCTATCCTGAGGCCATTTTTGTGGTGGGTCAGTCACAAACGGCCCTCGCCAGCTTAGTCGAGTTGGTGCAGACGCAAGAAATTGCCCCTGCACTTGTGATTGCGGCAACATCGGGGTTTTTGCAGATTAGTGATATCAAGCGGCAGTTGGATCCGCTGTTGGTGCCCCATATTCGTACCGAGGGCCGCAAGGGCGGGGCAACTGTTGCCGTTGCGCTGATGGATGGCCTGATTGACCTGGCTTGGCAAGCCTACGACATGGGGGAGCGCAGGTAAACCTACGTCGCTGGGTGGCCAGGGCTGCGGCTTAGCCCTAGTTTGCGTGGGAGGAGTATGGAATTCTAGAAGAAGCACCGGTTGCAAGGCAACTGCTTCAGTAACGAGCGACTGTGACAGGTTGCTATGACCACTGGCTGAAGGCCGTCCTATTCTTAGTCTGTTGTTCAATTCTGTAGGTTTGACGATGCCGCACTTTCTGATTGTTGAAGATCATCCCGAAGTGGCGCAGAATAATTGCGAATGGTTGCAGCGCCTGGCGGAGGAAACCACCTGCACGACGGTCAACTCACCCACAGAGGCGATCGCGAAATTGCAGAAACAGCTTCCTGATTTGGTGGTCGTTGATCTGCTGTATGGTCAATCAAGCGGTGAACAGTCGGCAGAGCCAGGCTTAGACCTGTTGCGGCAAATTTTTGAGACTTACCCGACCCTGAATGTCATGGCCTATTCGAGTGAGCCGCTGTTGCTGACGCCCTTGGTCGCCTTGATCAGTAAGCACCAGGGTGGTTTTGCGGCGGTTAATAAAATGGAACGGCGGACAATCTTCTTGGAAGGGGCGAAGAGTGCGCTGAATGGAGAATTACGGATGCCCCGCGAACTACGTGGCCTGACCAAACTGACCGAACGGGAGTTAGAGGTCTTGAACCTGCTCTGCAAAGAGGCGCTTACCGATCAAGCGATTGCCGACCGGATTCATACCAGCAAGAAGACGGTGCAGAACTGCATTCAGCGCCTCAAGGAAAAGCTGGATGTTTATGGCTCCGAAGATGTGACCAATCCACGGGTGGCGATGTGCATGGCGGCGGTGCGGAACAAAGTGATTCAGTGGTAGTAGCCCGCTAGTGGGTCTGATAGATATTTCCGTGCGCGTAGCGGCGGGCCGGAGACTTGGGCGTTGGTGTGGCGGGAAACCGAACAGCAGCGTGATCCGGCGAGTGCTACAACTAGCGCAGTGTTAGGACGTCATGGCTATGCATGAGCAGGGTCAAATCAGTATCCATACTGAGAACATTTTTCCGATCATCAAAAAATCGCTCTATTCTGACCGGGAAATCTTCTTACGCGAGCTGATTGCTAATGCTGTCGATGCGATCGCGAAGTTGAAGATGGTCAACTATGCCGGTGAGTTTGCCGGTAGCCTCCCCGAACCCGCCATCCAAATCACCCTCAACAAAGAAGCACGCACGATCACCCTCGACGATAACGGCGTCGGCATGACCGCCGATGAGGTAAAGCGCTATATCAATCAGGTCGCGTTCTCAAGCGCTAGTGAATTTCTTGAAAAATATAAAGACACCGACCAAGACATCATTGGTCATTTTGGTTTGGGCTTCTACTCGTCCTTTATGGTTGCCAGCCAAGTAGAGTTAGTGACCAAGTCTTACCGCGCCGATAGTGAGGCGGTGCATTGGTCGTGCGATGGTTCAACCAGCTTTACGCTTGACTCGAGCGATCGCGAGGCAGTCGGTACAGCCGTAACCCTGACCCTTGCCGAAGGTGAAGATGAGTATCTGGAGCCGGGGCGGATCAAAGAACTGGTCAAGAAATTCTGCGACTTCATTCCGGTGCCGATTAAGCTCGGCGATGAGGTCATCAACCGTCAAAAGCCCCTCTGGACGACCTCACCCAGCGAGCTGAGCGATGAGGACTATCTCGAGTTCTACCGCTATCTTTATCCCTTCCAGGATGACCCGCTTTTCTGGATTCACATTAATACCGACTATCCCTTTTTGGTGCAGGGGATTCTCTACTTCCCCAAATTCACGCCCGATATTGACCCCAATCGTGGCCAAATCAAACTCTTTTGCAGCCAGGTGTTTGTCAGCGACAACTGCGAAGAGGTCATTCCCAAATTCCTCTTGCCCCTGCGTGGCGCCCTCGATAGCCCCGATATCCCCCTTAATGTCTCCCGCAGCTCGCTCCAGGGTGATCGCACCGTCCGCCGCATTGCCGAGCACATCGCCAAAAAAGTCGGTGATAAACTGCTCGAACTCTTTAGCGACGAGCGGGAGCGCTATGCCAAAGCCTGGCCCGATATCAGCCTGTTCATGAAATTTGGCGTTATGAATAGCGACAAGTTCTACCAGCAGGTGAAGGATACGCTGCTCTATAAAACCAGTGCGGGCGATTTTGTCACCCTGAAGGAGTATCTGGAGCGCAACGAAGCCAAGCAGGGCAAGACGGTGTACTACGCCAACGATGCCGCCGCCCAGCGGAACTATATCGAGCTGCATACCAGCCAAGGTCTGGAGGTGCTGGTGCTGAGTGAGTGGATTGATACCCACTTCACGAGCTTTATTGAGCGGGAAAATAGTGAGCTGAACTTTAAGCGCGTTGACTCGGAGCTGGATCAGGCGTTGCTGGACGAAGACGCAACCGCCAATATTGTTGACCCCAAGACCAACAAAACCCGCGCCGAAACCCTGGCGGAGCTCTTCCAGGTCGCGATCGCGAAGGAGAAGCTGACGATCAAGGTCGAGTCGCTCAAGAGTGATAGTGTGCCTGCGATGATTTTGCTGCCGGAAACCCTGCGCCGCCTCCAAGAAATGAGCGCCCTGATGCAACAAAGCGGTCTCGATCTCTTAGCCAACGAGCACACCCTCGTGATCAACAGCAATCACCCAATGGTGCGCAATTTGCAAGAACTGGCCAGCCGTCAGGTTGTGGGCTCGGATGACACCCTCGTGCCACTGCTCTGTCAGCACATTTATGATCTGGCCTTGCTGGCGCAGAAAAACCCCGAACCAGCGGTGATTCAGAGCTTTTTGGAACGTGCCAATACCGTGCTGACCCGCCTGACCGAGAAGGTGGCCGCCTAATGATCGCGATCGTCATGGGCAGTGATTCCGATCTGCCCGTGATGGCAGCAGCTATATCCGTCTGTGAGGACTTCGGCATCACGCCCGCCGTGCATATCCTCAGTGCCCACCGCACCCCCAAAGAAATGGTTGCCTTTGCCGAGACCGCCCATACCGAAGGCTATCGGGTGATCATTGCCGGGGCGGGCGGAGCGGCTCATTTGCCAGGGATGGTGGCCGCGCTCACCCCTTTGCCTGTCATTGGTGTGCCGGTGCCGACCCAACACCTAGGTGGCCTCGACTCGCTCTATTCCATTGTCCAAATGCCGCGTGGCATTCCTGTGGCCACAGTCGCGATCGGTAACGCCCAAAATGCGGGTTTACTGGCCTTGCAAATCCTTGGCACTGCCGATCCGGCGCTTCAGGCCAAGCTGATCGACTACCGCGCCAGCCTCCATGATCAGGTGCGCGCAAAAGAGGCGCAGTTGCAGAGCCTTGGCTACCGTGATTATCTCGCTGGGCTTTGAGGCGGTCAATACTGGCGTAATACCCATAGCGCTTGACCTCAGTTGCGTCGTCTATAGTGGGGATACTCCGCTAGACATAAGGACTAATCCAAAAATTCCTAACACGAAAATAAGATGTTTAGCGTCGAGCTAAGATTGCCATGATGTTCCTGGTGAGATCTCAAAAAGAGAAAGATAAGGCAACGTGAAATCTCTCTCAGACATTCAGCAGCAGTTGCAGCGCGGGAGCTTTGAATTTACACGTCATGCTTTTAAGAGAGCTGTCGAACGTAACATTAGTGAAGCCGAGATTAAAGAAATGGGCAGAAACGTAGAGATTTTAGAAGATTATCCCAACGATAAATATACGCCTAGCTCTCTGCTTCTGGGTTTTACAGAGAATGGTCGCGCACTCCACATCCAGGTATCGAGAATAGAGTCAGAGATGACCAAGATAATTACACTCTATGAACCCAATCTAAATGAGTGGATCGATTACAGATTCAGGAGGAAATGATGTTTAAATGTCATGTTTGCAATTCGGAAGACTCTCATCAAGACTTAGTCAGCGAGATTTTTCAGATTGAGGGTAAATTTTATCTCGTTGAGAACATTCCGGCAACAGTCTGTTCACATTGTGGCGAAGAAAGCTTTAGTCGAGAAACGACTGAGCAAGTTCGTATGATGCTGCATGGTCAGGCAAAGCCACTTAAATCAATCTCCGTAGATGTGTTTACTTATCAATCAGAATCGAGAGCTTCTTGACAATGGAAGAAAAACTTCCACTCTATATTGGAGAATCAGTAAACTAACGAAGGAAATTTTGTATTTCCAAAAGTCTTGACTATCGAGGAAGCACAGTTACACAGCTACCAAGACTACTTGCGTAAGCTTAAATTACTGAACAAATATTTCTACCCCGGGGAGTGCCCTGCGGTGCATTTATACCAACACCAAAAATGCCCTCATCGCTGACGGGCTACCCACGAGCGTCTATCACGATGCTTTTTTGTCGGTGACTATGCTGCTAGACTGCTAAGTTATAGGTGGTGGGGGCATGAACGCAGAACATTTTACTAGCGTTCAACTTTTTTTTTGCATTATAGTCTCGATTCAAGGGGAAGCATTAGGTGTCGCCCAATTCATTCAAAGACTTTGACTTCAAACTTCTTGATTCACAAGGCTTCAAGGAAGATTCCGTTCGTGAAGAACTTATCACACCATTGCTACATTCTTTGGGTTATCAAGCTTATAGCGAATTTGAAATTGTGCGAAGCAAAAGTTTAAAGCACCCATCTGTAATGTTTGGATCAAAGAAACAGAAAATCAATATAATTCTAGATTATTTACTAAAAGTAAGAAGCCATTCTGCTTGGATTCTAGAAGCAAAAAGCCCAGATCAAAATATAGTGTATGGCAAGAATGTTGAGCAAGCTTATAGCTATGCAATACATCCTGAAATTAGAGTGAATTTATATGCTTTGTGTAATGGTCGCCAATTAACTTTGTTTCACATACACGAAACCAAGCCCATACTTCAAGTTGGGTTGCAAGACCTTGAAGAACTGTGGTCGATCTTAGAAAGTTTTTTATCTCCGCGTAATGTACTGAAATATAATCCTCTTGAAAAAGAATTAACAAAGTTAGATATTGAAGCCATGAAGGCGTTCAGCAGATTTGAAGATAAGCATTCTTTTGATTCTTCACAATTTCCTGTTCCATATTCAGTTGATGATTTGGTTGAAGATTTAAAGATCGAATGGAATGAAGCTAATGAAATCTTTAATAAATTGAGACGGCTTGGGCTTTTCGAAGGGATCTTTGATAATTTGCCAACGTTCCCTAATTCTAATCGTCCTATAAATGAAGCATCCCCCGGTAGACTAAGTCAGACAGGGCAAGGCTTACTTAAAAGATGTGGATCTGATGCTTAAACGAACTGCTTTGTAAGCAAAGTAGTCTAACGCCAGGCACCCATGCACACCAACCGCCGAGAGTTGAGAGCATAACCGCCCGACGGTCATCCAGTGCCTTGCCCGCTTGATCATCGAAGCGAGACTCGAGACACCTAGCAGTACCGTCGAGCAGTGTCACAATGATCGATAGTGAATCGAAGCGCAAACTATGATCGAAGTGCAAATGCCCGCCCTCCAGTTTGAACTGGCAACAACTGAGCTGAGTGAGTGGTCGGGTGAATGCTTAGTGGTGGGCTGTGCGCCGGATGTCCCTGCTGCCTTGCTAGAGCGTGAGCCGACTCTAGCTGACATCATCGCCGAAATGGAATTTAAGGGCAAGCCGAACAGCACGATCGCGACCCGGTTGGCAGGCAGCATTCGCAAACTTGTCTTGGTCGGTCTGGGCGATGCCCCGACGCTCGAAGGTCTCCGCCGCGCCGTCGGTCAGGGTCTCAAGCAAGCGAATGCCCTGAAGGCCAAAACCGCTGCCCTCGCGTTTCCTGTCATCGGCTCTGCCAGTGCCAGCCTGACCGCTGTTGCCGAAGCAGCCCTCCTCGCGGCCCATCGTGACACCCGCTTTAAGTCGAAGGCTACCGAAAACGGTAAGGGTTTTGGGATCGAGAAGGTCACAGTCTTAGGCTTAGGAACTGATGCGAACCCACTCGCGATCGCGACCGAAATCGCCAGCGGTACCCTCCTTGCCCGCGAACTTGTTGCCGCTCCCGCCAATATCGTCACCCCCGCCGTCCTCGCCGAAACCGCCAAAACGATCGCCCACGACTACGGCCTCGAATGCCATATCTTTGACCAAGCCGAATGCGAAAAGCGGGGTATGGGTGCCTTTTTGGGTGTTGCCCAAGCCTCCGAGCTCCCCTCCTACTTCATTCACATCGCCCACAAACCGGCCAACCCCAGCCGTAAGCTGGCCCTCATTGGCAAAGGGCTAACCTTCGACTCTGGTGGTCTCAATATCAAAACCGGCGCGAGCAGCATCGCCATGATGAAAATTGATATGGCCGGTGCCGCCGCCGTCTTGGGTGCCATGCGCGTCATCGCCAGCCTCAAGCCCAACGTCGAAGTTCATGCCATCGTCGGTGCCACCGAAAACATGATCAGCGGCAAAGCGATGCACCCCGGCGATATCCTTACCGCCTCCAACGGCAAAACCATCGAAATCAACAACACCGACGCCGAAGGCCGCCTGGTCTTGGCCGATGCCCTGGTCTACGCCGACCAACTGGGTGTCGATGCCATGGTCGATCTCGCCACCCTCACGGGTGCGTGTATCGTCGCCCTTGGTAACGATATTGCGGGCCTCTTTACTGCCGAGACCAGCCTGCGCGAGCAACTGCAAACCGCTAGCGACAACACCGGCGAAAAAATCTGGCCCATGCCCCTCGAAGACAGCTACGGCGATAGCCTCAACTCCGTCGTCGCCGATATGAAAAACACCGGTGCCCGTGAAGGCGGCTCGATCAGTGCGGCTCTCTTCCTCAAGCGCTTTGTTGACAAAACCCCCTGGGCTCACATCGACCTTGCTGGCCCCGTCTGGAGCGACAAAGACGGTGCCTACACCGCAAAAGGGGCAACCGGCTACGGCGTGCGGCTCCTGGTTGACTGGGTCATGGCTTAGATCGTGGTAGGGGGGAGTTGATTTCCCCCCCCAGCCACGTAGAGTGGGAATAATGACCCAGACAGGTTCTGCTATGAAGCCTTTTGATCCGAGTGATGTCGGTCTGCTGAACGGGAACCTCTTTGGTTTGCCCTGCGATTATGAACACTCGGGCATTATTGTGCTGGGTGTGCCCTGGGAAGTGACGGTATCCTACCGCCAAGGCACAGCCCAAGGCCCAGCCCGGATTTTGGCAGCCTCCCCCCAGCTCGATCTCTACGATTTTGATAATCCGGAGGGCTGGCAGGCGGGCATTTTTATGCCACCTCTAGAGCCTTGGATCGAGACACTCAATGCTGATTTGCGACCCCTAGCGGCAGCAGTCATCGAAGCCCAAGAGCAAGGGCAACCCCTGACACCCGAACTGCAAGGCTACCTCGATCAGATTAATGCAGCCGGCGAGCGGGTCAATGCTTGGTTACGCGCCGAGGCCACACGGGCTTTGGCTGCCGATAAGTTGGTGGCCGCCATTGGCGGTGATCACAGTATTCCCTTGGGCTTAATGCAGGCATTGGCAGACCGCTATTCAGAATTTGGCATTTTGCACATCGATGCCCATGCTGATTTGCGGGTTGCCTACGAAGGCTTTACCTATTCTCACGCGTCGATTATGAAGCATGCCCTGGCGCTGCCCCAGGTCACGAAGCTAATTCAGGTTGGCATTCGCGATATCAGCCATACCGAAGTGAAACGGATCCGCGCTGAGGGCGAGCGCGTGGACGTGTACTACGACGCCAGTATTAAAGAAGCCAGTTACAGTGGTCTGTGCTGGTCTGATCTCTGTCGTCAAATTGTGGCTGCCTTACCCCAGAATGTCTACGTCAGTTTTGATGTTGACGGCCTTGATCCCAAACTCTGCCCCAATACCGGTACGCCGGTACCCGGTGGCCTCGAATTACAACAGGTCTATGCCTTGTTGCGGCGGGTGGTACGTTCGCAGCGGCGCATTATTGGCTTTGATATTTCGGAAACGGGCAATGCCGAATGGGATGGCAATGTTGCGGCGCGGGCACTGTATAAGCTGTGTAACTTGATGAGCTTGAGCCAAACGGGTATTGTGTCGGATGCGATGCTGGCAGCGTACCAGTCAGAGGATGGGCAACGATGCTGCTAGATGGTAGGGCGCTAGCGCAGACAATTCAGGCGCAGCTCAAGATTAAGATCGCCGCCTGGCAAGCCCAGGTGGGGCGTCCGCCAGGTTTAGCCGTGTTGATGGCAGGTGAGCATCCGCCCAGTCAAGCCTATGTGCGTAACAAGAATGCCGCTTGCGAACGGATTGGGATTGCTCGCTATGGGCAGCATTTTCCGGCTGATGTTAGCGCTGAGACGTTGCGGCAGACGATTTTGGCTCTCAATGCCGACCCAAACGTGGATGGCATTTTAATTCAGTTGCCCTTGCCCGTCGGCCTTGATGAACTACCGCTTTTATTAGCGATTGACCCCGACAAAGATGCTGACGGCCTGCATCCGGTCAATATGGGGCGTTTGCTGCGGGGTGAGCCCGGTCTGCGGAGTTGTACGCCCGCGGGGGTGATGGCCATTTTGCGCTCAGCCAACATCGAGGTTGCTGGTCAGAAGGCCGTGGTTGTTGGGCGCAGTTTGCTGGTCGGCAAGCCGGTGGCCTTGATGCTGCTAGAAGCGAATGCGACGGTGGTGATGGCCCACTCGCGCACGCCCGATTTGGCGGCGGTAACCCGTGAGGCCGATATTTTGGTGCCTGCGGTTGGTAAGCCCGGTTTGATTACAGCCGCCCATGTGAAGCCTGGCGCCGTGGTCGTGGATGTTGGTATCAACCGTCTGGAATCGGGGCAATTGGTGGGTGATGTTGATTTTGCGGCTGTGGCACTGATCGCGAGGGCGATCACACCCGTGCCAGGCGGTGTGGGGCCGATGACGGTCACGATGCTGCTCTACAACACCTGTGTGAGCTTCTGTCGTCAGAATGGGCTGGTTGCGCCCGATTGGGCGGCGTTGCTGTAGCTGAGTCGATGCCGCAGATTGGGTTGATTGCGGGGACATCTGAGGCGATCGCGATTGCGGCTGCCTTCAACCACGCCCAAATTCCTTATCTTGCTACCGTAACAACGCCCGCAGCCGCGGCGGCAGTCTATGCCCAGGTGCGAGTCGGCAAGCTGGTATCCGTAGCGGCCTTCTGCCAAGAGGCCCAGATTGCGGCGATTGTTGATGCGTCCCATCCCTTTGCCGTCCAAATTTCTCAGCTCGCGATCGCGCACAGCCAGACCACAGGCTTGCCCTATCTAAGGTTTGAGCGTCCGGCAGCGGCGTTGTTGGCGGGGACAGAATCTGTAGCTGACTGGCCCAGTTTATTAGCCTTAGCTGATCTAGGCCGAACCCTTCTGACCACAGGCGTCAATTCGCCAGTAGCACCCAGTGATCCCCGTTTTTGGCTACGCATTTTGCCGCGCTCTCGCGACCCAGCTTTGGCACAGGGCTGGCCACGGGAGCGCCTGATCCTCTCCGATCCCAATCCACCGTTGCCGCTAGAACTAGAGCTGCTGCGGCAGTTTGACACCATCGTTACCAAGGCGTCTGGGCGGGCGGGGGGGCAAGATCGCAAACAACTTGCCGCCCAACGTTTGGGCAAGCGCTGCTTGGTCATCCAGCGCCCCCACCTCAACTATCCGCAACAAACTGATCAGATCGGGGCGGTGCTTAGTTTTTGTCGGGTGCAACTTGGGCTTCGAGAGCCGCCAACCGGCTGAGCAAGGTTTGGTTACTCTCTTTAAGGGTTTCCAGCTCCTTGCGCAAGCTATCGACAGCGGCAGTGGAGCCTGCTTTGGCCTGCACTTTCGCGATCGTCTCGCTAATCATGCGGCTGATGCGGCCATCGGCGGTATCAAGGCTCTGGAGCACCGGAATCGCAGCGGTGGTATTCAGTTGACCCAAGGCCGAGACCACCGCCACTTGAGTCAGGAAGAACTCCTCTTGGGCCAGCTCCTGCAAGCGTTGCAGTACCTTTTGGTTTTCCTTGCGGGCGGCATAGGTACCCAGCGCCCGGATCGCCGCAAGGCGCAGCGGTTGGGGTACACCCAAAGCCGTTGTTTGCAAGAGCGTATCCAGGGCCGCTTCATGCTCATTCAGCGCCGCTAAACCCCGCACTGCTCCCGAACGGACAACCTCATTCCAGCCAGATTGGGTTTCGAGTATCGTCACCAGATCCTGGTAAGCCGTAGCCGCCAAATCGACCAAAACCGAGCCGCCCATACTGCCTAGGGCACTGGCGGCCGCAGCGGCAACACCATAGCAAGGTTCTTCAGCCAGAGGCTTGATCAGGGCATACCGCGCCGCACTCGGCGATTTTGCCAGCGCACTGATGGCGGCCTTGCGGACATGGGGATTGCTGTCCTTGAGGGCCGTCTGCAACACAGGCTCGGTCGCATTGAGGTTAATGCCAGCCAGGGCGTTGACGATCTCGACGCGCACACCCCAAAAGGCTTCTTGAGCGAGGGCGTCTGCAAGGGCTTTAATTGCGGCCAGATTACCCTTCTTGCCCAGGGCTTGGGCGGCAGTCAGGCGAGCAATGGCATCGGGGGCATAGCGCAGTTGAGCGCTCAGTTGCGGCACCGATAGCTCGAGGGTCACCGTTTTGAGGTGGGCATTGCCGTGATCAAAGCTGATGAACTCGGGTGCTTGCGCAGACGGGAAGTAGAAGGTTTGCTGTGCTTCCTGAACGCGCACGGTATGAATGTTGAGGGTTTTGCCCTGGTCGTAACCGATCGCGATTGGGATCTCAAGATCAAAGAGCAGGTCTTTGTTTTGTTTGACTGTGATTGCGGCCAGGCCGTTGTCATGGCTGAGGGAGATTGTGAACTCGGGGTGACCACCTCGGAAGACGTACTGGTCAAACAGGGGCAAGAGGTTATGGCCCGTTGCCTGATCAATAGCTTGTATCAGATCGTGAGTATCGACGGTTTGGTGGGCGTGGCGCGTCAGCAGCGTTTGGATCGCCTGCTTGAACAAGGTATCGCCCAGCTTGTGGCGAATCATGTGATAGACACAGGCACCTTTTTCGTAGATATGGCGGTCGTAGAGTTCGATGGCCTCTTTGTAGATGTTGGTGACCAGGGGTCGGCGGTAGCGGCTGCTATCTTCGCTGATGTAGCTTTGTTGGTCGTCGTAGCGGTGGTAGTCGGCGGTGTCGCGATCGTAGTCAAACTCATCCCAGAGGGTTTCGGCGTAGGTGGCCATACCCTCTTTGACCCAGGCGTGCGCCCAATGTCGAATCACAATCAAATCGCCAAACCACTGGTGCGCCAGCTCGTGTGAGACCAAGGTTTCGGAGCGGCGATCTTCAAGCTGGGCCGTGGCATCGAGCAAGCAACGATCGGTCAAAATCGTGATCGAGGTGTTCTCCATGCCACCAAAAATAAAATCATCCACACAGACCTGGGCATATTTGGGATACGGGTAGGTATAGCCAAACCACTCCGAAAAGAAGGCGATCATCTGGGGTGTTTTACCCATCGTCAGGCGGGCCTGCTCTTCGCGGCCTTTTTCGACGTAATAGGTGACGGGGCGATCTTGCCACTGGTCTTCGAGGACGGCAAAATCACCGACGGCCAAGGCCATCAGGTAGGTCGGATGAACTTGCGCTTGTCGCCAATGCCAGCGCTTACGCCCCTCAGAGGCTGCGCGAGTGTCCATGAGTTCGCCATTGCTAACGACCACATAGGGCGTCGCAACCGTGACGGCAATCTCGGAGCTGGCTAACTGGCCTGGGTAATCGAAGCAAGGAAACCAGTAACGGGAATCCTCATCTTCGCCCTGGGTCCAGACCTGGACAGGTTTATCGGGATAGGCAGCGGTGGGCTTAATAAAGTAAATGCCGCGCCGGGGCTGCTCAAGGCGGTAGCGAATCACCAACTCCAGTACTGCGTCTATGGCGAGGGTCACATCAACCAGCAGGACTTCGCCATCGTACTGATAGGGCGGCGCAGCGCCGTTGCAACTAACCTGATCGATCTGCAAATCGACAGCATCCAGACGCAACTGGGTGACCCCCTCTCGTCGCGATCGTAAACGCAGGCTGCATGTGCCAGTAACGGTTTCGGCCTCAATATCAAGTTCTAGGTCGAGGGCAATGTGCTCGACTTGGACTGGCCGGTCGGGCGTGTAGTGGGGGGTCGCGCCGGGGAGGGCAAAGGGCTTATGGGGTGTTTCATCCAACCATACTCGTTGTGCCATGCTGCCAATCTCCGAACGCCAGATCTAGGCTAGCGCTTTGGCTGGGTGGGTGTAACGATGAAATGCACCATTTAAACTTCCCCCATGCTGTGGCTGACTCACCCTCGCCGTGCCAGCAACCGCCCTAGTTGCTCACTCGCCCAATTCAAACAGGCGGCAGCGTCTTGCGGCAGATTCACACTCGCGATCGGGGTGGCATCCCAAATAGCGACGGCACCCAAATCTAGCAGGGGCTGCACTTCGCTGTGCTTGACTGCGCCCGAGAGAACGAGTGAGGGCACATTAGCCGATCGCGACAACTCAAGAACACCGCCAACCACTTTGCCGCCGCTGCTTTGGCGATCGCTACAACCTTCACCCGTAATCACCCAGTCGGCCCCCGCAAGCTGCTCTCGGAGCTGGGTCGCCGCCAGAATCACCTCAATGCCCCGGTGACACTGTGCGCCCAGACAACTGAGGGCATAGCCCAATCCGCCCGCCGCCCCCATCCCGGCCGCCTCAGGATTGCCCCCAGCGACCCTTGCCCAGCACTGCATCGCGGTTTCTAGGGCTTGCACCATCACAAGATCAGCACCCTTTTGAGGCGCAAAGACCTGGGCCGCCCCCAATTCACCCAAGAGCGGGTTGGTAACATCGAGAGCCAGGTGCAGCTCCGCTTTAATTTCTGGCCAATGCACAGCCGCCACGGTTGCCAAACCGGCCCCACCAGGCGCTACTGCCAGACCCTGCGCGTCTAAAATGGCGGCACCCAAAGCTTGTAGGCAGCCAACACCGCCATCAACAGTGGCCGAGCCACCGAGGGCAATCCAGATTGTCTGCGCACGCGGCAATACCTGGGCGATCAGCTCACCCAGGCCATAACTGGATGCCTGCCAGGGGTTGCGTTCGTCAGCAGCTAGCAGCGGCAAACCAATCGCCGTCGCCGCTTCAATCACCACTGTGCTGGCATCGAGCCAAAGTACGGCGGCTTTGTGGGGACGACCGAGGGGATCAACGGTCGGTAGACGCTCCCAGGTACCGCCAACAGCAGCTTGCCAGACCGAGGCTGTGCCTTCGCCCCCATCAGCCAAAGGCACCTGAATAATCTCAGCGCTGGGGAGTGCTTTTTGGAGTCCGCTCGCGATCGCGATCGATGCCTCAGCCGCCGTCAATGTCCCCTTAAACGAGTCGGGCGCTACAACGATCCGCATAGAATCTGCTGCATATGCTGCGCCACCACCTGCGGTTGCTCGAGCATGGCCAAATGGCCACAGCGGGCCAACTCAAGCACCGAGGCACCATGATCATAACGACGATGAAAACTCGCCAAGTAATGTACGAAGCGAGGCGGCATAATCGCATCCTCTTGACCCGCGATGAAATGCACGGGCTGCTGGAGGCGCGCCACCACTTGGGGCAGATCATGCACTGCCGTCTCCGTTGTTGAAGCCAGGAGCGCTTCACGGGCTGCTACCGGATGAGCCGCTAAAAAATCCTGTACCCGCTGCTGACCCCACTGTTTTTCGAGGCGAGAGCGGACACTATCAAACTGAAAATACAGGCCGAATCCGGGCAAGCGCATGAGATCTCGCCACTGTACCAGTTGCTGCCCCAGAGCCCGAAAGCGGTCAAACTCTTCTTTGAGGTAAATACCACCGCCTGCATTGAGGCAAATGACCCCGGCAACGCGCTCTGGCGCTAAGTCGGCAGCACAGAGGGCAATACTGCCGCCCAGCGAATGCCCTACCAACCAAACCGGAGCGGTTTCGAGGCAATCCAGCATCGCGATCGTATCTTCGGCGTAGCTGATCAAATCAAAGGGCTGCTCAGACATCGCTGCCGACTGACCAAAGCCGCGCAGGTCGTAGGTGAGGCAGTTAAATGCCCCCAAATGTGTGCCTAGGTATTCACGTAGGGGCTGCCAATACTGCTGACTCAGCATCCAGCCATGAATAAAAACCAAGGTCGGCGCTGTCGGACTCACGTAGCGCCAGTCATAACTTTGAGCAGCCGAACGCAACATTAAAGTGGCCATGCCACCATTCTGACATGAAGCCCGAGGTGCTTGTCTGCAAACGCCCCCAAAACCGCTTAGGCTTAAAACCGGACTCTGTAAATGCCCAGTCGTACGGCCTCACGTAGACAGCGATTGCAGCAGCGCCACGTTACCGTTTGTGATCGAGGAGTTGCCCATGGCAGCCTTCTTGCTGGAAGTCGGCACCGAAGAATTACCCACCGCCTTTGTCCAGGGGGCCTTGGCGCAGTGGCAAAATGATATTGCCGCCAGTTTGGCTGAGTGGGGCTTTGCCGACAGCACCATCCGCCTGCTAGGCACACCGCGCCGCCTCGCCGTACTGATCGAAAATCTGCCCGCCCAGCAAGCCGATCGCGAAGAGGCAATCAAAGGCCCCCCCGAAAGTGTTGCCTACGATGCCCAAGGTGCGCTGACCCAGGCCGCGCTGGGGTTTGCCCGCAAGCAGGGTGTCGACGCGAGTGAGCTCGAACTGCGCCCGGTTGGTAAAGGCCAGTTTCTCTTTGCCCGCAAGCAGATTATGGGTCAAGCCACGCCCGCCCTTCTCCAAACGGCCATTCCGGCTTGGATTACCGGCCTCAAGGGCGATCGCCTCATGCGTTGGGGCAGTGGCGAACTGAAGTTTCCCCGCCCTATCCGGTGGTTAGTCTGCCTGTGGGACGCAGACATTTTGCCGGTCGAACTCGAAAACGTTACGAGCGATCGCGAAACCTGGGTTCACCGTGTCTTACATCCCGCGCCACTGTCTATTTCTAGCGCCAGCACCTACGCAGCGTGCCTACAGCAGGGCTATGTCATGGCCGATCGCGAGCAGCGCAAGGCAACGATCCGCCAACAAGTCGAAGCTGTCGCCACCTCGGTACAGGGCGTAGCAATGACTAACGAAGCACTCCTAGATGAAGTGACCGATTTGGTCGAGTGGCCCACCGCCGTCCTGGGTCACTTTGAGCCTGAATTTCTAGTTTTGCCCGCCCCTGTCATCGAAACGGTGATGGTGACGCACCAACGCTACTTTAGTGTGCGTAAGGCCGACGGCAGCCTCTTGCCCTACTTCATCACGATCAGCAACGGCGATCCGGCGAAATCAGCAGCGATTGCGGCGGGTAATGGCCGCGTCATTCGGGCGCGTCTGGCCGATGGGCAGTTTTTTTACAGCGAAGATCGCAAGCTACCGCTGGTAGAGCGTTTGCCCAAGCTCGCCGCTGTCACCTTTGCCGAAAACCTCGGCAGCATGGCCGACAAAGTTGACCGTATCCGCGCTATCACAGCCCAGATTGCCCAGGCCTTGGGGCTCGATAGTCCTGATCTTGATCGCACCGCCCAACTCTGTAAAGCCGACCTCGTCAGCCAGATGGTCTACGAGTTTCCGGAGATGCAGGGCATTATGGGGGCCGACTATGCACGCCATCACGGCGAATCGGAAGCTGTGGCTGTGGGCATTGAGCAGCACTACTGGCCTTTGGGGGCGGGGGCGGCTCTGCCGACGGCGATCACAGCCCAAGTTGTTGGTATCGCCGATCGTCTCGATAGCTTGGTCGGTCTGTTTCACCAGGGCAAGATTCCCAGTGGTTCGTCCGATCGGTTTGCTTTGCGGCGGGCGGCCAACAGCATTGTTTTGATCTTGGCGCAGGCGGGCTTGAGCCTTGATCTCGAAGCGCTGTTGAGCCAGCTCTGTGATACCTATGCCGATGCCAACACAGCGCAACTGCTGCGCGAGTTCTTTAGCCAGCGTTTGCAGGTGATCCTCCAAGACGACGTGCAGATTGATTACGACCTTGTCAATGCGCTCCTAGCCGATGCAGCCTTGGTAAGTCGAGCTTTGCAAAATATTCCCGATCTTTGGGCGCGGGCCCAGTTGCTGCAGGCTTTGCGGCAGTCGGGTGAGCTAGCCGAGCTGTATCCGAGTGTGAACCGTATTGCTAAATTGACGAAAGAGGTTGTGCTGTCTGAACTCAATCCGGCAGCGGTGTTTGAGCCGACGTTGGTGCAAGATGCCAGTGAAACCGCCCTCTTTGAGGCAGCGCAGGCAGTCTATACCCAGGCGAAAACGGGTGATTACCGCGTTTTGGTTGAGGCATTGCTGGCGGCAGGGCCAGCTGTAACCACGTTCTTTGAGGCGGTGCTGGTTATGGATCCCGACCTCAAGTTGCGGCAGAATCGCTTGCATTTGCTGGCCGTTTTACGTAACAATGCACGGCTATTGGCCGATTTTGGCACCATCATCGCTTAGGCAGTTATCAGGCAATTATGCAGATCGAATTCAAAGAATGTAATTGGTCGGAGCTTTGGCTCTGGTTTGAGTTTGCCAACGAGCCCATGGCCAGTGATCGGCAGTACCTCGAGCAGGTGCTGGAATCGTGGTACACCCTCGGGATGTTGGGCGGTTTTAATGCAACTGCTTTGTTTGTTCAGGATGCGGGCTTGGATATTGATTATTTTGAGTACGACAGCGAAGCCGATCAGTTGCCGGCTTTGATGCACAACATGGGTAATGTCGAGTACCAAGGTTGCTGGGGTCGCTGCTGGTTTGACTTGGGCACCGCCGATGCGATCGCGATCGATGTCCTGCTCAACACGCTCAACCGCCTCAGTTTGGAGTACGCCAGCCTCAAGCGCGTCATTGTGGGCGGGCAACTGCCCGAGTGGCCGCTGGATGTTGAAGATCACCCGATGCAGCAAGCCTATTTAAATTAGGCCAAACTGTTCTGAACCGCCAAACCTGGCACAATCGATAGGGGGTGTTGGGGAGTCCCCATGCGTGTTTTTACCGACTTCGATGGGCCAATTATGGACGTATCGGAGCGCTACTACCGTGTCTATCGCTTTTGTGTGCAGCGTTTGGCCCAGCCGCAACTGCACCTGCATCAGTTGAGCAAAGACGAGTTCTGGCAGGCCAAGCGAGACCGGGTGCCCGAGCGCGACATTGCCCTGCGTACGGGCTTTCCGAGCCACCTTGCCGATCAATTTGTCGAGCTGCGCCAAGCCCATGTCCATAGCGCGCCTTTTTTCAGCTATGACCAACTGCAGGCTGATGCCCATAGTGCTCTCGATTACCTCGCCCGTCACGGTATCGAACTGGCGACTATGACAATGCGCCGTCACAAAGAGCTGCAACCCGTCCTGACAGCGCACAAGCTCGATGTTTATTTTCCGCGTGCCTATCGCTATTGCCTGACAGACAGCTATCGTAAAACCGATGATGTGGCTGATAAAACTCAACTGATGGCCCAGGCAATTGCCGAACTACCCCCGGCCACCCTGACCTGGATGATTGGCGATACCGAAGCCGATATTATTGCCGGGCGCAAAAACAACGTCCCGACGATCGCGATTACGGGCGGTATTCGGAGTCGTCAAGCCCTGTTGCCGTATAGACCGCCCCTCATCTTGCCCAACCTGACCGCCGCCGCCCAGCATATCGTCGCCAACCTCAAGCTATATGCACACTAGGGGGCCATCTGCTGGGTATTAGCAACATGATGCTGCTGCTGCAAGAGCACCAGGCCAATATTGCGCTTGAATCAGAGCACACTTACACCCGGTCGTTCGGCTTCAACTCTGTATTACGACGGCTATTGCCTTGTGCTGTTTCTAATTTTTGACGGATGGCAGCTTGAACTTTCGCATCAAAATCAGGATCGCTAGGACTCGCGATAACCCTGAGGGGACGCTGATTAATTCTGTCTAAATAGGCTTGAAAAGCAGCTTTATCGCCACGATGTCTGAGGAAATAATCTTTCAACTGAGCAGAAGACATAGCCGCATAGTTAATTTGGCTCATCAGCAAAATCTCCATTGGGTACTGTTTGAAATTCAAGCTCCTCATCATACCCAGCCAATACATAGACATTGGCCGTTCGCTCATCAACGCAAATGAGATGTATGGGATACACTAAGTCAGTTGATAGCTGACACGATACAGACTCTCAAGTTGGCTATGGGTGGGCATTGAAGCCGTTAACTCAATTGCTTGCCTATCCTAGCATTCGTCCCTTCACAATCGACAGTTGACAACCCTTGTTGGTGTCTTTGGCAGATGATCGGATGGCAATCTCACCAACAAGGTGACTGCATCAGGAGTACCTTAGCCTCGGCTGCGGGCAGCGACCGGGCAAAGAAATAGCCCTGAGCCCTATCAAAACTAACCTTACGAGGCATGTGTAACCTGATGAGGCGTGTGGATTCGCCCCTGGATTTACCCTAGCAAATGTACCTAAGAGCAGATCGTGAATGATTAGGGGAGATCAGCCACAGTTGAGACTAAACTCCGGATTGGTTTGGTGATTAAGCTCAGGGCTGCCAAGATCATCTCAGGGTTAACGCCCAGCCCAGCCAGAAAGCCTAACCCGAATTCAGATTTGACAGATCAAGACTCATCAACAGCTCAGCTAAGCGATCAGCCAAGGCCATACCTGATAAACACTACGCCATTACGCAGTGAACGGGTCTCCGGAGCTGTCTTTGCTTGTGGTGATTCTGAGTAATCGGTTAACTTGTATTAAGAAGCTCCTCATTGGACGTGCGTATGCAGCGATTTTTCAAATCTTTTCGGTGGCGCTCCGCACTCGCGATCGGCTTGCTATGTGCAAGTTTGTGGCAAGTGCCGGGCTTTGCTGCCCCCATCTCGAACCTTACCTATGGTCGTTTCTTGCAGTACGTCGAGGATGGCCGCGTCACCCGCGTGAACGTCGCCGACAGTGGCACCGAAGCCGAAGTCTTTGCTGCTGATCCGGGCACCGATGGCGGTACCAGCCAGTTCCGCGTTCAACTCATTCCCAGCACCGCTGCCGACTTGATTCAACGCCTGCAAGTCGAAGGGATTGAGGTCGCCGTTGTGCGTACCCGTGATGGTGGTGCCTTCTGGGGCATTGTCGGCAACCTGGTTATTCCGGTACTGCTTTTGGGTGGCTTGTTCTTCCTCTTCCGGCGCAGCAATGCCGGTGGTGGCCCAGGACAGGCGATGAACTTTGGCAAATCCAAAGCCCGCTTTGCCATGGAAGCGAAAACGGGCATCAAGTTTGATGATGTGGCTGGTATCGAAGAGGCCAAAGAAGAATTGCAAGAGGTCGTCACCTTCCTCCGCAAGCCCGAACGCTTTACAGCCGTCGGTGCCAAGATTCCTAAGGGTGTGCTGCTGGTTGGCCCTCCTGGCACGGGTAAGACCTTGCTCGCCAAAGCAATTGCTGGTGAAGCAGGCGTGCCCTTCTTCTCAATCTCCGGCTCTGAGTTTGTCGAGATGTTTGTCGGTGTGGGTGCCTCCCGCGTCCGCGACCTCTTCAAAAAGGCCAAAGACAACGCCCCTTGCATCATCTTTATTGATGAAATCGATGCCGTCGGTCGCCAGCGGGGTGCTGGTATCGGTGGTGGTAATGATGAGCGTGAACAAACCCTTAACCAACTGCTAACCGAAATGGATGGCTTTGAGGGTAACAACGGCATCATCATCATCGCGGCCACCAACCGCCCTGATGTGCTCGATGCAGCCTTACTACGTCCGGGTCGGTTTGACCGCCAAGTGACTGTGGATCGTCCGAGCTTCAAGGGTCGCCACGAAATTCTCAAGGTGCATGCCCGCGATAAAAAACTGGCTGATGATGTCAACCTCGAAGTGGTTGCCCGCCGTACACCTGGTTTTGCTGGTGCCGATTTGGCCAACCTGCTCAACGAAGCGGCTATTTTGGCGGCCCGTCGTCACCAAGCAGCCGTCACCAATACCGACATTGATGACGCCATCGACCGGATTACGATTGGCCTCAGCAAGCCACCTCTTCTGGATGGCAAAGCCAAGCGGCTTATTGCTTACCACGAAATTGGTCATGCCTTGATCACAACCTTGCTGCCCTACGCTGATGCCCTTAATAAGGTCACGATCATCCCCCGTTCTAACGGTGCCGGTGGCTTTACACAGCCGATCCCCAACGAAGAGTTGGTCGATAGTGGCCTCTACAGCCGTGCTTGGTTACTCGATCGGGTGGTGGTTGGTTTTGGTGGTCGAGCCGCTGAAGACATTGTCTTTGGTTATGGTGAAGTGACCACGGGTGCCAGCAATGACCTCCAGCAAAACACTGGTCTGGTGCGTCAGATGGTGACCCGTTTCGGCATGTCGGAACTAGGCCCCTTGATGCTAGAAGGCCCCAACCAAGAGGTGTTCTTGGGGGGTAACTGGATGGGTCGGACGGAGTACTCCGAAGACATTGCTGCCAAGATTGATGTCTCGGTACGGACAGTCCTCAGTGAGTGCTATGACCGCGCTGTGGTAATTCTGACCGAGCACCGTGATCTGATGGATCGCCTGGCAGACGTTCTGATTGAGCGGGAAACCATGGATGGCGAAGAGTTCCGCGCTGTTGTGGCTGAGTACACAACGATTCCTGAGAAGGCTTTCGGAACACCGAAGATCGCCTAGGTCTGGCTGAGTCAGTTCCAGACTAGTGAGTGAATGAGGTTGGTTGTGAGTCCGTTCACTGACGAATAGCAGAAATCCATAAAATCATGTGTTGAGACAGTCCTACGGGGCTGTCTTTTCTTATGCGGCTGCCTTTTATGTTGCGAGTGTCTTTGGTTTGTTGAGATTAGACTCGAACTAGCCCCAGCTATAGATCCCAGACATAGCTCCAGAGAATGGCGCTAAGCTTGAAGGCGTTGCCACGAGGATCACCCATGCGCCCGGATCAGCGGACTGTGGAAGCCTTACGACCGATCGCGATCGAGCGCCACTTTACCCGCTATGCGCCGGGTTCGGTACGGATCTGTTTTGGTGATACCCACGTTCTTTGTACCGCCAGTATCAAAGAAGATGTGCCCCGCTTTCGCCGCGATACGGGCGAGGGCTGGCTGACTGCCGAATACCGGATGCTGCCCAGTGCGACAACACGGCGGCACGAACGGGAACTGCTGCGGGTAGGAGGGCGTACGGCTGAAATTCAGCGCCTGATTGGCCGTAGTTTGCGGGTGGCCCTCGATTGGCAGGCTCTGGGTGAGCGCACCATTACGATTGATGCCGATGTTTTACAGGCCGATGGCGGTACGCGCACCGCCGCGATTACGGGTGGTTATGTCGCGCTTGTAGATGCCTGTCGCTGGCTTATGGCTGAGGGCATGATTACAACTTGGCCTCTGCGGCATCAGGTAGCAGCGGTATCGGTGGGCATTGTGGACGGTACCGAGCGTGTCGATCTTTGTGCCGCCGAAGATAACCAGGCTAGCGTTGATCTCAATTTGGTGATGACGGCGACCCAGGAATTAATTGAGATTCAGGGCACAGCCGAGAAGGATCCGTTTAGCTTCGAGCAGTTACAGCGGCTGCTCGCGATCGCGACCCCAGCCCTCAACAGCCTCATGGAGCACCAAAACACCGCTCTGGAAACAGACTAGATTAGTTCTCGAACTAGCAAGAAGACCACACCAACAATAATGCTGACAACCGCACCGGTAATCAAGCTAAGTGCATAGCGTTCTAGGCGCTCACTCGTTGACTGCGAAGTCTTGAATTCGAACCTGAGTTGTCCCAATTCATCTATGACCGTCTTCAGCTGCTGATTCAGAAACTCGGTTTGTTTCTCGACACCGGACACCCGGTGTTCGATCCCCTCAACTCGTTGCTCAATGCGTTCTAAGCGATCATCAGTAGTTGTCATTCGTTTAGCTTATTCCACCATTCTCTTGGTGCAAATACGCCTCAATCGCTGCCGTCGCCACATCAACCAAGTTCT
>CAZAGN010000019.1:0-3948 GCA_964484905.1 uncultured bacterium | reverse complement strand
TTCTCTTGGTGCAAATACGCCTCAATCGCTGCCGTCGCCACATCAACCAAGTTCTTGCCGTCGCGATCGGCAATTGCCTTGAGGCGGTCGTAGCTGTCGGGGCGTACTTTAATCGTTTTGGGAATCGGGGCTGCTGCAAGTGCTTGTAGCTTAGCGATGCCAACACGGGCACAAAAATCCCCAAAACTTTCGCCCTGCCGCCGCCGTTTTTTGAAATAGCGCAGGATTGGTGTGAGGGTTGCCATCAGCTCATCGTGATGCACTTTTTCGCTAAAGACTTCGGCCAGCCTGTCGCCACGGGGGCTGCCACCCAACCAAACTTGGTAATGATCCGCGACCCGACCGACTAAGCCCAGTTCTGCCATATAAGGCCGCGCACAGCCATTGGGGCAGCCAGTCATCCGCAAGATAAAGGTTTCGTCGGCAAGGCCAAAGCGCGCGAGGAGGGCTTCGAGATCATCCAGGATGCTAGGAATCATTCGCTCCGATTCGGTAATCGCGAGGCTACAGGTGGGCATCGCAGGGCAGGCCATGGCGTAGCGGGGCAGTTGCGGCTTGCTTTCGATCAGGGCAACCCCATGATCGGCCAAGAGTTGATTGATCTCAGCTTGCCAGGCGGGGTCAATATCGCAGAGCAAAACATTTTGCTGGGGTGTCAGACGCAGGGGAATTTCGTAGCGGCTGACAAGGGTGCGGAGAACGGTTTTGAGGCGGAAATCACCCTCGTCCTTGACACGGCCATTGGCAACATCTAAGCCTAAAAAGAGCTTGCCATCGCCCTGAGCGTGCCACCCGAGGTAGTCGAGGACGGCAAAAGGTTCGAGATTGCGCCAGGCTTGGATCGTGAGCTGGGCATACTCTTCGACCTTGGTGCGGAAGGTATCAATACCCCATTCATGGACAAGATATTTGAGGCGGGCATGGCGACGGTCAGTGCGGTCACCAAAGTCGCGTTGAACCGCCACAATTGCTTGCACCACCGTGGGCATTTGGGCAAGACTGACAAAGCCAAGATGTTGGGCCAGCAGCGGGAAGGTTTCCTCTTTACCGTGGGTACGACCGAGGCCCCCACCAACACTGATGTTAAAACCTTCGAGAGTGCCCTGCTCGTTGGTAACAACCACCAGCCCCAGATCTTGGGTGTAGAGGTCGACGGAATTATCGCCAGGAACCGTGACCGCCGATTTGAATTTGCGCGGTAGGTAGTGAGTGCCGTAGAGGGGTTCGGGGCCGTCTTTGTGGATTCTGTTATTTTCGGGTTGGTTGGGCTTCAGTTCCGGCAGCTCAAGCGCTTCACCATCAACCCAGATATCAACATAGGCTTGGGTGCGGGGCGCGAGCAGATCGGAAAGGACTTGGGCATACTGATCGGCCAGCACATAGGCGGGCTGGTCTTTGTAGGGAGCGGCGGGTGCCATGATGTTGCGTTCGACATCACCACAGGCGGCCAGGGTCGAGCCGAGTTGCCGCACAATGCCACCGACAACGGCCTTGAGATTGGCCTTCAAAATACCGTGCATCTGAAAGGCTTGGCGGGTGGTAATGCGGAGGGTGCCATAGCCATAGCGATCAGCCAAATCATCGAGGGTGAGATACAGCGCTGGGGGCACATAGCCAGCGGTCTGTTTGGTGCGCAGCATAATGCGATAGTCGCGCTCTAGGCCGGCTTTGCGGCGCTCGTGAAAGTTATCGCGATCAAATTGCTGATAGGCGCCGTGAAACTTCAAAACTTGAATGGCGGCTTCGCTAAAATGGGTTGTATCGGCAGCAAGTTCGCTACGCAGCGGCTCACGGAGGTAATCGCTCTCTTCTTTGATCTGCTCGACGGCGGAAGGCCCTTTTGTCGCTGCCATAACAATTCCCGATAACCCGATAGGATTTGCGTAGTTTAAGGTTATGCTATCACCCCAGCCGGAGTGCGTCCAGCAACCCAAGGTCTGCTTACGTCGCGCCGGTGTGGCGGCGGGCGATCAGTGGTGGTGTTTTGGCGCGCCGTTGCAGGTGATTGAGGCGGAGACCGATCTACCGGCTGCCCTGGATGCGGTGGCGGCAGCCGTAACAGCCGGTGCTTATGCAGTGGGCTGGTTGAGTTATGAAGCAGCACCAGCCTTTGATAAAGCCTTGACGACTCAAGCGGCGACGGTGCCCCCTCTTTGGTTTGGTCTGTTTGACACACCGGAGTGTTTGAGCACGGCTGAACTGTGGCAGCGCTATCCCGGCGGTGATTACCAGCTCAGTCCGTGGCAGGCTGATGTCGATGCGGCGGCTTATGCGGTCGCGATCGCGAGCATCAAAGACCAGATTGCCCAGGGCAACACCTACCAAGTCAATTACACCCTGCGCCTGCGCAGTCAGCTTCGTGGCAGTACCTGGGGCTTGTTTCACGATTTGGTGCTGGCCCAACCCAACGCCTACGCCACCTACATCGACACCGGCAGTTACACGATCTGCTCAGCGTCCCCAGAGCTATTTTTTGAGTACAAACAGGGCCAGGTGCTCACCCGTCCCATGAAAGGAACCGTACCTCGGGGTGGCAGTCCAGCTCGCGATCGCGAACTGGCGCACTGGCTCCAGCACTCTGCCAAAAACCAAGCCGAGAACGTCATGATCGTCGATATGATGCGCAACGATCTCGCCCGCATTGGCGATCAGGTTAAAGTTCCGGCTCTTTTCGACCTCGAAGCCCATCCCACCCTCTGGCAGATGACCTCAACAATCACCGCCCAAACCCAAGCCCCTTGGCAGCAGGTACTGAGCCATCTGTTTCCGTGCGCCTCAATTACGGGTGCGCCCAAAGCCCGAACCATGGCGATTATTCGCGATCTTGAAGCCAGTCCTCGGGGCGTCTATACTGGTGCGCTGGGCTATATCACGCCCGACCACGAAGCCCGTTTTAGTGTGGCGATTCGCACGGTTTGTCTGGATCGTCAGCAACAGGCGACCTACGGTGTGGGCAGTGGTATTGTTTGGGATTCCGATGCCGCCACAGAATACGCCGAATGCCTACAAAAGACCGCAATCCTGACCCAGCCTCGCTTCGATTGCCTCGAAACCCTGCGCTGGCAAGGCACTTACGCCCGCCTAGATTTACACCTCGATCGGCTGGAGCGTACTGCCGCCTACTTTGGTCGCCCCTACGATCGCGACCCGATTCAGCACAGCCTGCTTGCTGCCGTCCAGACACTGCCAGCCCATCAGGTGCACAAAGTCCGCCTGCTGTTACACGCCGATGGCCAGACCACGATTCAAACTCAGGCCATTCAGCTTGGCCCCTTACGGGTTTGCTTAGCAGAAACGCCGCTTAATAGCCAAAGTCCCTTTGTCTATCACAAAACCACCCACCGGCCTCACTACAGCCAAGCCCTCGCCGCCCAACCCGACTATGATGACGTGCTGCTCTGGAATACGGCGGGTGAAATCACCGAATTTTGTACGGGCAATGTCGTGATTAACTATCACGGTATGTGGTTGACCCCTCACCTTGATGCGGGCTTGCTGGCAGGGGTCTATCGGCAATGGTTGTTGCAACAGGGCAAAATTACAGAAGCCACTATTACCCGCGCAATGCTGACGGCGGCGACAGAGATCGTTTTGATTAACTCGGTACGCGAGTGGCAACCCGTGGAATACTGCCACGCCCCAGCCTGAAAAACTGCGCCGAGTTAATCCGTTACAGTCAGCCAGATCCGGCTTTAGCCCGTATCGAACCGTTATAGTGAGGATATCGGCTGCGTTGGCAACTACCACTATGTCTGAGCCGACCATGCAAGATCTCAAAGACTTAATCCTGGCTTTGGATAAAAAGCTGGACGGTTTTGATCGCAAGTTTGAACTGCAAAATACGGAGATTAAGAGCGAGATCCGCCTGACTAGGACAGAGCTTCATAGCGAGATTAACCTAGGGAGTGTCATCAAAAGGGGAATAGAGTAGAAGGAGGCAAGTAAAGA
>CAZAGN010000018.1:37141-38590 GCA_964484905.1 uncultured bacterium | reverse complement strand
TTACTTGCCTCCTCCTACTCTATTCCCCTTTTGATGACACTCCCTAGGCTCTGTTCTTTTTGTTGCGTATGAAAAGTTACATGGGTTTTGCGGATTCTGGTGAGTGCATCCTGCGCTTTGGCGTACATGACGTTTTGTATCAACTTGGTAACGTATGAGTGCAATCTTATGGTGTGGTTTATGTCTCGTTCCTTCTTCGCTGCCGGTGCCGCCGCTCTCGTCAGCGTTGCTCTGGTTGCCTGTAATGATTCTGTTGTCACTGCACCTGCGCCTCGCATGACCATTACAGAGTTGGCAGCGGATAATCCTCAGCTGACTACTTTGGTTAGCGCCTTAACAAGCACTGGCTTAGCCAGTACGCTGCAAGGCCCAGGGCCTTTCACGGTTTTTGCGCCAACCAATGCGGCCTTTGATGCGTTACCGCCTGGAACACTGGCCAGTCTGACGAATCAGCAACTGACCAACATTTTGCTGTTTCATGTTTCAAGTGGTGCTTCACCAGCATCAGTACTCTCGGGGCTGACCTCTCTACCGACGTTATTTAACAACACCAGCGTGACGATTGTCCCGACTGGCAATACGTTGCGAATTAACAATCAAGCCACCGTCATTCAAGCAGACATCCAAGCATCTAATGGGTTCGTTCACGTTATTGACAACGTTCTCTTACCGACTGCGTTCTGAGGATCGCCGCTTTCCCTCTATTCGATGAGAGTGGGGGGAACATAGGTCAGCAGTTTTGATCACCAATACTGATCCCTGCTCAGCGCTTTAGCCCAAGGTAATGTCGAGATACATCATCAGGACAAAGCCAACAATCACGCTCAAAGCGCCCTGACGTTCGCTGCCCTTGCGGTGAGATTCGGGAATAATTTCATCACTAACCGCAAACAACATGGCCCCAACGGCAAAGGCCATGCCCCAGAATATCTTGGGCGACACTGGCACCCACAAAGCCACCAATGGGTTCGACTAAGACCGTTAGCAGCGATACACCCAGAGGGCGGCTGTAGCCTTCGCCAACTGGCTAGGGCAACAACCAGGCCCTCAGGGATATTTTGCAGCGCCATACCGAACGCGATCGCGAGCCCGTTGTCAATATTACCGGCACCAAAACTAACACCCACCGCCAGTCCTTCGGGAAAGTTATGCAGCGTAATCGCAATCACAAACAGCCAAATCCGTGCCAAATTGGATTTGCCTTCAACCCCCTTAAACACATGTTCATGGGGAAAGTAGCGGTGGGCTAACTCTAGAAAGAGTGCCCCCAAACCAATACCCAGCAGCATGGTTAAGGCGGCAATAGCCCGACTGTAGCCCAACTGCTCGGCGGCTTCGGGTAATACCAGTGAGAACGCCGTGGCTGCCAGCATGACTCCGCCACCCAAACCCAGCAACAGGCTTTGACGCTGGGGTGTGATCGCGATCGGCAGTAAGACAGGCAGGGCA
>CAZAGN010000018.1:31152-37041 GCA_964484905.1 uncultured bacterium | reverse complement strand
GGTAATCATCTTCGCGATAAAACAGATGCGGCAGCATGGCACCAGGGAGAAATGAATCCTGCTCACATCAAAGCAGATGAATTAGCTCAGCGTCGAGGCAATGCCCATACCTCGCAACAATAGCAACAGGCGGATTGAGGTGCTCGCAGGCTACTCTGGACGTCGCCGAAACCGTTTCAGCTCACTGGCCAGCAAATCCATGTGCAAATCGCCCATATCATCGAGCATGGCACGCGCACTCGCATAGCGATCGCGAGGGTAGACTTCGGTCGCCTTGGTGAGCACCCGTTTTAGATGAGCGGGCAAATCGGGTAAAACACTCTGCCAGGAAACACTGCCTGTGACGGGGTCGTGCGGCAGCATATGCGGATGCTTGGCCGCCAGCATAAATACTGCCGTAAAGGCCAAGCTGTACAGATCACTGGCAAAAATAGGTCGTCCCATGCCTTGTTCGAGGGGCATATAGCCCGGTGTACCAATGACCCGCGAGTGGTCACTCAGGCTCTGATCGTCATCGGTATGATGCAGCATCGTTTCTTTGACAGCACCAAAATCGATCAGGACAGGCTGCTGGGTTTCGGCGCGCAAAATAACATTGTCGGGCTTGATATCGCGGTGAATGATACCCTTGCCATGAACGTAATCTAAAACCTGTAGGACACTTTCGAGAATTTTCGTCACTTCCTCAGGGTCAAGGATGCCGAGCCGCTTTACCCGCGCCATGATTGTTTCACCGTCAATCAGCTCTTGCACCAAATAAAAGCGATTGCCCTCGGTGAAGTACGCATAAAGCTCAGGAATTTGGCGGTTACTGCGACTGAGTTCTTCGAGAATGGCCGCTTCGCGCGCAAAACGATCGCGAATCATTTGAAACAAGCTGGGGTCGGCTTTGGTTGGCTTCAGTTGCTTCAGCACACACAAGCGCTTGGAGGGCATATAGGTGTCTTCGGCAACTACCGTTACACCAAAACCACCTTTGCCCAAGGGTCGGACAGGGCGATAGCGATTATTCAGCAAAGGCACAGCCATTAGCGGCTCCGACAGGTGCTATTACTTTAGTCTACTCTCTTGCTTCGGCAGCACTCTGCATTCCTCAGATTGTGGTCACCTAGTTCGGCTGTGATGCAGGGCGGGGTGATTCTTTGGGGCAGGCATAACGGCTTGTTGCAGTCGGACATTCGGCCAGACAAGGATGCTGTGGCGTCTCGGGGGGTGGCACTTCGCCAAAGCTGAGACTACAGCTTAGATCCTCGAAATTGGGCGTCATCGTCAGAGGAATACCAAAGTCTTCACGGAAAAAGCGCTGCGTGGGCTTCTGACAGAGGTTGACACACAAACCAACACAGCGGCTTTCATCCAGATAACGGCACTTTTCAATCTGGACAGTGCTTTGCCAAACGCTGCCATCAGCGCGGGTCACTGTCTGTCGCTGGCTCGGCCCAACCAGCCAATGTGTGAGTGTGCTTGCAAACCAAGCATTAGTTTCGCAAACCCAGCGATTTGGGCGCGAAAATGTCCGTGCAGCCCAGCGTACCGGCGCTGGCACGAGGGTGTGCAAAACACGGCGGACAGTGGCCTGTTGCTCGGTAACAGAGCGGCCAACAGCAATCTGCTGCGCCACGGCGACAAAGCCTGCGTAACCGGGACTGGGTACGGGTGTCTTGATGGTTCTGGCAATTACCTGGGTTATCAGCCACAGGCAGGTTCGGCCCCATAGGGTGCTGGTGTTTGGCATATCCGTATTATCCTGTGGATTTTTGGTTTGCCGTCGCGGTTGCATAGTCTGACACTTTGGGGGTGCCTGATAGTACAATCCTCCCTGTCAGCCACACGGCGCTTCTCGCAAAAGTACGCCTTAACCACTACCTTAGAGAATAAAGTCCTCAGAGAATAAATTCCTCAATGGCGGCGGCGACACCATCAGCGGTGACGGCAGGTGCAACCCAGTTCGCGGTCGCCTGCACGGCGGCGTCTGCATTACCCATCGCTACACCCACCCCGGCATAGCCCAGCATCTCAACATCGTTGTAGCTATCACCAACGGTCATCACTTCAGCCGCCGTAATCCCCATTAGGGTTTCGGCCATAAACTGTACGGCTTGGCCTTTATTGGCTTTGGGGTTGGTGGCTTCTAGGAATGTTGGTACTGATTTGGTGATGTAGAGCTTATCACTTGAGAATTGGGCTTGGGTGCGCTGCCAGAGGCGATCGATCAGTACGGTGTCTTCGCTCATGGCTAAGATTTTTGTGGGGTCGGCGTGCCAGCCACTGTCGGGCAAAAAGTTGATGGCAATTTGTGAGCGCTCGGCATACCAGCGGCTGAGGGGATTATCTTCGCGAATGTACAGCTCGTCGTTGATGTAGGTATGAACGATCAGGGGCTCGGTGGCAATATAGTCGAGAAATTGACGCGCTTGCTGCGGCTCGAGGGCAAGATGCTGATAGGTTTTGCCATCGCGAGGGTCACGCACCAACGCCCCCTGATAGGAGGCAAGCGGCATGTCGGAGGCAATATCACGATGAAAGCGCACGGCTGATTGGTGCATGCGCCCGGTCGCGATCGCGACCTTGACCCCCTTGGCTTGGGCCGCCTGAATCGCTTGCTTTACGGGTTGCGAGACTTCGTTATCAGTCCCGGCGATGGTGCCATCAATATCAAGCACCAAAAGCTGAATTGCCATTGTGTTTTCCCCTAGTCATGCCCAGACTAACGCTCAATGGCACATTTGCAGCGAAAGGCAACTCATCATGTACCACCATATTCCCGTCCCTGACAAAAATAGGGGCAGAGAATGTAGTGGGGTCGTTTTAACCTCCATGGATTACGTGTGAATACAGGACTATGGCAATTAAGTACCTCCACCAAACGGTAGTTGATGTATTTAAACGAGGTTGTGGTGAACGCGGCAGGTAATCGAAATGGATGGCGGTGCTGTGAGTGTTTGCGCCGATCAGGCCACGTTCACACAGCCGGTCATCGCCCTGTAAGCGCCATTCCTAATTCACCGCTTGGCTGACAAATGTCAACACCTCTAGCACCGGCCCCACTTGGGCGGCGGTCATCATGCCGTCAACAATGCGCCCGGTGACAATCACCGCCAGATCCTCTTTGAGCATGGCGGCTGGGGCCCGAAAGAGGGCATAGCAGACCTCTTCGGCCTGCAACACCCAGACACCGCCAGCCAGATCAAGAAACCTGACCACACCCTCAAACTCTTGCATTTAGTACGCGGCCTCCGTGTGCGAACGCGCCACCAAACCTGTCAGCAAGAGGCAGATTAGACCATTGGTAATCAGCCAAGTACGGGCTATACCTTCCCAGGGCAACCACTGGACACCGGCAAAGAGAACGGTACCACTGAGGAGGAGGTGCGCCGCAATACCTGCCGAAATACCAACAATGGCCCAGCGCCATGAGCGTATTCCAAGGCAAAAGGCGATGAGCAAAAATGGCAGAAGGGCACTGGCAAAAATAGGATTAAGGCTAAGGCTGGGGCTGAGAGCCGTGCCGAGTTCGGGCCAAGCGCTACCGATGATCTGCATCGGCCAGTGGGGCAAGCCCATGATGTGAACACCCCGGGCAACAAACAGGCCGCCACTACCCCAAAGCAAACCGAGCCAGAGGGGCCAGCCACCGATAAAGCGTTTCGGGGCAACCCACCAGCGCACAAGAATCGTCACGACATAGCCGCCCAAGACAAGCAGGGCTTTGGGGAGCAACATGACCGCACCGCCATCAAACCAGAAGCGCGGGTTGAGGTAGCCGTTGTCGTTGAGATAGCGCAAAAAGTCTTGCAGCCAAAGCATGAGCGGATTTGTCGTCGGGCTGTTGTGAATGCCTTGCAGCGCTTGAGCGGCATTAAGACGACCAGCCCCAAAGAAATTCAGCTTGTCATCAGGCACAGCGATGGCGCTGCGCTTGAGCACATCACGCACTGCATCGGGCTGAGTTACACCCATCGATTGCACCAAAGCAGCTACACCCGCCACATGGGGTGCGGCCATACTGGTGCCCTGAAAGTATTCGAAGACGGCATTTTGCGGATTACGGCGGCTGAGGGTTTGCTGCAACACGCCCCACTCGGGGTGCTCGCTCGTTTTGGCACCGCCGGGGGCAGAGATATCGACACCACCGCCGTAGTTAGAATAGGGGGCCTTGTCACCCGTTGGCCCAACTGCGGCGACACCAATCACTTCGGCATAGCGAGCAGGATAACTGACTTGATCGGAGCTATCGTTACCGGCGGCGGCGATGATCGTTACGCCTTTGCGGTAGGCATAGCGTACGGCATCTTGCATCAGCTCGCTGCCGCCCCGACCACCGAGGCTCATATTAATAACAGTCGCACCCTGGTCGGCGGCGTAGCGGATTCCGGCAGCAATATCGGCAACGGTGCCAAAGCCGTTAGCATCCAGCACCCGGATCGGCATAATGGCTGCTTTGTAGGCAATGCCGGCAACGCCGAGACCGTTGTTAGTGGATTGGGCGATCGTACCGGCGACATGGGTGCCGTGACCGTTGAGGTCATCGGGCTGGTCGTCACCATCAACAAAGTCATAGCCTGGGACAAAGGTGGTTTGGGCCAGGTCAGAAACGCGGGCCACACCCGTATCAATGACGGCCACAACAGCGCCTTCGCCTTGATTGAGCCGCCAGGCTTCGGGCATCGCGATCGCCTCAAAGTTCCACTGCTGGGGGTAGAACTCGTCATTGGGTACAAAAGTGGCGGCGTCGGTGGTGGTGAACTGGTAATTCGGTTCGGCAAATTTCACCAAGGGCTCGCGGGTAAGTTGCCGCAGCAGGGTTCCTGGCTTGCCCGAAATTTCGGGGTTGTACTCAAATTCGTAGACATTGCCGGTATGGGCGACGGCACTCGACGGGTTGCGCTGCAGGTTGAGGTGATACTGAGTCGCGATCGTTTGGACATCAGCAGCCGTTGCCTCAGGCGCAAAATTCACCAAAATACTTTCAAAAGGGGCCGGAAAGCGTGGCCACACAAGTAACAGAGTCAAGCCAACGCCCAAACAGGCTGCTAAAAATCCCCACCAGCGCCGCATTGAGGCTGCCCCTTTAAAGTCAGTGCCTCTATTATGGCAAGTGATTTGGCTGGGTGAGTGCTATGCCGACTCAACGCAGAGAATCTGCCTTAGCCACGAAAATCAAACTGTGCTGCAGGCCAATTGCGGTTACCCTGCTCGATAAAGCTAGGAATATTCTGTTGCCAACGGCGCTGAATACCCGGACTGTAGTTGAGATACAGACGGTTATCGACAATGCGCCAGGCTGCGGGGTCGATTGAAGCGGTGTAACCATTGGCAACCGCCCAAGCGCAATAGCCCCCGTACTGGGGTGCATAAGCTTCGGGATCGGCAATAAAAGCATCACGGTGCGCGGCAGAGCTAAAGTACCAGGTTGCATCCATCCAGGTGTAGCTAAACTCGGCCACGCCTGGCGTCGGCTCGCCGAGGGTGAAATAGGCGACCGGATCGGTACCACGAATCGCAATGCCTGCTGCATCGGTAAAGACTGATGAGGTGGCAGTTTGGGCAAGGGCCTGTGATTGGGGAACTGCGAGGAGAGGACTGGCAACTAGGAGCAAGCCCGCAAGATAGAAAGGCCGAAGCATGACAGTAAACCGCACTATTACCGACACTTTAATCGCTCTACATCGGGTGTGTAAGGCTGTGTTGTCGTAGGTTAGGGCGCGGTATCACGCAAGTCTGAGCGGCCCGTACGGTCAAAACCAGTTCGCGATGGTCTCCAGCGTAGACCAAGATTACGTATTGGAGTGCCCCGCAAATAGAGTTGTTGATGTCTTGTCGCGATCGCGACTACTCACCTCAATACCCCCCTGAGGTCGCGACCCCGGCGGCAATTTACAGCTTGGT
>CAZAGN010000018.1:7072-31052 GCA_964484905.1 uncultured bacterium | reverse complement strand
CCACCTTGGGGCGCGCTGAGGACAAGACAGAAATCAGGGTTGATTTGCCCGCATTCGGGAGACCGATAATGCCCACCTCAGCCAGAAGTTTGAGCTCAAGGCTGAGATTGCGCACTTCACCGGGCTTGCCGAGGGTGATTCGTGTTGGCGCCCGATTATGGTTGCTCAAAAAGTGGGCGTTGCCAAGGCCGCCTTTGCCACCTTTAGCAACTAAGAGGGTTTGGCCTGCTTCGATCAGATCACCTAGCAACTCGCCGCTGTCGGCATCCTGAACGAGGGTGCCGCAGGGAACGGGAATGTAGAGATCGTCACCGCTCTTGCCGGTCATTTTCTTGGGGCCACCCTTAGCTCCCGCGACGGCTTTGAAGAGGCGTTGAAACTGAAAATCGAGTAGGGTTTGCAGGTTGGCTTCGGCAACTAGATACACTGAGCCACCATCACCGCCATCACCGCCCGCCGGGCCACCAGCGGGCACATATTTTTCGCGCCGCCAGGCAATGATGCCATCACCGCCAGCGCCGGCTTCGATCGCGATCGTGACCGCATCAATAAATTGCATCAGCTACCCCATCAAACACATGTGTCGCGGGGCCAGTCATCCAGACGCGGTTGTTTGCCTGATCCCAATCAATTGCTAAATCACCCCCCGGCAGCGAGACCGTTGCTTGGGTTGCGCTATGGCCCGTCAGCACCGCCGCGACCAACGTGGCACAAGCACCCGTGCCACAGGCCAGCGTGATACCTGCCCCTCGCTCCCAAACGCGCATTTTGAGGTGGGTGGGGCTGAGCACCTCGACAAATTCGGTATTGATCCGCTGTGGAAACACCAAGTGATGCTCAAACTGTGGCCCAATCGCCGCCAGATCAATCGCCGCAACATCCGGCACAAGAACAACACAGTGGGGGTTGCCCATGCTGACCGTCGTTACCTGCCAGCTTTGCCCTGCTACGTCTAAGGGGTGATTGATGACTTTTGTGTCAGGGCTCGCGATCGTTGTCGGAATCTCAGCCGCTAACAGCTGAGGTGCCCCCATATCGACACGAATCTGCCCCGCTGTTGTAAAGCTGGGCGTGATGATGCCAGCTAGGGTTTCAATCGCCAGGCTCTCGCGGGCCTCACCCAGATCGCGCAGGAACTGCGCCAAGCAGCGAATACCGTTGCCGCACATCTCGGGTTCCGAGCCGTCACTGTTAAAGATGCGCATTTGATAATCACCGCCTGCTTGAGCGGGTAGGGCGAAAATCACACCGTCTGCACCAATACCAAAGCGCCGGTTGCACCAAGCAATCGCCTGCTCAGGACTCAGCCGAGGCGTGGCCGTATCGCGATTATCAATAAGGATGAAATCGTTGCCGAGGCCGTGGTACTTGGCAAAACGCATAGGTCAGCATTGAACGGGGCTTATCTAGCATACGCGAGCCGGTTCAACTGCTGGGCTGAGCACAGCAGCCTCAAGGCACAGGTAAGCCGCCACCAAGTCTGTGAGGACATATCCACAAGCGTGGTTAAGACTTGGCATTTATGACCAATTTGGGAATCAGCAGAACGTGCCCTCCTCAAATTTTTCTGCCGCTTTGGAGAGAGACTCAAACCATCGTAATGAGATGTCTGATGTCTAAGGATGCTCGCTTAATTAGGGTAATCGTCAGGCAGTTGCCAGGCACCTTGACGGAGGATCTGCCAACCCGTATCAGTCCAACGCAGGACGGTTGAGGGCGGTGCAGGCGGTGGAAAGGGGGCATCGAGAATGGGTAAGGCGGGAAATTCGGCGCGGATTGTCGTGGGGGTGGTCAGGGCGGGTTGGCCGGAGCGGTTGACACTGGTTGTAACAAGGACACCGGTTTGCAACAGTAGTGCTTGGGCTGCGGGGTGAGCGGTCCAGCGCAGACCAATGCTGCCATCGGCGGCGACCAAATCCGGCGGGACTTGGGCTGAGGCGGGCAGCACCAGGGTGACGGCACCGGGCCAGGCTTGGCTGGCGACCGTTGTCCAGGCGGGTTGCCAGTCGGCAGCGTAGGGCTGAAGTTGCTCAAGACTGCCGCCCATGAGGATGAGGGGCTTAGATCGCGATCGCGACTTGAGGCGATAGATTTCGGCATAGTACGGCGGCAACGCAGCCAAGGCAGGCACAGTATCGGTCGGAAACACCACCGCCTGCCCCTGCGCTAGAGACTGTTGTACTGCTGCGAGTGTTGTCAGCACCTTGCCTTGCCCCCTATGTACGGTGATTCGGTCTTTGAAGGTGATTGAGTCTTTCGGCGACAGTAGTCTTTTTCTTTCTAGTTTCCGTCATCCTTGCTGCGTCTGGGCTGCGCACCGTTCCGCTACCATAGATTTATGGCACGTGCAAAACTCTCCGCAGACGATCAAGCAAAACTCGTGGCTCTTTACCGAGAGTCCGACGTTACGGCAACGGCCCTCGCCGATCACTTTAGTGTAAGCAACAGTACCGTCTCGCGGATTCTCCGTGAAGCGATTCCGGCGGCTGAATATCGTCGCCTCTCGCGTCAAAAGCGCAGTAGTGATGCAGCAACACCGACTCTGTTTGAAGACACGGCGCAAGCGGATACGGCTGCTGTCGAGGTTAGCCCTGATACCAACACCACTGCTGCTGCTAACGTGCCACCCGAGCCAAGATCTAAGCCTAGGCGTTCTAAAGTGACTCAGGCTGTCGAGGCAGACACGACAGAAGCGGTTGCCGCCGAACCTGAGGTGCCATCGCCTGTGGTGGCTGAGGTTTCGGGAACGTCAGTTGAGTCTGAATTGAGTATTGAGCCTCAGTTAGACGCCGTTAGCTCTGAGTCGGCTGTTGAGCCTGAGCAGGTTGCTGATGCTGAACCTGAAGAGGTTATTGCACCAGAGCTTATTCCTGAACTGGTACCAGCGCCCCTGCGTCCCAAGCCCGTTAAGCGTGTGATTGCCCCCATTGAAGCAGCCGCACCTGTCGAGACTGATCCTGAGCCCGACGATGATACGGATGATGATGAACCGTCTTTTCCGCCGGGCCTCGACTTTACACCCGAAGACGATGACGACGACGAGGATGAGGATGATTCTGACAGCAGCGATGACGACTCATCGCCCGAGGAGCCAGTCAGTGTTGATGTTCAATCGCTGGAGGGCTTTGAATACCCAGACTTGGGCTACACCCTCATCGATAAGTACCAAGAATTAGTAACCAGCCCCCTGAGTGCCTTTGTTGAGCAGGCACCGCCAGAGCTGGCGAATGCAATTACTCTGCCGGTGTTTGATACTCACCGGGGTGCCCGGCGTTATAGCCATCAAGTACGTGGCAAACAAAATAAGTATCGGGTGCTGACCTTTCCGGGTAATTATCTCGAACGGACGCGTATTTATTTGCAGGCGAAGGGGATTACGCACGTCATCATGAATCATCAGGTGTACGAGCTGTAAGATGCATATCCTTGTAAGCAACGATGATGGTGTGTATGCACCGGGCATTATTTGTCTGGCCCAAGCGCTGCTACGGGCGGGCTATCGCGTTACGGTTGTCAGCCCCGATCGCGAGCGTTCGGCAACGGGGCACGGCCTGACACTGCACAAACCGTTGCGGGTTGAACCGGCTAATCTCTATTACGATGCGCAAATTTCGGCTTGGTCGTGCTCGGGTACACCCGCCGATTGCGTCAAGCTAGCCCTTGATGGTCTTTTGCAGAGTCCGCCCGATTGGGTGGTTTCGGGCATTAATCAGGGCTCAAATCTGGGTACGGATGTGTTCTACTCCGGTACGGTGGCAGCGGCGCTCGAAGGCTTTTTGAACGGTATTCCGAGTATGGCCGTGAGCCTGACTAGCTTTACGTTGCCCGAGTTTGACCCAGCGGCGCAATTTGTCTGTGATTGGCTCGCAGCGCATCCACGCTTGCCCCAACCGATGATGCTGAATGTCAATGTGCCCGCGAACCGAGCGATTCGGGGGGTGGTGACGGCACCGCTCGGCGTGCGCCGCTATATTGAATCCTTTGATAAGCGCGTTGACCCGCGTGGCAAAGTGTATTACTGGATTGCCGGTGAGGTGGTTGACAGTGAAGCCGCCCCTGACAGTGATATTGCGGCGGCTCAGGCGGGCTATATCACGATGACACCGCTGCATATTAATCTGACTGCGGCGGCTGATATGGCTTGGTTGCAAGCGCATTCAGTCGAGCGGTTTGCACCCCAGGCTTAGGGCGACGACTAATTTCGCCAACACTATCGACAACAGGGCAAGATTCACAACAGAGCAAGCTCGCGACCATCACTAAGGCAGAGCTGGAGGTCGCTACGGGCTTGGTCGGCCGCTTCGGGCATCACCTTGATCGCAATGCGCTGCACTTGCAGCAGCGTACGGTCAGCGCTGGTGGGGTCGATGCACATCATGTTGAGCTGGTAGGCGGCGCGGAGCACGTCTGGCCCCAGGGCCTCACTGAGTTGGTCTTGTTCGGCTTTGGTAGCACCGCGATAGATCAGCTCTAGGGCAGCCAAGAGGCGACTCACTTCGGGGACATCTGACTGGGTTTGCCACCACTGCACGGCGGCTTCGCGATCGCGATCGGCATCCCAACCTGTACGCACAAGGGCGGCATCGAGGAGTGCAGCCTGGACAACTCGATTGAGCCCCCAAGCAAAGAGGAGGCTACTGGGTGCGGGGGCTGTGTTGATCGGGCGTACCCAAGGCACAGCGGGATGGTTGAGTTGTAGCCGCAGCACTGCTCGTGCCCAAAGAAAATCCGGCACATCAGCAGCGGCGTATAAACCCCAGGGCTCGGCTTGGATGGGCCACGCTAAAGGCAGCCAGGGTTCACTCACAACCGGGATCCCTGCCGGGAGTAAGCCACAGCGATCGGTTACAAGGGGGGGAATCATCGCAGCACCTGTGGCAGACCAGTTAGCTCTATCTTGGATGATTTCTGAACGCAATTTATGGGGCGTGGGCGCTGCTGGCAGGTATCTGGTAGGTGTGTTGTGCGTCTTCGCCGCAGAATTTGCGACACTGCCGAAGCTGTATTGGTGGCGAGTTATCAGCAAGTTTTCAGCCTGGGGCGAGCGGTTCGCTAGAGTTGAAGAGGCACCCCAAACCCTGACTTTTTTTACCAATGCTTCAGATTGTCCTGAATCCAACTGTGCGGCTGTTGTTCGCCGCACAAGTACTGTCGCTGGTAGGGACAGGGATTGCCACGTTTACGTTGGGGCTTTTGGCCTACGATTTGGCAGGTGCGGCGGCGGGTCAGGTGTTGGGGACGCTGCTGGCGGTACGGATGCTGGCTTTTGTGGTAATTTCGCCCTTTGCCAATGTTGTGCTGGGTAGTGTGCCTCGGCGGCGTTGTCTGGTGCTCCTGAATCTAGCGCGGGCGCTGATTATTGTTGCCTTGCCCTTTGTCACCAATCTCTGGCAGGTGGGGGGTCTGGTGTTTTTGCAGCAAGCCTGTGCGGCGACGGCAGCACCAATGTTTCAGGCGACCGTTCCGGATGTCTTGCCCAACGAGCGGCAGTATACCCAAGCTCTATCGGTATCGCGCTTGGTTTATGAGCTGGAAGCCTTTATCAGTCCAGCGGTGGCGGCGCTGTTGCTGACAGTGATTCCCTTTCGTTTTTTGTTTTGGGGGGCTGCCCTCAGTTTTTGTGGAGCGGCGGCGTTGTTGGCCGTGGCCGCGATCCCAAATGCGCAGCCGGCGGCAGGAGTATTGCGGCGTTTGTGGCGGGGGTTTCGGGTCTATGGCGATACGCCCGCACTGCGGGGGCTGTTGGCGCTCAATCTCGCGATCGCGACCACGGGTGCCATGGTTCTTGTAAATACGGTGGTCTACGTGCGGGGCTTGCTGGCCGGCTCCGATCAGGGAGTCGCTTGGCTGCTGACGGCCTACGGAGTTGGTTCGTTAGTGGTGGCCGTTATCTTGCCCCGTTTGTTTGATGTGGTTCGCGATCGGACGGTGATGCTGACGGGAGCCGCTTGTGCAGCGGTGTTGTTGGCTCTCGCCAGTGGGCAACCGAGTCTAAAGCTGGCACTCTGGGTTTGGTTGGCCTTGGGCGTCAGTAAGGCGCTGATGGTGACACCAACAGGGCGAATTTTGGCACGCGCCACCGTGGCCGGAGATCGACCACTCATTTACGCCGTGCATGCTTCATTAGCTAACTTGGCTTGGTTGGTTGCCTATCCGATTGCCGGTTGGGGCAGCAGTGTCTGGGGCTTGGCGACAACCTTTGAGGTGATGGCAGCCCTAGCCAGTGTAGGTGCCGTGGTTGCCTTCTTTGTCTGGCCCGCTCAAGAGACGATAATTGTTTTAGAATCGCACCATAACTCAGTGCCTAGTTCTGAGCCTGAGATTGATGAATCATTGGCAACGACGTTGAGGGATTGAAGAGTAAGTGACTGATCGAACGAGAGTGATTCTGTAAAGGCACAATGTTCAGGTTTTCCAGGCAATGCTAGAAGTTATCTAGCTGCGCTACAAGTGTTCCACTATTAGTTCATCTACATAATCAAAATCAGTGTCGTTAGTCAGTAATACCCAGCCATGCTCTAAGCATTGAGCCGCAATCCACACATCATTCATCGGAATAGGTCGCCCTTTACGCTTCAAGGCTAAGCGAGTTTTGGCATACAGAGCTGCTGTTTCGCTCCCGAGTGGAACAGATTTGCAGGCAGAGGTGAATTCTAGGTAACGTGGCAGATTTTGAAGTGGGCGTTTTGAATTTTCTGCACCGAATAATAACTCGCCAACGACGACTATGGGCAAAATGACTTCTGGTAAAGCCAGAATTCCTTCAGTAGCTTTTGCCTCTCCATTCAAAAACTGAATTGCTACAGACGTATCTAAGGCAACTTCACCACTCATTTAAATCTACCTGCCGACATTCTGCGGTAATAGCCTGTTGAAGCTCTTGAGACTCTGAGTCGCTTAAAATTCCAGCAAACCTTGCTAGGGGATATTGCTTGTGTGTTGCTTTAACGCGATGTAGAAAATCCAACACCATCTGGACTATATCTTCGGGAGCATGTTCAAGCTCCTGAATTAACTGCTCGCGGTTAGTCATACATGCAATTCCTAGTCATCTGGGATATACGAGGCTTAAAATCAATAACACTAGTTTTATGTCAGAACATAAAATGATTAATTAATCTTCATATAATCTGAATTCCTGAAACACATTTAGCAACAGAAATTTTTCTTAGTAGAGAGATCGATATTTTAAGATGTACTGCCTCCCCCGTCCGTGAACGCCACTCGCCAATATTTTGGCTCTAAATCCATTAGATTCTAGTAACTTTGGACGTATTTCAATTTTCATCAGTATGCCAAAAAGAGGTTCTTACCTACCTGAGCCGTGCTGGTGCATTACGTCCCAGTCTAGCGAGCTTCCACGGCAGGTTAGGGCTCTAATCTTCAACCCAATTGACGCAGGACATCAAGCATTCGAGCGACATCAACCATGGCCGCAACATTATGGACGCGCAGGATTTGCGCTCCCTGCATGATGGCCCAGGCACAGGTGGCGGCTGTACCCCAGTCGCGACTTTGGGGGTCGGTTTTATTGAGGAGTGTGCCAATAAAGCGTTTGCGCGACACACCCACCAGTACGGGATAGCCGAGGGTTTGCAAGGCTGGCAGAGCGCGCAAAAGACTCAGGTTATGGTCTAGGGTTTTGCCGAAACCGATGCCGGGGTCGATCGCGACCTGCTCAATACCCAGCTGCTGCGCTGCCAGACAACGATCTTGCAGGTGTTTGAAAACCTCATGGACAACATCGTCGTACTGCGGGTTCTGCTGCATCGTGCGTGGCTCGCCTTGCATATGCATCAGGATCACCGGAATGCCCAGAGCGGCGGCTGTTAGCAGCATATCGGGGTCAAAGCGACCGGCGCTAATGTCGTTGAGGATATCGGCACCGCTCGCGATCGCGACCTTGAGCACCGCCGATTTTGTCGTATCCACAGAAATCGGAATATCTGACAGCGCCCGAATAGACTCAATGGCGGGGATCACCCGCGCTAGCTCGGTCGCCGTATCGACCGCTGCTGCCCCCGGACGGCTCGACTCGCCGCCCACATCAATGACATCGACACCCGCCGCCAGCATCGCCTCGATTTGGTGCTGCATCGCCTCGCGATCGACAAACAAACCGCCATCACTAAAGCTATCGGGCGTCACATTCAGCACCCCCATCACCAGGGTGCGCCGCCAGTCCCACCGGTGTCCGCGAATCTGCCAGGGCTGCATCGGTCGTTATCTTGTGCAACTGCGCTCCTCACCATACGCCAAGAATCGGGCTCGCTGACAGTGCGGCCAGCGCCATAATGGAGAGAGGCCTGATAAATCTCTCAACTTGCACCGACAACTTGATGATTCCGTGTTAGAAATTGCCAACGAAACCCTCGAATTACTCGAATGGCCGCGCCTGTGTGCTCACTTGGCCAGCTTTGCCAGTACGGCGATGGGCAAACGCTTGGCACAAACCTGGCAACCCCAAGCCCGCCTGAGTGCAGCCCACGCCCTGCTTGATCAGACCAAAGAAGCGCTCTTGCTCGATCAGCGGGTGACGGTGTCGTTGCAGGGTATTGGCGATCTTGAGGCTGAACTCAAACATGCCAGCCTAGGCGGGGCTCTTAGTGGTGAGAGTCTGCTGCAGATTGCGGTGCTGCTCAATAGTGCCCGCAAGCTACGGCGGCTGGTCGATGACTATGATGATTTGCCAGGGCTGCTTGATCTTCTGAGTACGATGCGGACTTATCCCGAGCTTGAGCAGCAGATTCATCACTGCATTGACGATCACGGTGATGTCACCGACCGTGCCAGCGACAAACTTTCCGAGTGGCGGCGCGCCTATCGTGCCACCCGCAGCGAGATTCAGGCCAAGCTGCAACGCCTGATGACGCTGCACAGCAACTCCATTCAAGAGGCTGTGCTGACCCAACGTGACGAACGCTATGTCATTCCGGTAAAGGCAACCCACCGCGACAACTTGCCGGGTTTGGTACACGACAGCTCTGCGAGTGGGGCAACCCTCTACGTCGAGCCCAACAGTGTTGTGCCAATGCATAATCAACTGCGCCAGCTGCAGGGGCAGATCCGCCGCGAAGAGGAGCGGGTTTTGCGGGAGCTGAGTGGCGCGGTGGCCGCAGTCGGCACCGATATTCAGCATGTGTTGGCGGTGATCACCGAGTTTGATTTAGCGATGACGCGGGCCCGTTATGGTGTCTGGTGCGGCGGGCAGCCACCGATCCTCGATGCCGATACGGTCTATCTGCGCCAGGTACGCCATCCGTTACTGTTGCAGCAACAGCTTGAGGTTGTCCCGGTTGATCTGACAGTGCCCACTGCCACACGGGTGGTCGTGATCACAGGGCCGAATACCGGCGGCAAAACCGTTGCTCTCAAAACCTTGGGCTTGATGGTCTTGATGGCGCAAGCGGGCTTATTTCTGCCGACTAAAGCCGAGCCGCGCTTGCCCTGGTTTGATGGCATTTTTGCTGATATTGGCGATGAGCAATCGCTGGAGCAGAGTCTTTCGACCTTTTCGGGCCATGTCCGGCGCATTGGTCGCATTTTGACAGCAATGACACCACAATCGCTGGTGCTGCTGGATGAATTGGGCGCAGGCACCGATCCGACCGAAGGCTCAGCCCTTGCTGCTGCCCTACTGGAGCACCTGGGTCAGACTGCTCGCCTCGCGATCGCGACCACGCACTACGGCGAACTGAAAACTCTTAAATACCAGTACGACCACTTCGAAAACGCCTCTGTTGAGTTTGATGTCAGCACCCTGGCACCTACCTACCGCCTCTTGTGGGGCATTCCGGGGCGCTCCCATGCCCTTGTCATTGCTGAGCGGCTGGGGCTCGATACGGCGATTCTCGAGCGGGCTGGGGCGCGGCTGGGCGGCGAAGTGCGCGAGGTCGATAGCGTTATTGCGGGTCTGGAAGCGCAACGCCAAGCCCAGGATGCCAAGTTAAGTCACCTGCATACCCTCCAAAGCGAGCTTGAACGACTCCAAGACGATATGGCACAACGGGCAGCCGTGATGGCCGCCAAAGAGCGAGATCTGGTCGAGCGACAGCAGCAGGCCCTGCTGGCAGCGGTGGAAGCCGGACGCTCAGAGGTCGCCGCCATTATCCGCAGCCTCCAGAAAGGCAATCCCACGGCCCAAGAGGCGCAACAGGCGACCGAAGCCCTCAATACGATCGCGAGCCAAGCCAAAGCGACCGCAGCGCCGAAAACCGAGTTCTGGCCCGAGGTTGGTGATCGGGTGCGCCTGCGCGGCCTCAACCAAACTGGCGAAATTATCGCGATCGCCCAAGACGACTACACCATTCGCAGCGGCATTCTCAAATTCACAACCCAGCGCAGCCAGCTCGATCCCCTTGACGACCACCAAGCCAAACAGCGCCAACGGGCTGTTGTGCCCCCACCACCGCCCCCGCCGCCACCTCCCGCTGTACGCACCAGCCGCAATAGCCTTGATTTGCGCGGCTGCCGTGTGGTCAATGCCCTTGACCAAGTCGATGCTTTTATTGCCGCCGCCCGTTCGGGGGAAACCCTCTGGCTTGTTCACGGTATTGGTACCGGCAAACTGCGGGCAGGCTTGCGCGAACAGCTAGCTGGCGATAAGCGCATTGCCGAAATCAGCGATGCTGAGCAAGCCGAAGGTGGGCGTGGGGCAACGGTCATTCGGCTGCGGTAGTCAAACCAATCAGCCATTCCTTGCGTCTCGAAAACAGCCTTGTTCCTGAGCCGTTAGGACATTCATACTGACACTAGTGTTTATTGCGTGCTGACCATGGCTGACCCGCTGACCCCCACCATTAGTGATCGCATTTGCGCTCACATGAACGACGACCATGCCGAGGCGGTGGCCCTCTATGCCCGTGTCTATGCCGGTATTGAAACCGAAGCGGCGGTAATGCAAGCGATTGATGCTGAAGCGATGACGATCGCGATCGGCAGCCAAACCGTGCGCATTCCCTTCGACCACCCCTTGCAAGACTCCGAAGATGCCCACCAAACCCTGATTGCGATGGTGCGCCAAGCGCGTCAACGCTAAGTAGTGCCGGCCTACCCTAACCTGATTCAGAACAGCCCCTGTCCTAAACTGGCAACTCTGCCCTAGAGTTAAACCTACGGCAGACGCAAATATCTCGCATAGGGGTTATAGTGTTTATCCGCTGCGAGCTTGATAAGTCTTGCTAAGGTTAGCGTGGGTGGTGTGTTAGGTGATCGAAATGACTGCGGATGAGCAAGACATCCAGCCGGTATTGCCGATTCGGCCACCGGATGAACCGATGCAGTACCGTGCCATTGGTGTGGTGCGCGGTACCTATGTCCCCAGCGACGACCAAATGACCCGTGGTAACCTCACCCTGGCTGATGGCACTGTGATCGATGCCGTCCTTTTGGGTCGGGTCATGGGCATCGTCAAGAAAAACCTTGAGCTGTCTGAGACTTATCACTGGGTGGTCTATCCGCGTACCCGCGACAAGCAGCCCGACGGTAGCCGCGTTGAGGCGGCATCGCTGCACCTGCAAATCGTGGGTGTCTGGGAGCCCGAACTTCTCGGGCGTCCGGTACCCGAGGAGCCTGTAGCGGTCGATATTTTCTCGATTCGCGGCGAAATCATCTTCCAAAGCCCCAACAAAGTCGTTGTCAAAATTCGCCAAGCATCACGCGGTGAAGGGCCCAGCAAAAAACGCCCCCTGCCGTTCAAACTGCAACTTAAAGGTGCCCTTAATCAAACCGGCCTCGGTCAGTTCTGGGACTTTCAGGTCATACGCCAAGGCCAAGAATTAGTGATCTTGGATGCGATCGCGATCGGGGAGTTGCCCCGTCGTCCGAGTCCGAAACCCCGTCGCCGCCCTGGCCCCACACCGCCGCCTACGACCGCCAGCAGTGATGCTGCACCCACCCCCAAACCAATCATTCGGCGCAAGTCTGATTAATTAAGTCCAAAACAAAAAGGCAGAAGAGCCGATAACGCTACTCTGCCCTCAGGTGTTGGCCGAAGCCGCCCTAGGGCGACTGTTTTCGGTGGCGAGCTCGCTTGGCTCACATGGCTAGCAGTTACCTAACTGCGCATCGCCCCCTGAATCGTTGCAGCAATCGTCGCATCACTGGCACGGGGAATAAAGAAGTATTTGCCGCCCGCAATCGTGCTCAGCTCCTGCGTAAAGCCACTGCTGACAAACCGACTCTGCGAATCAATCAGCAAAAACTTAAAGCCGACCGCCCGTACCCGTGTGGCAATATCCCGCAGCTCCTGCTTCAGATCGGGCTTGGGGGCGTCCTCTTCGAGTGTGCCCAACGAGCGACTGAGGGGAATATTACCCCGACCATCGGTAATCGCTACCAGCATCACCTGACCAACATCGCCACTCGATTGTTCATTCAACCCGACCCGAATCGCTTGCGTAAAGGCATGGGCCAGGGGTGAGCCGCCACCACAGGGCAACGATTCCAAACGTCGTCGGGCTGCCTCAATCGAGCGGGTCGGTGGCAACAGCACCTCAGCCCGTTCGCCCTGGAAGGGAATTAGGCAGACCTTGTCGCGATTTTGGTACGCCTCCGTCAGCAGCCGCAGCACAGCACCCTTGGCCGATTGCATCCGGTTAAGGGCCATCGAGCCCGAGGCATCAACGACAAAGATCACCAGTGATCCAGCCTTCCGGACAAGCTGCTTACTACGCAGATCGCCATCAGCGACGACAACCTTACGATGGGGCGCACGCTCGCGCCGCGACTTTTGGTAGGGGGCGGCTGCCCGCAACGTGGCATCGACAGCAATCCGAATTGTGCCGCCCTGGGGCAGCATCGGCTTGATATAGCGCCCGCGATCAGTCGTAAAAATGAGGTTGCGACTCCCCGACTTGCCTTGTTGCTGCATTGCTTGGGCAAAGGCCAGCAGTTCTGGATCGAGCACTACCCCTTCGGGATCAAAAACAAACTCGGGCGGTACTAGCGGCTCGTCTTCGGCGGTATCGGGTGTGTCCTCGTCTTCCTCGTTGTCTTGTTCGTTGTTATCCTCGTCCTCCTCTGAATTGTCGTCGTCATCATCGTTGTTCGTGTCATCTTGCTGCTGTTCGGGCGGCGGCGGGGGCGGCGGTGTATCGAGGTTACGACTGCGAGGCAAAATCACCAGCTCAACGGCCTGGCGCAAATCCTCGGCACTGAGTTGCGAGCGGCCTTCGAGCGCCGCCAAAACACAGGCCACCCGCAGGGCAAACAACTCGGCCCGATGGCCCTGAACGGCCCCCCGGATGGCTTCTTCGACTAAGTACTGCATTTGCTCGGGCAGTGGCTTCACATCCTGGAGCCATTCCCGCGCCAAGATAATCTGTGTTTTCAGTTCCTCGAGGGCTTCGGCCTGTTCGGCCTGCATTTCCATGGGCGTATCGGCATAGGCTGTTGCCTGATTAACGATCGCGATCCGATCATCCAGCGTCACAGCGGGCGTAACCGCGAGGGCAATCGCCATCCGATCGAGCAAGTGGGGCCGAATCACGCCCTCTTCAGGGTTAAAGGTCGCTAGCAAAATCGGGCGACAGGGATGCTGCAAACTCAGCCCCTCACGCTCCACAAGATTCACACCCTCATTCACGGCATTGAGAATCAGGTTAATAATCTGCTCATCGAGCAAATTAATATCATCGACATACAGCACACCTCGGTGCGCCGAGGCCAACAAACCTGGCTGAATCACGGCGGTGCCACTTTGAACCGACTGGCTGACATCGACCGAACCAATCAGCCGATCTTCGGTCACACCCAGGGGCACTTGAACAAAAGGCGCCGGGATTACTTCCGTATCGGGAAAAACACTCGGATCGGGATACTTAGCCTTGGCCCAGTCTGACCACGTTTCTGGCTTGCGGGGGTCATCGTTGTAGGCTGAGCCTTTGATAATCTCAATCGGCGGCAAAATATCGCGAATCCCGCGTGCCAAGACCGACTTGGCCGTACCCCGAGGCCCCGCGATCGCGAGCCCACCCAGTCCTGGGTCAGCAGAAACTAACAATAGTGCCGTCTTGATCGCCTCCTGACCGATCACGGCAGTAAGGGGAAAGCGGGGAGCGGCAACAGACATGGCAAACTATCGCAAACGTATTTTCAGAATATCGCCTGCTGGGGCGACCATGCAGCCGGTATGCTCGAGGCAGGCTGGGTGAGACATGACAATGCTGCGATTTTTACCGCTAGGAATTCTTGTGGCCATGCTACCGGCGTGGGCCGGCGAATACTTCACCGAAGAAGTCTCCAACCCCAGCATTGCCGTCATTCATGGCTGGCGACACCAAAGCGATGGCCTGGAGATGACGCTCACCAACAGCGACATCGGTACCTTTCGCATGCCCTGGGAAGTGAATCTGGCTACCTGCGAGCGCCTTGAATTTCGCCTCAGTGATGGCAGCAGCGTTAGCTTTCTGCCCGAAGAGCGCTGTACCGCCAACGTATTTTCTCAGCTTGATAAATTGATCAACCTTCAGGTCACAGCGCTTGTGATCGTCAGTAACGGCACCAGCCAGAGTGTGAGCCTCGCCGAGTCTGATCAAGTCGCTTTGGCTAACGTCGCCAACCTCTCCCGCACTGCCTTTGTCCTGTTTCAGCAAGAGGTTGCCCGCGCCCTGGGTCAGGCACCTGCTGCCCCACCCACAACGCCCGACATGGCCCCTGCGCCGCCACCGCCTTTGACTAGCCAACCCAACACGCCGCCGATCCCGATCATCAATACAACGGCGACCCCAACCCCAGCGGCACCACCGCCCCCTGCCCAAAACAGCACTTTTGATACGGGCACCGTCACCCCTACCGCCGGACAGTTGGTGATTGTCGGCGATATCCGCGAAGAATTTGTCAGTGCCGGTAGCCAGCTCACGGTTGAGGCAATCAACACCGGCACCACAACCGTGCTCTCCGCCCAGGCTCGCTTTCAGTTCTTCAGCCAAGACCAGATTGTTGATAACCGCATCGCCGCCTTTACACCCAGCGATGTTTCACCCGGCACCACCGCCACCGCTTCAGTCCTCAAAACCGACGAAAACTGGGATCGTGTGAGCGTTAGCTTCATCTGGGCCGAACCGTAACCTCTCAACGTTCAACAGCATGGTGTCCCGTAATTCCTGAGGACAGCTAACTTCAGCCTACTCAGGCATTGCCAGATAAAGGAATCACGCACGGATCGCCAAAGATCAACGCAACGTGACTGCGAATCACTCTCTTTGGAAAGAGAAAATTATGCTCTCATAATGTTCAAATCGACTGAGGATTCATTTTTTGATCACTAAGCTTACCGGAAACTTACCAGACAGATTTCCTACCGAAAATGGCTTCGCAACGTATTCTGCCTTGCTTAAAGGCTTGCGCCTATCCAAATAGGACGAGTGGAATAGCTTGTTTCTGCATCGCCGCAGAAAATTTCAAAAACTAGTTCACTCACTGCGGCAACTACGCTCTACTAACTTAAAAAAGCCCCACGGTGATGACGTGGAGCTTTCGGGTATGTGTGGGGCCAGCCCCTTGGCAACTCAGCCGAGGCCAGACTGCCCTGACATCAAAACTCAGTAACTTATTTGATGTCTACCTTGGCACCAGCGGCTTCAAGCTGCTTCTTGATGGTTTCGGCGTCTTCTTTGGTGGTTGCTTCCTTGACGGTCTTGGGTGCTGCTTCGACAAGGTCTTTGGCATCCTTGAGGCCCAAGCCGGTGATACCGCGAACTTCTTTAAGAATCGCGATCTTCTTATCGGCAGGCACTTCAGTCAGGATGACATCAAACTCGGTTTGCTCTTCGACTTCTTCAGCAGGCGCAGCCGCAGCCATCGGTGCCGCCATCATCATGCCGCCCATCGGTGCTGCAGCGGTAACGCCAAAGGCTTCTTCAATCTTTTTGACGAGGTCAGCCGCTTCGAGCAGGGTTAGAGTTTTCAGATCTTCGAGGATAGTATCGACTTTCGACATGATGGGTTCCTTGGTAGTAAATAAGTAGTGGTAACGGCGAGTAGACTAGCGACCAACGATCGCGAGCAGAGCTTAGGCGGCTTCTTTGTCGGCAATTGCTTGGATAACGCGTGCCACTGAACTGGGCACTTCGTTGATGGCTGTCGCAACCTTGCCAGCAACGGCATTGATTGCACCCGCAACCTGCGCCATGAGGATTTCCTTCGGCGGCAGATCAGCAATGGCCTTGAGCTGGTCATTATTCAGGGCTGTGCCATCGAGCACTGCACCCCGGAACTCAGTTTTTTTTGCTTTTTTGAGATAGTCCTGATAAGCCTTAATCGCACCGCTGATATCTTCAGGGGTAATGATGAAGGCTGTTTGGCCAACCAAGAATTGGCTCATGGGTTCCCAGGCATTACTGACCGTAATAGCCCGGGTCATGAGAGTATTCTTGACAACCATACAGGTCGAATTGCTGGGTCGTAGAACTTCCCGCAACTCATTTAAGTCAGACACGGTCAAGCCTTTGTAATCAATCACCATGACCAGTTGAGAATCCTGGAGCAGGGATTGAACTTCGGCAATCACAGCATCCTTTTTGCTGCGACTTTGTTTACCCACGTCTTCACCTCCTTATGTTGGGATTGGGTGGGGTAATGTCACTAAAAAAGCTGCCTCAACCCAATGAGACAGCAGGAAATGAGCTTACGCCCATTGAAGTTCCTACCTCGGCAGGCTTATTCAGCGAAACGCCCCTGCTGTCATTGGTTGAAATATTCAGTTGGTAGAGCCTTATTGGCAAACACTGATAATAGGCAACAATCCTAGTAAATTATTAAGCGCCTAGTTTGAGATCGCGCAGAGCACTGATATCGATCTCAATCGCAGGCCCCATTGTAGCAGATACAAAGAGCGAACGCCAATATTTGCCCTTAGCACCCGAGGGACGATTGCGGTCTACGCTTTCCTGAAAGGCTTTGAGGTTAGTCAGCAAGTCTTCAGCGGCAAAGTTGGCTTTACCGAAAAGAATATGCACAATGCCTGTCCGGTCGGCGCGATATTCAAGCTTACCACCCTTAAATTCGTTGATTGCCTGCTCAAGATCGTAGGTGACGGTACCACCCTTAGGGGATGGCATTAATTTACGCGGCCCCAAAATCCGACCCAGCTTCGCCACCTGGGGCATCATGTCAGGTGTCGCAATCAGGAGATCGAAATCCATCATGCCTTTGCCAATGTCTTCGATCAGCTCTTCGGAGCCGGCTAAATCAGCGCCAGCCGTTTGCGCTTCGGCGACCTTCTCACCTCGGGCAATGACAGCAACGCGAATGGTCTGACCTGTACCCTTGGGCAGGGCAACCGTTGTCCGCAATTGCTGGTCAGCATACTTGGGGTCAATGCCCAAACGGGCGTGGGCTTCGGCTGATTCGATAAACTTGGCCGTTGCTGTTTCCTTGAGCAGCTCTAAAGCTGCCAAAGGTTCGTAGGCTTGCGGCTGTACCTTGTCAAGCAAGGCTTGGCGACGCTTCGAAAGCTTAGTGGTCATGGTTACTCCTTGGGGTGGTGACGAAGCAAAGCCTCTCCCCCTGTAAATGAATGTAGGGCGACGCGAATGAAAACCGATAGAGCCTAGTCAGCGGCTACGGTAACACCCATTTGCCGGGCTGTGCCTTCGATAATGCGCATAGCCGCTTCAAGATCACGGGCATTTAGATCGGGCATTTTTTGCTCAGCAATGGAGCGCACTTGGTCGCGGGTCAACTGACCGACTTTGACCTTGAGGGGTTGCCCCGAACCGTTTTGAATACCCAGGGCTTTTTTGATGAGCACCGAGGCCGGGGGCGTCTTGAGGACAAAGGTAAAGCTCCGGTCTTCGTACACCGAGATTTCGACAGGAATCACCATCCCCGGTTGGTCGGCGGTTTTGGCGTTGTATTCCTTGCAGAACATCATGATGTTGACGCCGTGCTGACCCAAAGCTGGGCCGACAGGCGGTGCCGGGTTTGCTTTACCGGCTTGCAGGGCAAGCTTGATAACAGCAGTAACTTTTTTCGGCATAACTACTCTTCTTTCTTGACTTGCCCAAATTCCAGTTCAACGGGGGTATCCCGACCAAAGATCGAGATGAGCGCCTTGAGCTTGGCACGCTCGGGGCTCAACTCAATGACTTCGCCATGGAAGCCCTGAAAAGGACCAGACAGAACTTCTATCTTATCACCCATCGCCATCAGGATTTGCAGCGGTGCTTCTTCAATTTCAGCGCTGCGGAAAATGCGTTGCACTTCGGCATGGCTAAGGGGGCGGGGGCGGACATGACCGCGACCCCGTCCGTACTGACGCTTCTCTTCTGTACCCACGAAGTTAATCACGTTGGGCGTACTTTTGATGACCTGCCAGATGTGGTCATCGAGGGCCATTTTGACGAGAACGTAGCCTGGGAAAATTTTCTCATCGGTGGCTTGGCGCTTGCCATCTTTGCTAACTTTGTAACCAAGCCGCTTGGGAATTGCGATTTCGGCGATTCGGTCAGCGACGTCCATCGCGATCGCCCGCTGCATCAAAGTGCTCTGGACGCGGTTTTCGCAGCCAGAAGCTACTTGAACGGTATACCAGCGGAAGCTACTGGTAACCTCGTTGTTGAGTTCGGTGGTATCAGCCAAGGTAGTCCTCACGTACTCACAACAACTTGGACAAAACAATAGGGTTCTGATGGCGGTAGGAGGGCTTCTCTAAAGCCTGTATGCTGATTTCAGCGTTAATCCATGCCGTCGAGCGTTCACTTTGCTCACATTGGTATATCCGTACCAAATCACTTGAACGACCTGTAGCCTCGTCAGGCAACTACTGCTTAAAAGACACCCTGAGCAATCCAGGAAAAGAGTTGGTCAATCAGAAACACAAAGGCGGCAAAAGCGACCACAATCAGCAAAACAGCAACGGACTCGCTGATAAGCTGCTGACGGCCGGGCCAAACAACCTTATCTAGTTCTTCCCGAGAGCCCTGGAAGAAGCCCACAAGACCCGTAGGCCTGGCCGCTTCTGTGTTGCCCCGATTAGCTGGGTCTACACGTTCTGGCTTGGTTGTTTCGCTCGCTTTAGCCATATCTATCCACTCTCGGAAGACTGTTAGAAGGAAAGTGTACGCGTCCTGGAGGACTCGAACCCCCGACATTCGGTTTTGGAGACCGACGTTCTACCAACTGAACTAAGGACGCTGATGAACTCTCCTGATCTAGCATAGCGCAGGCGAGACTTACTTGCGGTCGAAACGCTCTTTAACGCGGGTTGCTTTGCCCACCCGATCGCGAAGATAGAAGAGCTTGGCACGACGGACGCGGCCACGACGCACGATTTTGATCGAATCGACCCGGGGCGAGTGGAGGAGGAATACCCGCTCGACACCGATGCCTTGGAAGATCCGGCGAACGGTGATGGTGGTGTTGATGCCACTATGACGGCGGGCAATCACGATGCCTTCGTAGGGCTGAACCCGCTCTTTGCCACCTTCACTGATGCGGACACCGACTTTGATGGTGTCGCCGACATAGATATCAGGGAGGTTCGACTTTAGCTGCTCCGCTTCAATGTCGCGGATTACCTCTGCTGCGTTCATGACACAGTCCTTAATTTAGCAAAGACCTGTAGTATAGCACTTCCGCCGCGCGTGGCTCAAACATAGCACCAGCCCAGCCGATTTATGGCGCTTCGAGATAGCCCTGAATGACGGTATTGCTCGGGTCGCGTTCGAGGGCCGCTTGCCAGAGATTACGCGCGGTTTCGCGATCGTCTTTTGCCGCCGCCACCAACCCCAGGCCAGCCAGAGCGGCAACAGAATCGGGTAGGGCTGTCTGCACCGACTCAAAGGCGGCTTGTGCCGCCTCAAGATTACTTTGGGCGTAGGCAGCATAGCCCAAACCCAGCCGGGCATCCCAATCGCGGGGATTGAGGCGCAGACGATCATTAAAAGCTGCTTCTGCTTCGCGGTAGTTAGACTCTTGATACAACTGCCAGCCATCGATCGCGAGCGGGATAGCATACTGGGCTTGCTGGCCGAGGGGCGATTGCACCGTCAGTTGAACCGACTGGCCTGTATTGGGCACGGTATCGCTAAAGGTGCCCGCCGCCTCAATCTCCAGACTCAGGCCATTGACCGTCAGGCTATTGGCCGGAAAGATTCGGCCACTGATCGTAATGCCTGCTTCTGAAGCACGCAGGGGTTCTAGCTCAAGCCAGAGGTTGCTATCGGCAAGGGAGCGGGGTGGCGCAGGCGGCTCGCCCGGAATCACGGTGGTGTAAAAGCCACGGCTAACCAAGACTGTTTCACCGGCTGCCGTTGTCGCCACAGCGCCGTCGTTGGTGGCCACAGCCGTTTTGCCACTGCCCGAAATACCCACACCAAACTCGGTGCCCCGAACGGCCGCAACCCCGGCTGGGGTTTCGATTTCGAGGGCAGAGGTGGAGTTATTGAAGCGACGAATTTGCAATGAGGCCGTTCCTTGAGGCACGGCCAGGCGGGTCACTTGACCCCCGGTGGGCGTTGTGGTCAGGGTTGTGATCTCGACAGTGGTGTTGTCGCTGAGGCGGATTTGGCCAATTTCGGTATCAAAGCTAAGGATTGCACTGGCCCCACTGCCAGTACTGAGGTGATCACCGGCATTCTCGAGGCGCTGGCGCAGCTGAACGCGTAGAGACTCAGTGGTCGTGCTCCCGAAGGTGACCTCACCGCTCAGCTCACTCACCTCAAGCCAGCGGGGGGCCCGGCGCTCGGGAATAGTAATATCTTGGGCACGCAGAGCAGGGCTAGCGGCGAAAAAGAGCAGCGATGCCGTCAGCAAAGAGCCCGCAATGATGCCAGAGTTAGCAACCTTCACAGAGTCGGCATCCAGGACTGCTCCCAGTGTTCCCAGGTGGAGGTGATGGATCGCCACGTCACAGGTTCAGATCGCCAATCGGGCAGGGGGATGCCGCTAGATGACACAGCCGTGAGGGTCAGCATGGCCAAAATTGAGCCGTAGAGCTTAGTTCGAGATTCCATAGGAACAGTGATGAGGGGTAGTGTGTCCTAGCCTAGCGGTTGCTGCGCTCAGTCGTCGCACTAAAGGCTGGTCTGGAAGATATCGCGCAAGATGCCCGTAATCGTTTCGGTATTGCCCCGTTGGACAGATGCTTCGCCGGTAGCCGCGATCGCGACCAGATCAGGCTGGTCTAGCAAATCGTAGGCAATGGGGTAGATGCGGATATCGCTGTACTCAAGCACACCCTGCATATCAGGCAAGCGCCAGCCGCGATTCGTTTCCCCATCTGACAACAACAGGATATAAAAGCGGCCATTGGGGTCGCTGGCCCGCTGGGTCATCAGGGCATCGAGAGCGATAGTCAGCCCATCGTACATGGCCGTAAACCCCTGGGCCGAAAGGCTATCGACCCCCGCCAGCAAACGTTGATGGTGCAGACGGTCGAAGGGCGCTAGGGGCACTAGCCAATAGGGCTGGCCACCAAAGCCAACCATCCCGACATGATTACCGGCGTTGATCGATTGACTGGCAATGCGCAAGCCATCTTGGACAGCCCGCAGGGGTTCACCGCTCATCGAGCCGCTGGTATCAACCACAATCATCATGTAAACCGTACGATCACCATCTTTTTGGCGTTTCCAAAACGATTGCGCTGCCAAAAGCAAGCTACCGGCAGGCAAAGGGGGAATCGGATCGTCGCGGTCGAGGGGCTCAAAGCCCATTTGGCTGGCCAGCTCGCGCGCCTCGGCGGTGGCCGCGTAGGTGGCAAATAAACGCAGGGCCGCCGTTTCGTTGGCGTTATTCCAATCAAAGCCAACTAGGGAGTTACTGTGGGCTACACCAAAGGGAATGAAACTGACGTCGCGAAATTCGGCCAGCTCTTTGAGGGCGAGGAAATTCTGATACTCCAGCGGGAAGGCCTCCATGCTGGCAGGCGAACGGATAAACAGTTCTTGGAGATCGAGGGTCGTACCCGTGGTAATGGTGACTTGATCTTGAAAGGCCGCAAACACAGAATTGACAGCCGGTGATTCGAGATCAGCCAGGCTAAGGCCACCACCCGTTTCGTTATGGTCAGCCGCATACCAAAGAATGGTGTAGAGCAGATTGAGCGCGGTCGAGGAGGTGTAGGGGTTGGGATAGCCGAGGGCGACCCCACCACTCAGGATGGTATTCAGCAAAATCGGAAAGTTGGCCTGATCGCCTAGGCGTTGGGCCAAGGCTTCGCTGATGACAAAACCCGCCGTATTGGGAACCAACTCACTCGCGATCGGCACAAGCGTCAAGCCATCGGCACGGAGCATCTCCAGCCAAAAATCGTTGGAGGGCGAAAAAGCTTGGGGTTGCGCTTCACCTGCCGCCAAAATCCGGGTCGCTAAGCCCGACGAGACACGCCGAACCCCAACCCGAACCGACTCGCCACTAGTCAGGCGGGGGTTACTGGCATTAAAAGCAGTCGCCACATCAACCAGCCAACTTTCATTCAGCCGATCGGGGTTGGCTTTTTCGGGGGAGGAGAGGATTTCGACAAAAACATCGGCTGAGCCGGGCTGAGCCGCATAAAGCGGAAAGCCACTGATCTCAGGTAGTGGCTCACGGATGGCTTCTACGTTGTAACGGGCAGCAGCGGCATCGGAAACAACGCGGTTTTCGATGAGGCTAACTTTGGGCATCAGGCGTGAACGGACAATCTGCTCAGCGTCAGCGAGAGAGCGTACGGTGGGTCGCCCACACGCTACGAGCAGAAGCATGGCGCAGAGAGAAAAGACACCCAAGCGCTGCCAAAACCGCATAGATATAAGCCATCGATCACATTGTGCCTAGCCTAGAAGGTGTTCCTGAGTAAATCCGACCGAATGCAGAGAAACTTTAGATTCAGTTGGCACCACTAGCTGAGTGAACAACCCAATACAGTCACGTTTGAGGCAGATTCCTGACGATTAATACGCCAGTTGGATTAAGCACCGAAATGATTGACGATCATCGTTTCTAGTATGGCTTTGGTGCGTTCATGGTCACACCGTTAACGGTGGCAGGCTGGGGTGCTCTGGTGCAGAAAGCAACTCGAAACAGGAAGGCCAAGAATAATAACCTCCTGGTTATCTTGCCGGTACAGGCTGCTTTAGCGCTGGGTAGCAGATTTTACGCACCGCACAAGCGCCAAGCACCGCCGTTACTGAGGGTAAGCCTGGGTCACGATTTTTGACTAGGGCTGTTGTGGCTAGGGCTCTGGGGAGGCTCTACTCTAGTGCTCTGTATGGGTGTAAAGACGGCGTGATAGAAGTTGCTCTTCGAGCGCGGCAATACGGTTGTAGGCCGCAGTCAATTGAGCGGTTAGGCGCTGAATCTGAGCTTCGGGCTGCATATTTTGACCCATGGTGCTACGAACACTGCGGCTGCCACTCATCTCTTCGTCAAGCAGCACATCAGAATGGGCGGCAGGGGTAGCCACAGTGCTAGCCACCGGCCCATCGAGAGCGAGACGCTCACACAGTACTTCGATCACACGTGTCAAGTGAGTGATTTGGCTTTGCAACTCTGTTACGTGTTGAGTCAAAACTTCCATAATTGCCTACAGGTTGCTACGGTTCTATAGTAGGCACTTGCTTTGGGAAGCTGTGGCAAATCAACGGGTTTGCTTAAGCATCGCAAGGATCGTGTTCCTATCTGAATCATTTGCAGCCAAAAACTAGAACCGGTGCGTTCGCCTTGACGTTGTTCTGGTGATTTAAAACTTAAACATTCTTTGCGTACATGGTTTTCTCCAGGGTTCCTAGACCAATATTGGTAGGCTGGGAATTGCCCGCGCGCTCGCCAGGCCAGCTGAATCTCTAGTCGGTTGCTCAGCCCTGAGGAGGCTGGAGCTGTTAAAACTTCGCTTGAAGTCACTGTGAACTCTATCGATAGAGTGCTGGCAAGAATTGGCACCAAGGCTAGGGACAACAGGACATTGCGCGGCGTTATTTTATGTAGGCAGCGCTTTACGTAGGTAGACGTTCACCGGGGCGCAGTCGTGCCCATTTGTGTCGTTCTTCTTGAAAAC
>CAZAGN010000018.1:4308-6972 GCA_964484905.1 uncultured bacterium | reverse complement strand
GGTAGACGTTCACCGGGGCGCAGTCGTGCCCATTTGTGTCGTTCTTCTTGAAAACTGGCACAGCCGACAACATCCCACTCCATTTCGGTGCCGTGGTTGCGAATGTTGACATTAATTTCCGGTGCCTTGGGCTCGAAATCGGGAGTTTTTGTCAAATTTGGTTGTTGATGCTGGATTTCGACGGCGTGATAAGCAAGACAGCGATCAACATGGTGACAGTGAATGCAGATGCACATGGCAGACCGTTGAACCCTGACTCAGCTTGGCGTCTGGCTTAGAGTCAGGATGGCACATCGCAACAAAAAGTCACATTTCACCAGGCTTCGTAGTGATCTCAGTGGGCGAAAAACCAAAGCAGCGTCAGTATTGGCGATTTCTAAGCAAAAAGTATTAAGGAATGCATTGGTTTTATCAAAAAGTGATAACGGCTCATTGCATTTTCTGTTGAGAATCGTTATACTCTCCCCAGTTTGTGTATCGCTAGACACATTCTATGGTATTGAGCCAATTTGCTCAGCCAGCGCGTACCCACCAACCACGATTTTAGGGGGTTATTGGGTTCGCGTCGCACACTGTTGCCATTGCCACGCACACCGTAGGGAGGTCACCATTGGCTAGACGTAGGAAGCGCAAAAGTCGGCGGCGGCTCGAAGGTCGGAAGATTCTTGAGATGATTCCTCAGTTCAGTATTGATAGCGGCGAAGAGAAGCCTGTCAATGCTGCCCGTCAGTTTGTTCATACTCACAAAGTTCCACCGCCGGCGCTGCTGCTGGTTCGCCGCAATGAGCACACGATTGACCGCTATTTCTGGGCTGAAAAGGGTCTGTTTGGTGCTCAGTATGTCGAAGAGAACCATTTTCTTTTCCCCAGTTTGCGCGCCTTGTGTGCTGAGGCCGAGGAGTTGGTGGCTGCAGGCAATTAGAGATCGCTTCGCTAGCGCTTTGGGTGCGGTTGCGGTGATGCGTAAGTTTGCCGTTTGTTGCGGTCACCAATACTACATGCTCATGGGAGAAAGCCCGCTGGTTAATCCTGGCGGGCCTTTCTGGTAGGTGCCTGATGTTAAGACACTAGCTGTATTAATGCGGTAGTGTGATCAATCCTAGACAGGCTAAACGTTGCCTCCAGCCCAGTCTTGGGGCTTCAGGAAGATCTCATACAGTTCTGCTTCAGGGCTACCAGGCTCGGGCTGATAGCTGTACTCCCAACGGACCAAGGGCGGCAGCGACATCAAAATGGACTCGGTACGGCCTTTAGTTTGCAGGCCAAAGATTGTGCCCCGGTCGTAGACGAGGTTGAACTCGACATAGCGGCCCCGGCGATAGAGCTGGAACTGCCGCTCGCGATCGCCCCAGGGTGTGTCTTTGCGGCGCTCGACGATGGGTACGTAGGCTGGCAAGAAGGCGTTGCCACAGGCTTGGGCTAGATCGAAAACCTGATCCCAGGTGCGTTCGGGGGTTGTAACGTGCTCAATGTCGGGCAGGTTGGCTGTACCGGGTGTGTGCAAGCGGCAGATAGGGCCAGGCAAATCATCTTGATAGTCGAAGAAGATACCGCCTACACCCCGGGCTTCGTCGCGATGTGGCAGGTAGAAGTAGCGATCACACCAATATTTAAAGACGGGATAGTAGGCAGGGTTTTGGCTGTCGCAGGCCGCTTTGAGGGTGGTGTGAAAGTGCTGTGCGTCTTCGCGGAAGGGGTAGTAGGGGGTAAGGTCGGCCCCGCCGCCAAACCACCACACAGGCCCGGCTTCAAAGTAGCGGTAGTTGAGGTGAACGGTGGGAATGTAGGGATTTTTGGGGTGCAACACAAGGGAAGTACCCGCCGCATAGAAGGGATGGCCTTCGACTTCGGGGCGTTGCTTGATGATGGAGGGGGGCAAGTTTGAGCCGTGGACTTCGGAGAAGTTGACCCCTGCTTGCTCAAAGATTTCGCCCTGTTTCAGAACTCGCGATCGGCCACCGCCGCCTTCGGGTCGCTCCCAGCTATCTTCCTGGAACTGTCCCTTGCCGTCGAGGACCTCGAGGCTGCTGCAAATCGAGTCTTGCAAGGTTTGAAACAATTGGCTGGCTCGGGCTTGAGCCGTTTTTTCTGCTGCAACCGTCATGCCACAATCTCAAGGGAAACTACACACTAACCATTTCGCTAGCCTTGCCTGCACAGTGATGCAGATGGCGCCAGATGGAGTACCAGATGCTCAGTTAAGAGAGCACTGTGAGCCTTAGTATCGCGTTTTGCTTGGTATGGCGTCACGGTTCCTCAACATTTAGTTAAGGTTTGTGTGGTCGTTTAACAGCAACCAGAGTGTTAACTGCCTGGGCTTTCGGTGGGAGACCCATCACCATAGGTACGACCACGCCATTGCTTGGGACGCGAGGCTGCCGAGATCAGAATGCGCAGCGCCGCCAGCGGATCGGCGGTGGGTGACAGCCAATACGTCCAGGGCTTGGTGGCATAGGCGCTCGCGATCGCGAACTGCATCGCAAATCGTTGCATCAACAAAAAACCATTCAAGCCAAGCAGCAGTCGCACCGAAAAATCAGCCCCCTCCCAAACCCGAAACGCCAGTAGCAGCGGTACCAGCAACCACGGCAGCGCCTGAACAAGCGATAAGAACAAAACATCAGCCCAGGTTTGCCCCGGCAAGGCAGCATCTTTGAGATCAAG
>CAZAGN010000018.1:0-4208 GCA_964484905.1 uncultured bacterium | reverse complement strand
CATTACGACATTGAAATTTGGGGAGGCACACGGATGCTTCTTTACCGTGCTGCACCAGTCAAGCTGCTCAACCAAGTTACTTGACAGCCACTTCGAGCGCGGCAACCTTACCAGGCACTTCAGCAGTCGGACGGGCTGCTGGCTGTGGTTGAGCTATGGGGGCACACAGCCAGAGGCCGACAGCCGGGGCAAAGCCAAGCAACAGACCCAAACCAACAGGCGTAACAATCCCACTACCGAGGCTCATACAGGTTGCGAAGCCAAAGTTGGCAAGATATAGCAGCAGGGGCGCTTTGAGATCTTCGCGGTTGAGGTCGGGCACTGTCTTCTCGCCCCAGATGAGGGTGGCAACCGTCATAAAAAGAACCCCTGTCAGCAGCCAGCCACCGAAGTTAGCCAAAGGCATACCGAAGAAAGCACCGGGCTCTAGCCACTCCCAGAAGGGCATCAAGGTTTGGGTCATGGCAGGGTCAAGGACAAAGTCCCAGGCGGTGAGGATTAGAGATGAGACCAAAATAGCCTCGGCGTAGAGAAAAAGGCTCCGACCCTCACGGAGGACAGTACGACCCAGGAGGTAGGCAGCCAGACCAACATAGAACCAAGACAGGGGAATGGTGAAGGGTACAAGGCCAGCGATTTTGTAGCCCAGACCGCTGAGGTAGCCGTAATCACCGAAGGGGAAACCGGTGCTGGTGCCGAGGAGCTCGCTACCCAGAGAAATTGCAAGGGCAGGGATCATGAAGCACAGCAGACGTCGCCAGCCCAAGAGGCGGGCTCCCATGAGGGCGGCGGTGATTGCACCGGCAACCATGTAGACCGAACCACCGGTTTGCATACTCAGGTTAAAGGCTTGCTGACCCACGGGCGGGAGTTCGAGAACCCACTCAATATTGGGGACAACCAGCAACAAACCTGCCAGCCCAAACACCAACGACAGGATGTGCACTGTAAGGGCGGCACGTTCTAACCTCAGCAATCGATTCATAAAAATGCTGCTCCCCGTTTTACAAAACTATACATTAGTAGATTTACTGTTGGCCAGTCTGCTCGCCACAGAAGCGGCGGCGGGTTTGGCGATTGCGGTGTAACTGGGTTTCGAGGGCAGGCCAGTCGGCCTGTTCGATCTGGTGAATAAGCTGATCCAAGGCGTGGCGGTAATGGTGCAAGCTATCAAGCAAAGCCGCAGTATTAAATTCGGCCATAGCAACGCCCAATGCGGGGTTACCCGCGCCGACGCGACTGGTATCACGAAAGCCACTGCTGGCAAGGGTCGCGGCTGCCTGAGCTAATTCGGGGCTGTCAATAGTGCCAACGCTGGCAACGAGGGCGGCACTGACTACTACAGGTAGGTGGCTAATCCAGGCGACGGTAGCGTCATGGTTGTCGGGACTCATAGTGTGCAGGCTAACACTAAGGCCCTCGATCGCGACTTGAACCCGTTCAAGGGCGAGGGGATCGGTTGTCGCGATCGGCGTGAGTACGTAAGGACGCCCCCGAAAAAGGTCAGCCCGGGCAGCAGCCAGCCCCGTTGCTGTATCCCCGGCCATGGGGTGCCCGCCGACAAAACGCGGCCAAATAGCGGTAGCTGGAGCGGTGATCGCACCTTTGACTGAGGCAACATCAGTAATAACGGTATCGATGCCTAAAACAGCAGTTAACCGCTGGACTAAGGACAGTGTTTGCGGAATGGGGGCGCAGACAAAGACCAGTTCGGTCGGGATAAGGGCGCTAAGGTCGGTGCTGCCATGCTGAAGCCAGCCTTTGGCGCATGCTGTCGCGATCGTTTCGGCATGACGGCTGACCCCCCAGAGCTCGTGACCCTGCTCTGAGAGGGCTGCGGCCAAGGAGCCACCGATAAGACCAAGGCCAACAATCCCGATTCGCATAGCTGTGGTGGTGTGGGCAACGCTTAGCATATCGCAACAGGGACCGCTTACCGTTTAGCGTTATCCTGAGAGTCTTGGCCTTTTGTAAGCATTCTTCGTAAATTTCATGTACACGATCGGCTCTCGTAAAAGTGCGTTGGCGCTGGTGCAAACCCATTGGGTGCACGGCCAATTGCAGAAGCATTACCCCGACACTAAGTTTGCCATCCAAACCATGGAAACCCAGGGCGATATCATCCTCGACGTTGCCCTGGCCAAAATCGGCGATAAGGGTCTGTTTACCAAAGAGCTGGAACTGGGCATGGTCCAAGGCCAGGTCGATTTGGCCGTACATAGCCTTAAGGATCTGCCAACTCGCTTGCCCGAAGGCTTAGTGTTGGGCGTGGTTACAGAGCGAGAAAATCCGGCTGATGCCCTGGTACTGTCGGAGAAGCTTACGGGTACGCCCCTAGCCAACCTCCCCGAAGGTACCGTTGTGGGGACATCCTCATTGCGGCGGCTGGCCCAGTTGCGGCATCACTTCCCCCACTTGGAATTTAAAGATGTGCGCGGCAATCTCAACACGCGCCTTGCCAAGCTAGATGCAGGTCAGTATGACGTTTTGATTTTGGCAGTGGCTGGCCTTGAGCGTCTCGGTATGGCAAATCGGATTAGCGAAGTCATTTCGAGTGAGTATTCGTTGCACGCTGTTGGCCAAGGAGCCTTGGGTATTGAGTGTCGGGCGGGTGATACCGAGTTGCTGTCACTTTTGCAGGCGTTGAACCATCCGGAAACGGCAGCACGTTGCTTAGCTGAGCGAGCCCTGCTGCGCGATTTGGAAGGGGGGTGCCAAGTGCCGATCGGTGTTGGCACTGAGATCAACGGCGATCAACTGACTTTGACAGGTATGGTGGCCAGCCTGGATGGCAAGACACTCATTCGCGATCGATTAGTCGGCTCGATTACCGACCCAGAAAGTTTGGGCACACAGTTGGCCGGCAAACTGAAAGAGCAGGGTGCAGGCGAGATTTTGGCGGCAATTTTTGCTGAGGTCAATCGCTGAACCTTACTCGATCTTGCGGCCTGTTAAGGTCTGGTGGTGACGGTGTTGGGTTGGATAAACTTTTTGCAAGTCTAGGATATGAACGTTAGAGATGCAGTCGTTTAGGATAAGCGTGAGACACTTCTACAAGCACTGACCTATGACTGTCTCATATGTCTTCAGTACACCTTATTCTCTTCTGAGTTCTTGAATCACATCCTACATCTGAACCTCTTGGGGAGCAGACGCTCAAACTGTCTCACTCTTAATGAAAGCTAAGGTAAGGGTGAAAGGATAGGCAGTTAGGCAGACCCTAAACCCGAACCTCTTTATTGGGTTGACTAAACTTGAGCACTGTCGACTATAGACCTCTTGCGCGAATAGGTTTTTTGTATCGTAGTAAATATTACAAATGGTCTTAAATCAAGGGGGTCAGCGAAGTGAGGATCGATTTATGCAAGAGGTTTTATGTTTGCGCAAAGATGTAGCCAGATACCTCAGTCGGTAGGCTGGGTTTCGGCCCGACAGGTGGCAACGGCGTCGCGATCGCGAGCAATGGCTGCTTAGTACTGCGGATCATTGCGGCCAAAAGTCAGTAGGCGCTCGGCCTTCTGCTCTTGGTCGGTGCGGCTGATCGCACAGGTCGGCTCACCCCACAGTGGCGGTGGCAGCGCCAAAGCCGGTGTGCTGAGGAGCAAGGATAGAGCCGATAGAACAGAGGGCAGCATTAATGGTGTCTAGGAGATTTTGACCTACTGTATAGCTTCGGCTCAAACTCTGGATATATCGAGAGTGCTGAGCGATCAGTCACATTCGAGACTTTCTTCAGTCGAACGGCCTGTGATTGGGTTGACGCCACTGGCGATGCGGCAGAGGGCGACCTGGGTATCGCTGCGCAGGAGGGCATTGGTGAAGTCTGCGCCGGTAATATCGGTTTGGTCGAATTTGGTCAGCCAGAGCAAGCTGTTGGCCAAGACTGCACCCTGAAGGTTAGCGCCGGTCAGATCGGCCATATCAAAGGTGGCACCGCTGAAGTCGGCATCGTGCAGATCAGCGTTGCGCAGATTGGCGCTAAAAAAAGTTGCGCCCTGGGCTTGGGCCCCGACAAACGAACTGTTGCGGAGGTTTGTTTTGACAAAGGAGGAACCGGCGATATCTTCGGCGGCAAAACTCCGACCTTCGAGATCATCTTTGTCGTAGGTCATCGCTCGGGTTGGCGGGCACCAGACGAGAGTTATGAGCGCGAGGACTAATGTCAGCCCCAGCCGAAGTATGGATCGTAGTGACGGCATCATGGGGAA
>CAZAGN010000017.1:14465-39280 GCA_964484905.1 uncultured bacterium | reverse complement strand
GGGACGGCTGCCGAGATTTTAGTGCCTCGGGTGCGGCGGCAACTCTGCCCCGAAAAATTGACGACCGCTGAATGGATCGAGGTTGTTTCAACCGCTCACAGTATCGGCCTCCCCACTACGGCCACAATGCTGAGTGGGCACATCGAAACGATGGCGGATCGGGCGGCACACCTAGCTGTCTTGCGCGATCTGCAACTGCGGGCGCACTCAGCGGGGCAGGTGGGCTTTACGGAATTTATTTTGCTGCCCTATGTGGGGGCGCTGGCACCGGAAAGTTTGCGGCGACAGGTCGGGCGCGATCAACCCGATCCGGCGGATGCCCTGTTGACGATGGCAGTAGCACGTTTATACCTGGGCGATTTGATCCCCAATCATCAACCCAGTTGGGTCAAGCTGAGCCTAGATGTTGCCGGTGAAGCCCTCCATTGGGGCTGCAATGATCTGGGCGGCACCCTCATGGAGGAGCACATTACGAGTATGGCGGGCGCTGTTGGTGGTACGTGCCAGTCGGTGGAGTCACTGCAGGCGGCTATTGCTGCCCAAGGGCGACCTTTTCGAGAACGCACGACGTTGTACGAGCCTGTAGCAGGTGTTATGAATAGCGTTCTTTAAGTTCCCGCTGGGCGTCACGCTGGCTGGCTTTCTCTTTCAGCGATTGGCGTTTGTCGTAGAGTTTTTTACCCTTCGCGATCGCGACATGCACTTTCACCCAACCGCGCACGAGCACCAGGCGCAGCGGGATCACCGTCAGCCCTTTTTGCTCAATTTGGCCCATAATTTTATTGATTTCTTGGCGGTGCATCAAGAGGCGGCGGCGGCGGGTCGGGTCATGATTAAAGCCCCGGCTAGTTGTGCCGTGGGGTGAGATATTCATGTTGTGAATCCAGGCTTCGCCGTTGCGCACCAGCACAAAGGCATCCTGAAGGTTCGCTTTACCGGCGCGGATCGACTTGACCTCTGTCCCTGCTAGCTCCAGCCCCGCTTCAAACTGCTCAAGAATTTCATATTCAAATTTGGCGCGTCGGTTATCGACGATGGTTTTGTAGTCGCTGCTCACAGGGGTTTTATACCAACAAGATCCTTGTTGTAACATGCACCTTCGCGATCGCGAGGTCGCTCTATTAAGATTGGTTAATATCCGTAGCGGCGAGTGTGCCATGCCTCACGACGAAATCCGAGTAGTGGGTGCCCGCCAGCACAATCTCCAAAACGTCAGCCTCAACCTGCCGCGTAACCAGCTCATTGTCTTTACGGGCGTCTCGGGTTCAGGCAAATCGTCCTTGGCTTTTGACACGATCTTTGCCGAAGGACAGCGCCGCTATGTCGAATCGCTGAGTGCCTACGCTCGCCAATTTCTCGGTCAAGTTGATAAGCCCGATGTGGATCGCATTGAAGGTCTGAGTCCAGCGATCTCGATTGATCAAAAATCAACCAGCCACAACCCTCGCTCGACGGTCGGCACCGTCACCGAAATTTACGACTATCTCCGTTTGCTTTACGGTCGCGCCGGTGAGCCTTTTTGTCCCCATTGCAGCCGCCCGATCTCGCCCCAGGCCGTTGATCAAATTGCCGAACAAATTCTCGCCCTGCCCGAAGGCACCCGCTTTCAACTGCTGGCCCCCGTCGTCCGCAGCAAAAAAGGTACCCACGTTAATCTGCTCTCTAGCCTCAGCTCCCAGGGTTTTGTGCGGGTGCGGGTCGATGGCGTTGTTCAAGAACTGAGCGATACCATCAAGCTCAGCAAAAGCGTCGCCCATGACATTGAAGTGGTTATTGATCGGCTTATTGTCAAACCCGATTTAACCGAGCGCCTCACCGACTCCTTGACCACCTGCCTGCGCCAATCGGAAGGAATCGCGATCATCGAAGTCCTGCCCCGTGCCGAAGAAGATGCCGAAACCATCTGGAAAGCCGCCGAAGCCGTTGGTCAATACCGCCACGGCACCAATGCGAACGAGCTGATCTTCTCCGAAAAATTCGCCTGCCCCGTCCATGGCTCGGTGATGGATGAACTCTCGCCGCGCCTGTTTTCCTTTAACTCGCCCCTGGGCGCGTGCCCCACCTGTCACGGTTTGGGCTCACTGCCCACCTTTGATGCCGATTTGATTGTGCCCGACCCCAGCCTGCCGGTGTATGCCGCGATTGCGCCCTGGGCCGAAAAAGAGAACTCCTACTATCTGGCTCTGCTGGCTGGGGCTGCCGATCAGTTTGGTTTCGATATTCGCGATCGTTGGCAAGACCTCGCCGACGAGCAGCGCCATACCCTGCTCCATGGCAGCGAGCAAGATGTCTATGTCGCCGCCGAATCCCGCTACCGCGAAGGTAAAGGCTACTACCGCCGCTTTGAGGGCGTCATCAAGCAACTCGAACGCCACTACCAAGAAGCCAAGTCCGATACTTACCGCCAAAAACTCGAAAAGTACCTCGTGGATCGCCCCTGTCCCGATTGCCACGGCCAGCGTCTGCGCCCCGAAGCCCTTGCGGTCAAGATTGGCGGCTATCGCATTAGCGAACTCACAGAACTCCCCATCGATGAATGCCTTGCTCGCGTCCGTGCCCTCGATCTCAGCCCTCGCCAAGCCCAAATTGGTCATTTAGTCCTCAAAGAAGTCGAAGCGCGGCTGCAATTTTTGGTCGATGTCGGTCTCGACTACCTCACCCTCGCGCGCGGGGCGGCAACACTCTCGGGTGGCGAAGCGCAACGGATTCGTTTGGCGACCCAAATTGGAGCGGGTCTGACAGGTGTCCTCTATGTCCTTGATGAGCCTTCCATTGGCCTGCACCAGCGCGATAACAGCCGCCTGTTGACGACTCTCGAACGCCTGCGCGATTTGGGCAACACCCTGATCGTGGTCGAGCACGACGAAGAAACGATCCGGGCTGCTGATCACCTGGTGGATATTGGCCCTGGTGCCGGTGTCCATGGTGGTGAAATCGTTGCCCAGGGGCAAGTCAAAGATATTATTCGCTGCAAGCGCTCCATCACCGGCCAATACCTCTCAGGCAAAGTCCAAATCGAAACCCCCGCCGAACGTCGCCCCGGTAAAGGCAGCCGCCTCACTCTCCACAATGCGCGCCGCAACAACCTCCAAGATGTTGACCTCACCATTCCCCTCGGCACCCTCACCTGCATTACCGGTGTATCAGGATCTGGCAAATCAACCCTCATCAACGAGCTCCTCTACCCCACCCTCTGTCATCACCTCGGCCTCAAAGCGACCCGCCCCCAGGATGTCGGCGAACTGCTCGGCTATCAACATCTCGATAAAGTGATTGTGATCGACCAATCGCCCATTGGCCGCACACCGCGCTCGAATCCAGCCACCTACACGGGTGTTTTTGATACCATCCGCCAAGTTTTTGCCCAAAGCATTGAGGCCAAAGCCCGCGGCTATCAGCCCGGTCATTTTTCCTTTAACGTCAAAGGTGGTCGCTGCGAAGCCTGCAAAGGCCAGGGCGTAAATGTCATCGAGATGAATTTTCTGCCCGATGTCTATGTCGTCTGCGATGTCTGTCAGGGCAAGCGCTACAGCCGCGAAACCCTCCAAGTGAAATACAAAGGCCAATCCATTGCCGATGTGCTGGATATGACGATTGCCGAAGCCGCCGAGTTATTCGGGGCTGTACCTGCCGCCAAAAAAGTGCTGCAAACTCTGGTCGATGTTGGTCTCGATTACGTCAAACTGGGTCAGTCAGCGCCGACACTCTCGGGTGGCGAAGCACAGCGGGTCAAGCTCGCCTCGGAACTCTCACGGCGCTCTACTGGCAAGACCCTTTATCTGCTTGATGAGCCCTCAAATGGCCTGTCCTTCTTTGATGTACACAAGCTCTTGCATGTCCTCCAGCGCCTTGTTGATACGGGCAATACCGTTGTTGTGATTGAGCACAACCTCGATATCATCCGCTCAGCCGACTGGCTAGTTGACCTTGGCCCCGAGGGTGGCACCAAAGGCGGCCAGATTATTGGCGTCGGCACCCCCGAGCAGTTAGCCACTCTTGGTCGGTCTTACACCGGTCAGTATCTTAAGCAGGCTCTGGCTCAGTATCCAGTCCTCGCTTAATCCTCAGTCGCTCTGAATGAATCGGAAGTATTCACGATGGGAGATATTTGACGGCAGATATTAGTATTGTCAGCTCTAGAAATCCTCAAATTCTTCTTCACAGACTTCATCCTCAGCGGCGTAGGCCGGTGCTGGCTCCGGTTCGGGGGCGAGCAGCTCGTCGGCAAGGTCTAGAAACATATCGCGCTTGAGGTAGGAAACATCACCAATCCAGACACCCTGGCGAATGACATAGACCTCGGTGATGACGGGGCTGCGTTTGGGGTCACGGGCTGGGGTTTTAACGAGGGTGATTACCTTCTGGCGGGGCACAATACTCTCGTAGCGGGGGTTGTCGCGGGTTTGTAAGACAAAGGAAAAGCCTTTCTCATCAAGAATTTCGATTTCGAGCTGCTGCTCACGAATTTCTTCGATATACAGATCACCATATTCATCAAGGCGTTCGCGCTCTTCGATAACGACGCTGCGGCTATAGACACCGCGCACTTGCCCCATAAAGAAGTAGCCGTAGGGGACATCACGGAAGGCTAAGTTACGGCGGGAGATTTCCCAGAGCGGGCCAATTAGAAACGGATAGAGCAGGGCAAAAATACCGGCGATGAAGAGGATAAATCCAAGGCCGGTTTCATTAAAGAAGCGGGAGAGCAGCAGCAACAGCACGCCACCGCCGATCGCGAACACCACGCGGCCCGTGTTAAGGATGGCGCTATCCCAATACTGCACATACTGTGATCGCGTCGGCGCGATCGGTGTAATCATTTCCAGCTCATCGGGGTTTAGCTCAATCAGCATCGTGGTGGTTTCGTATCTTCCTTACGGTAATCCAGAGCGGTTAGTCTGCGCTTGGATTGCTCACAACCGTGCGGCTGCCATAAAAGGTTTCGAGGCTATGGCTATCGCCGACAAAGCGCCAGTGCCAAGGTTCGTACATCACGCCTTGGGGATTATCGCGGGGAAAGGAGAGCTCGAAGCCAAAGCGGGCGGCGTTTGCATCCAGCCAGCGATAGGCAGCGGTGTCGGCAAAGCTTTCTTCGAGATGGGTATAGGGCGCGTTGCCGTCGCCAATATCGATGGCATAGCCCGTATGGTGCTCGCTAAAGCCCGGAGGAGCGCTGACAAGGGCGCGTTCTTGGGGGCGCATCGCTTGGGCTTGGGCAAGCTGAAAAAAGAGAAATTCTTGGGTTTCGATGGAGCGAAAGCCCGAAATAATCGCCAGATTAATGCCTTCGGTGGCGGCGGCAGCGACCATCTCACGGTAACGGGCGGCCGCAGTGGGGCGCAGGAGCTCTGTGCGGCCGTTGAAGGTGCCGACGGCTTGCAACTCACCCAGCGGTGCTTCGGCATGGGCAAAGTGGCCCAACACTTGTCGAGGTTCAGAGATATCTGAGGTAGCAGTAGCCAGATCGTTGGTTGGATCGATAGCTGCTGTGATGTCATCGGCGGTGTCAGGACTAACTGATTCGGCGATGATGGTGGTCTTAGGGCTGCTAAAGCGGGCACTACTCAGACGACTGCCACCCACGATCGCGATCGCGAGCCCCAGCAAACCAACCCACCTCAGTCGCGGTGAGGCAGCCGGTTGGGTCGCGATCGGCAGGCGTTTGGCCTCAGGAATATCGTCCACACCCACACCCGCAGTCAAAACCCGAGACAAGCTCGTGAGCATTGTATCCCGTTCGATCAGGCATCGTCTGCACAGCTTACGTCGCTGAAGCAAACCGCAACGCTCCGTTTTTCTACCCTACAGTTTTCTACCCTACAGTGGCACCCCGAAAAGACACTTGGCAGGATGCTTGTGCAAGACCTGTCCAAGACTTCCCTATCGTTACCTTTTTGCTTTAAGTTTGAGCGTAGTATTGTGCGGCAGCGCCTGGATCTATGACCTTTACAACCCGTAACCGTTCCCAGCTCCTTGGCACCCAAGTTATCAACCAAACTACTGGTGAGCGCATCGGTGTTGTCAGCCAGATCTGGCTTGATACAGAGCCGTTTCAGGTTTCGATTTTGTCCGTCAGCGAAAAATTAATTGGGCGAGTGACAAAAACGCTGCAACTAGAGGCGATTCCAGTGCTTGGCCCGGATGCTGTCCTGATTCCCGAGACGATTTTGGGCGAAACCGCCGAAAGTAATGGTCTGATGCGTCTTGTCGGTACTGAGATTGTCACCGAGGCGGGGGTCAAGCTTGGCAAAATCAAAGATTTCACGTTCCGCATCGATACCGGCGAGATTCTCAACCTGACGCTGTCTAATCTGGGTATTCCGCTAGTCCCGGGTTTGCTTGCCAGTACCTTTCAAATGAAGGTTGAAGAGGTTGTAAGCCTGGGCGGCGATGCCATTCTTGCCAAAGCCGGTGCCGAAGATCGTCTCGAACGTCTCTCGACCAGTGTGCTTGAGCAAGTGGGCCTTGTGAAGCCAGCTTGGTTAGTTGTAGCCGAAATCCCCGCTTTACCCAGCCCAAGTTCTGCAGATGACGAAGAGTTTGCCGATGACTTTGACGCGGAACTTGACGTAGCTGCTTCGACAGTCGAAGCAGAAGAGGAGCTTGATTCACCTGGATTTGATGACAGTAGTGCCACTGCCGGGGAACCAGCATCTACGTGGGCTCCTGAGCCAGCAGCTGAAGTTACAGAAGTACCCGAGGGGGCTGTTATGCCTCTCGAAGAAATTGGTGAATTAGTGGATGAACAGATAGATAACGGTCTGGAAATTGCTGCTGATTGGGGCGATGCCGTAGGCGAAACTACTGAGGATATGGTCACTCAAGCTCAAGATGTTACGGATGCCGTGATAGAGCAAGCAGAGCCGTTAGTTACTGAAGCAGTGGATGCAGCACAAGCAAACTTAGGTGAGATGACGGAGGCTGCTGCTGATGCGGGTGCAGATGTTGCCGAAGGTGTAGCCGATCAAGTTGATGCGGTGAGTGAGGCTCTGGGTGACGTTGTTCAAGGCCCTGAGGTGGTTCCTTTTGACGAAATTGAGAAGAGAGTCGAGGGGCTTGTGAATTTTGACGATGATACGGAAGCAAGTGCTGAAATTGATGCTCAAGAGGCAATGGGTGCCGAATCGCAAGATGATGCCTTTGGTAGCATATTGGACAATGATGAGTTCTATTCCTAGTCTCGGCCGATACTTCACCCTGATACCGTGCTCTGGCAGACAGTTAAAAATCTTTGCGTTCCACACAACTGCCATAGCTAAGCCCGTGTGAGTCGATCAAGATCCCGGAACCTAAAGAAAAGTTAAGGCTAGATATTGTTAGGTTCAATTTCACCAGATTTTCACTTTTCATCTTTAGGGTAGGAACTATAGAACTCCTCCGAGGCTCCTATGGGCTGGTTTCTGCTGATCCAAGATAGCGTTGGCGAGCGCGGTCTCGAGCTCTCCCAAGCGCGCTACACCATTGGCCGATCGCGACAGTCAGATATTCGTTTATTCAATACCTATGTCTCGCGCAAGCACGCCATTTTAACCCGCGTTGCCTTGAGCCAAGCTGAGCCGCACTACTTACTCGCAGATGCCGCCCTGAGCGATAGACCGTCGACGAATGGGCTGTTTCTGAATACCTGGCGGCGGGTCGGGGTGTGCTCGTTACAGCAGAGTGATGTGATTCACTTTGGCCCCCAAGCTTACGCCAAAATCGTTGATGTGGCGACCCTATCGAGTGCCCGCAAGCAACAACTTGAACTCGCGTTTGCCAAAGCCCAGCAGCTACCGCGCTTGCATGCTGACCAAGAAACCTTTGTGTCGGTGCTGGAGCCGGCGGATCAGGCCGCCAGCTTCAAAGATGATACGCATATCTGGACGCGGTAGCGTGCGGCCCTAGATGTGTTGCAGGCGTCGTAAGGAATCGAGAGCAGCGGCAGCGACGCTGTCGTTATTGTCTTTGGCCAAAAAGGTAAGAGCAGATTCACTTTTGGCAGCCGGAAAGCTACCCAGGGCCTGCGCTAGGCGTTGACGCACTAGCCAATCTTCGGCAGCCGCAAATTCCAATACTTTATCAAGGGCGCGGAGATCGCCAATTTCACCGAGGGCAGCAATCGTTGCCTGTTGCATCAGGACCGAGTCGGCGGTATCGAGGGCGTGCATGAGCACCTCAAACCCGCGCGGATCACCCAAATTACCCAGGGAAACGGCCGCACTAAAGCGGACTAGCCACTCTGTATCTTCGTAGAAGGCTCGCACCAGGGGCTCGAAAGCACGCGGATCGCCTAGATAGCCCAAAGCACCGGCAGCATCAGCACGAATGCTGTAGTCGGGATCATTGATGAGAATTTCGACCAGTTTCGGAAAACAAGCATCCGTATGCTTGATGCCCAAAGCAAACACAGCAAAGGCACGCACTTGGATATTGCTGTCGTCAATGACCGAGAGGATGAGAGGTACGGCGGTGTCAGCCGGAATATCACGCAGATGAGCTAGGGCAACCATCCGATCACTAGGTCGCTCGCTTGCGAGTTTTTCGCTTACACTGACGAGATCCATAGGCCTCCTTGAGGGCTGTTAAGTTCTATTATGGCATCGCCGTCAAACCCATTACGCGCCGATAGTGAGGCTCCAGGTCAGGCAGGGCAGCGCGTCGCGATCGCCAACCTTTGTACTGCTTCAGGCGCTCACGCAGCTCGGTCGGATCGAGGGTTTGCGATTGGCCAGCGCTGATAATAGGTCGACCGGCAACCCAAAGCCACTCGACAACATTCTGCGCCTGTCCCCACAGGAGGCTACCTGTGGGGTTGGTGTGGGGTAGCATACTCAGATCATCGAGGTGACAAAGCACCAGATCAGCCGTTTGCCCGATCGCGATCGTCCCTAAGTCAGACCGCCCCAGTCCTTGTGCGCCGCCCTGGCTGGCCATCTGCAACGCTTGTTGGGGCGTAATCCAGTGCCGGTAGTCGGCGTCGGTCAGGTTGTGCAGCATCGAGCCAATTTTTACAGCTTCGAGCAGGTTTTGACCATCGTTGCTGGCGGCGCCATCGCAGCCAATGCTGACGTTTACGCCCTGTTGTCGGAGTTTCAGTACGGGCGCAATGCCACTGCCCAAACGCAAATTACTGAGCGGGTTGTGGACGACGGTTGCGCCACGCTGCGCCAGGATCTCGATGTCGCGATCGCGAAGCCAGATGCCGTGGGCAAAGGATGTCTGGGCACCGACATAGCCTAGGTGATCGAGGTGTTCGACGGCAGTGCAGCCATACTTTTCGAGGGCGAGTTGAGCCTGAGCTTTAGTTTCGAGTAGATGGCTATGCAAGCAAAGCTCGTAGCGTTGCGCCAGCTCAACACAATTCCGAAAGAGATCATCTGAGCAGAGCTGAATCCCGGTTGGTGCCAGCACGATATGAATCCCCGCCGCTGGGTCGTGACAGGTGCGAATCGCCTCTTGCAAGAGGGCGACTACCGTAGCTGTCTCGGGTGCCTCACCGACTTCAGGAATGGCATCGCCGCCAGGCACACTCTCGTTAAAAGGAACATCTTGTACGAGGGGGGCAACATAGGCCCGGATGCCGAGATCGCGGTAGGCTTGCGCCGCCGTTTGAATCGTGGCCAGCTCTTGTCCGGGCAGCAAAATCAGGTGATCAACAACCGTTGTCCCGCCCGAGCGGAGGGTATCCCAACCTGTCTGCCAGGCGGCCAGATAGACCATATCGAGGTTGTCGATGGGGTAGGCATAAAGCTGCATCAGCCACAGCTCTAGGGGCAAGGGCGCAATAAAGCCGCGCATCCAGGTTTCGAGGGAATGGCTGTGAGCGTTGACCAAACCCGGAATGAGATAGCGATCGCGACCGTCGATTACCACTGTTTGGTCTGTGGGCTGGAGGTTTTCGCCCATCGCACTGATGCGAGTGCCGGTGATTGCTACATCAGTAGTGGCGTTCTCATCGAGCTGAACGGTGCGTAAAAGGTAATCCATACAAAAAATCGCTGCGGCTAAGGGTACAAACAAGCGTTGGCTTTGCTATTCTAGATAAGGTGCTAAATGGGTCGGTAGCTCAGTGGTAGAGCATTCGGCTTTTAACCGACTGGTCCTGGGTTCGAATCCCAGCCGACCCATACACAACAAAAACCATCTAGCCCAAAGCTATTAGCTGAAATCAGTGTAGGGCAAAGCGACCCAGCCAGCTGCCTTGTGATTGAGAGGCTATGTCTGGCATTCCCGTAGCGGCGACGACATGCTCGCTGTGAAGACGCACGCCACTATATTTTTGCGCGATACATTCTTGATTCTTACGCGATACATTCTTGCTCAATACAAACCGTCGCCGCGTTATCGAGTCGCTATTTTTTGCTGAAGACTGTGGGGGGATGCCAAGGCTTGATAGTGCGGCTACCATTAGCTCTGACGGTACCTAATGCTGTCTGTCTACGGCTTTGATGTTGTGTGTGGGTGGATGTGATGAAAACACTAGCGATTGTGATGGGGCTGATCTGTGTTGCCTTGCCCGCAGCGGCGAATGAGCCCGTGTTTTATGACCGTGCTGATGATATTTTGACGGGCAAAGTTGAGCCACCGACTACGTTCCAATGGCCAGAATCGGTTGTGGCTCGCCAAGCTGAAATTTTTAGTGAATATACGCGCGAGTTGACGACCAGCCAATACTTTGGCCAACCCAGTATCTACACCCGCGACCTGCCCAGTCCGTTTACAACGCTCAGCGGTCAAGGCGATTACTATCGTGTGACCCGAACCGAGCCCGATCTGGAGCGTTTTGGCATCCTTGACTAGGCGCTGACTATTCAAGACGGTTGTTGGGGCAAAACCACCTTTTGGGGCCACACAGTTGGCCCTTTTACTTTGACCCACCCATACCGACAGGATTCGCCTAGCAGCGCTCAACGTAACGCCTTCAAAAGTACCTGAAGCTTTAGCAACACCTCGGCCCACTCGCGGTCTGGGTCAGAACCTTCGACAACGCCTGCGCCGGCATATAAGTGCGCAGACGAGCCATTGATCAAGGCCGAGCGAATGGCCACGATACTATCACCATTGCCTTCACGGTCAAGCCAGCCCATGGGTGCTGCGTACAAACCCCGCTCAAAGGATTCGGTTTGGGCAATGTAACGACAGGCGGCGTCTGCGGGGGCACCGGCAACAGCAGGTGTGGGGTGCAAGGTCGCGATCGCATCCAGAATATGCAGATTGCTAGGTGCGCTCAGGGTTGTGTGCAGATGTTGAATGGTTGAAAGCTGACGCACTTGGGGGGGCAGGGGCGCGGGGACAGTTAAGCCCAAGCTGGCTAAACGATCGCGAAGGGTTGTGACCACCACCTCATGTTCGCGGCGTTCTTTTTCACTACTGAGGAGGGTTGCGGCGAGGTGCTGATCCTGCTCGGGGGTTGTCCCACGCGGCGCGGAACCCGCCACCGCTTCGGTGCGCAGCCAGCCGTTACGCAGGGTCACTAAACTCTCAGGACTAGCACCCAAAAAGGCTTGACCTTGGCTATTTTGCCAGCAAAAACAGGTGCAGTCGGCATAAAGCTGCTGCAACTGCCGCAGCGTGGTGCTCACCTGCCAAGACTGGGCTGCTGAGAGGGTGATTGCGTGGGCAACCACCACTTTACTGAGTTCGCCGCTCGCGATCGCGACCAAACCGGCCCGCACCGCTTCGCGATAATTGGTGCCGCTAAGGCGGGGCATCACAATTGGCTCACTGTTGACCCCACTAGTAGATGACGGCGGTGAGATCAGGCGTTGCTCGGCGTCTTGCCATTCGCGGCTCAGCCGTGCCAAATCACTATCGGGCGTCAGGTAGGCATAGCGCTGCAAATAGGTTTGCTCGCCCTGTCGTTGCACCAACCACATGGGCAAATGTAAACAAGCCGCCGGAAACAGGGCCGTCTCCGAAACCGTATCAAAAAAGCTAAAGGCGACAAAGGCGCGGGGTTGCACATCGCCCACCCACTCACAGTCCAGCGCCTGCCAGTGCTGTTTAATCGCCTTAAAACGATCGCGATCGGCGGCCACACATTCATAGGCACACCCCCCACCCAAGAGCGTCAAATCGGCGCGTTGCCAAAAGATTGCCGCCCCAGCCTTGGGCCAGAGAGTCAGCAGGGGTAGCGCCTCACAGGGTTGGCTATGCACCACCAGTCGCGATCGGCCTGTTTCGACAACCGCTGTGTATTGCTCTGTCAGCCACGGAAGCGCTGCCATATCAGGGGGTAGGATTGCCGTTCTTTATCGTCGCACGGGGAATCCCGTAGAAATCGATACGATAGCCCTGAATCTCCATGTTTGTCTGGGCAGCAACGGCGGCCAGCACCGCTTCAGGCAAGCTAACGTCAATATCTTTAACGTGTTCGCTTTCAATACAGTGCATGTGGCTATGGCGATCATTACGCCGCCCGTAGCGCCGGCCACTCGTATGCTCAAAACATTCAATCACCATGTGCCGCGCCAGCACGTCCAGGTTTTGATACACCGAGGTTTGACCAATCGGCTGGCCTTGTTGGTTGAGGCGATCGTAAATGTCGCGGGCTGAGAGGTGCCCCTCGGTCTGCCACAGCAGCGCCAAAATTGCCCGCCGCTGCCGACTGAGACGTAAATTTGCCTGTTGGCACAGGCTCAGGGCATCATCTAAGCAGGTAAGTGGTTGGGACATAAACAGACGGAATCAAAACTGGCTGTATCTTCATTGTGGCAGTAACACGACAGAGGTGAGGATAACCGCGCTGTTGCTCGACCAAAGCAGGCTTTACACTGGATCCTATAGACGTTTGAGTTGGCTATGATCCCCACCGTTATCGAGCAATCTGCACGGGGCGAGCGCGCCTTTGATATCTACTCGCGCCTGCTACGCGAACGCATTATCTTTTTGGGTACCGATGTCAACGACAACGTAGCCAACCTGCTCGTTGCCCAAATGCTCTACTTAGAGTCAGAAGATCCCGAAAAAGATATCTATCTCTACATCAACTCGCCGGGTGGCAGTGTTTACGCTGGTATGGCCATTTACGATACCATGCAGCACATTCAGCCCGCCGTTTCGACGATTTGTGTGGGTCTGGCCGCCTCGATGGGTGCCTTCCTGCTGGCGGCTGGCGCACCGGGTAAGCGCCTGGCGCTGCCCCACGCCCGCATCATGATTCACCAACCTTTGGGGGGTGCCCAGGGTCAGGCGACGGATATTGAAATCCAAGCCAAAGAAATTTTGTATATCAAGCGCAATCTCAACGATTTGCTCGTGCACCACACAGGTCAGTCGATTGAGCGCATTGAAAAAGATACCGATCGCGACTTCTTTATGTCACCCGCCGAAGCCCAAACCTACGGCATCATCGACGAAGTCGTCAGCAAGCGGCCCAAGCCTGAGTTAGTCACCGCCTAGTTACTATTCGAGAGAAGCGTTGTGAGCAGTCAGTACGATGTCATTGTCGTTGGGGGTGGCCATTCTGGCTGTGAAGCAGCCTTGGCTGCCGCCCGTTTGGGTGCGCGGACGCTGCTCCTAACGCTCAATCTCGATAAAATTGCCTGGCAACCCTGCAATCCTGCCGTCGGTGGCCCTGCCAAATCGCAGTTGGTACACGAAATCGACGCCCTCGGCGGCGAGATGGCGAAAATCACCGACCAAACCTACGTGCAGCGGCGGGTACTCAACCGCTCTCGTGGCCCCGCAGTCTGGGCCTTGCGCGCCCAAACCGACAAGCGCGAATATGCCCAGGTGATGCAGCGTGTCCTCGAAGATCAGCCGAATCTTTGGCTGCGGGAGGGCATGGTTACGGATTTAATTCTGGGTGGCCATGACGATGTTGTCGGCGTCAAGACCTATTTCGGCGCCACCTTTGGTTGCAAAGCCCTGATCCTCACGACCGGTACCTTTTTGGGGGGGCGCATCTGGGTTGGCTCCAAGTCGTTCCCGGCTGGTCGTGCTGGTGAGTTTGCCGTCGAAGGGCTGACCGATACCTTGCTCCAGGTCGGCTTTGAGGTTGATCGTCTCAAGACAGGTACCCCAGCGCGGGTTGATCGCCGGACGGTGGACTTTAGCCCCATGGAGCCACAACCCGGTGACGCGGAGCCGCGCTGGTTTAGTTTTGATCCGAGTGCCTGGGTCGATCGCGAGCAAATGTGCTGCTACCTCACTCGCACCACCGCCGAAACCCAACGCATCATTCGCGAAAATCTCCACCTCACACCTATTTATGGTGGCTTTGTCGGCTCGAAAGGGCCGCGCTATTGCCCCAGCATCGAAGATAAAATTGTCCGTTTTGCCGATAAAGAAAGCCATCAGATTTTTATCGAGCCCGAAGGCCGCACTACCCACGAGCTCTATATTCAGGGGTTTTCGACTGGCTTGCCCGAAGATATTCAGCTCGAGCTCTTGCATACGCTGCCGGGTTTAGAGCAGTGCGATATGCTGCGCCCCGCCTATGCCGTGGAATATGACTATCTGCCCGCAACCCAGTGTGCGCCGACGCTGATGACCAAGCGCCTTGCCGGTTTATTTTGTGCCGGTCAAATCAACGGCACCACCGGCTATGAAGAAGCAGCCGCCCAGGGTTTGCTAGCGGGGGTGAATGCTGCCCGCTATGCGGCGGGCCAAGAGCTGGTGATCTTGCCCCGTGAAGGTAGCTATATGGGCACCCTCATTGATGATCTCTGCACCAAGGAGCTGCGCGAGCCCTACCGGATGCTGACCAGTCGCTCGGAGTATCGCCTTGTATTGCGTTCTGATAATGCCGACCAGCGCCTGACACCCACAGGCCGCGACTGGGGTTTAGTGGATGATCGCCGCTGGCAGCTGTTTCAAACCAAGCAGCAGCAGATTGCCACCGAGCAACAACGCCTTGCGCAGGTGCGGGTCAAAGGTCACGATCCGGCGGGGCAAGCTCTGAGCGCGATCACCAACGAACCAATCAAAGGCTCCCTCACCCTCGAAGAAGTGCTGCGCCGTTCGGGGATTCACTACGCCGATTTGGTGGCGCAGGGTTTGGGCGATCCGGGGCTCGATCAGCCGGTTCAGGAAGCCACCGAAATCGCGATTAAGTACAGCGGCTATATTGACCGGCAGCAACACCAAATTGATCGCCTCGCGAAGCAATCGCAGCGGCGGTTGCCCAGCGGCCTCGATTACGCCACGATCGCGACCCTCTCTAAAGAAGCGCGCGAAAAACTCAATGCCGTGCAACCGCTGACCCTGGGCCAAGCCGCCCGCATTGGCGGTGTCAGTCCAGCCGATGTGAGTGCCCTGTTGGTTTATATGGAACTGCAGGCCCGCGCTGTTGGCGCCTAATGCCGCAGGTCGAGTCGCTAGCTAGTGCCTCACGCTTACGTCTGGTTAAACACAGTCCTTCACATAGTCAAAGCTCCAATTACCGAGACACTTTTTGCGTCCAAAAGTCTACCTAGAAGGCATCCCACCTCTAAAAGTGTTTCGTTATTTTCTTGACTCACCATATTTGTTGAAGGCGCTAACGGTCTCCTTCTCCCGAGCTGCCCAGACTTGGCGGCCTGTTTCAAGTTGATGCTGGCAGCTCCTTTCTGGGCGGCATTCGGTTCCCTCAACCGTGCAGTAACTCCTTCGCCCGCTGTGCAATCGCTTCGGCTGTAATGCCATTGAATGCCATCACTTCAGCCGCACTAGCCGTCGTCTCACCGCGTTTCCAGCCAATCAAATCCCGACGGGCACTACTCCGTAGCAGCAACGGCTCGAGGATTGCGGTCGTGCCGCCGGTAACGCCCAGCACCACATCACCACCAAAGGCTGCCTCAAACTCAGCATCACTCAGAAAACGATCATCGGCCTCGGCACAGGTATTCCACGCAACATCACTCGGACGGTAGAGGCGGCGGGGCGAGACAATTGAAACTACCTTCACGCCCAAACCAGCATTACTCATTTGCTGCGCCGCTGCGAGCACCGGTTGCAAAACCATATCCCCCGTAGCTGCAAGGGTAATCTTGCCCTTACCCGATGTCTCACTGAGGGTGATCGTGCCAGTCTCCAGGGCTTGGCGGGTTTGGGCAAAGGTAGTCCGAATCGGTAGCGGCGACTTGCTGGCCACAATCACCACACCCTTATTGCGGGCTTCGAGCGCCCATTCATAACATACCTGTGCACTATTGGCATCGGGCGGAAAGAGAACAAAAACATTGCCATTACGTTGCATAGCCGCAAAGTAGTTCTCAACCTCAGGCCGTTGATGCGTCCAGCCGTTACGACCTTGTTCGAGGGCACCAGCGGTAAACAGGCACACCGTGGCGGGCGTCGGGCGGCGTAGCTCTGCCATTGCTTGGGTTACGGTCTGCCAAATGGGCAAGCCATTGATCGCAAACGACTCATAAGAGCACCACAAAGAGCGGCTACCCATGAGTGCCAAACTCACTGCCAGACCAGCACAGGCATCTTCGCTGAGGGGCTCATAAACCTGGCCCTGGGGCTGCTGATTGTAGAGACTATCAACAGTGGGGTGAATGACTTTTAAGCCTTGATTGATATTGCCGATGCCTGAAGCTTCGTTACCATCAGCATTTGTCACCAGAAAAGCACGGTCTTGCTGACCCACGGCCACCACTAACTGGCCAATAGCTGTGGTTGCAACCTTGGCTTCCTCAGCGGCATATTCGCTTAGGGGCAGGCGCGTAATTTCGGGTAGGGGCCGGACCGATTCTGTGACGGCGACCTCAGCCGCAGGACCGCCAGCAGCCCGACTGGCATTGGCTCGCACAACATCCCAAGCAGCGACAGGTAAGGCGCGCTCTTGGAGGGCCGTAACGATCTCGGCATTATCAAGGGTGTGATAGCCGTAGAGGTTATGCGACTTGGAGCCCCGCGCATGGGTGCCTGCACCCTTAAGCTGCTTAATGATGAGAACAGTCAGCTCACCGTTGAGGGCAAGGCTAGCAGCCTTTGCAGTCTGGCTGAGCACTGCCTCGGTAAATGCAAGGCGCTGTGACCAACTAAAGCGGGTGCTATCGACATAATCACCCGGTTGATTTTGGTCGTCAAAGTCCTTGGCATCAATTAGCACGACATTTTTAAAGCCGTGGGCTTGCCAGTAGGCCGTCATCGCCCCATTGTCTTGGGTTGAGACCATGCTGTGGTGCTCTTGGCTATAGCCATTCCAGACCAAGACCGGCAGGAAGTTCGTCACCTGCGGGAAAGCGGTGCGGAAGTGATTAAAAGCACTCATAATGTAAGGCTCACCCAGGCCACCATCACCAATGGTGACGGGGAACAGGGTGCCAGGGTTGAGCAGGGCGGCTGCCATGGCAAAGTGTTGCCCCTGACCCAGGGGGCCAGCCGGCGCAAGGATGCCCGGAATGGCACCGGAAAGATGACCTAAAAGGCCGTGCATTTCGCGGAAACGATCGCGAAGGTGTTGCACCGTCGTGATGCCCATGACCTCAAGGGAACGATCAAGGAACATGGCACTGTAAAAGCCAGGTGCGTGGTGGCCGACTTCGGTGACGATATTTTTATGACCCAGCATCACCAGGGCGGCATAGGTCTCAACTTGACTGGCCCAGCCGCCGGGGTGGCCGGAAGCTTTACTGGCAGTTACCTGAAGTGTCAGATAACGCAGGGCATCGGCGTACAAGAGGGTTTGATAAACAGCGGCAGGATCATGAGGATCGGTAATGGCAGTTGTGCCCGGGGCAATCACTGGGGTTTGGGTCTCTAGATCCGGCAATGATTCGGCAAAGTACTGAATCCCATCCCAAGTCATGCGGCTGTCCTTTGATGTACATTTGGCTGCCCTCATTATGGACTGGCCTGTTACCGCTGCGGTCGCTTTTCTGGGCTGCTTCGACTTGTCTGTTAAGGACTGATACAGTGCTCAGGATCACCACTGCGATGGGATCACGATCACGATTCTCAGCATTAGCGCCTTGCTGATTGAGGAAGCATCTCTAATTCGGGTCTGCCACCCAGCCAGCCCGTCGCTACAATACGTTTCAACAGCTAGGTTTGCCTGTCCTAACAGTTACCGTCTTCTACGGACGTAGACTTTGGAAAGGCATGCTAACGTATCTGTGGCTTTACAATTCATTGCGTTTCTTAACGATGCTCTCATCTCGCGATCCCCTCCGCCAAGCGCTTCTCTCCCGCCGGCAGCTTCTGCAACTCTTCGGGGTCGGCGCCATGGCCAGCGTTGTCGGCTACAGCCGCTTTAGTAAGCCTGAGCCAGCGGTGCATCAGCGTGATGTTTTGGATCTGCCGCGCACCCTAAGTCAGCCCCTCCACGTCGCGATCGTTGGTGGTGGCCTTGCGGGCTTGGCCTGTGCCCATGAGCTAAGTCAGCGCGGGATCAAGGTAACGCTTCTCGAAAAATCGCCTCAGTTAGGGGGCAAAATTGCCAGCTGGCCGATTAAAGTGGGCGACCACAGCTTCATGATGGAGCACGGCTTTCATGGCTTCTTTCCGCAGTATTACAACCTGTGGAGCTTGATGGATGAGCTGGAAGCTCGCACTAACTTTGTCTCCCTCGATTCCTATGCTGTGGTCTACAAGGGCGACAACTACGAGCCAGAAGTCTTCCGACCGAGTCACTCGGCTTTTCCCTGGAACATTGTTGATCTGGGTATTTCCTCGGGAAACCGTTTCAAGTGGGGCCTCAATTTTACAAAGATGGCCCACTGGAATGTCTTTCGTGAGATTACCGGCTTCAAGCCAGCCAGCTCCTATGCGCGTCTTGATGAGCTGTCCGTAACGGAGTGGATGGGTAACGAATTCCCGAAGGGGCTGCTAGATCTGTATTTCTTGCCCTTTGCAAAATCGAGCCTCAATGCACCCGATGTTATGAGTGCGGGCGAGCTGATGCAGTTCTTCCATTTCTATTTCTTCGGGAATCCGGAAGGGCTGGCGTTTGCGGGCACCAAGCAAGACATGGGTCGCAGCGTTGTTAACCCAATCGCGAGCGCGATTCAAGCAACCGGCGGTGATATCCTGACTGACATTACGATTAGTGGTGTTGAGTGGCAGGATGGCCAAATTCGGGCCCTCACTTATCAAACCGATGACACCACCACCACACCTTTTTGGGTAACAGCTAACGACTACACACCCGGCTTGGCCAGCACCACAATCTACGGTGCCGGTGATGCTGTTTATGCTGTCGATAGCCAAAAGGCCGCAGCCCTGTCCCTCACCTGTACGCACCAGGGCTGTACGGTACAAGCGGGCGATGATGGCTGCTATCACTGCCCCTGCCATGGGGCCAAGTTTGCTGCCGATGGTACCGTGCTTGAAGGGCCAGCTCAACGGGATTTAGCGCGTTACAACGTCACCGCGAGTCATGCTGACCAAGTGCAACTGGTAAGTGCTACGGCTACGGATACGGCGGTGGCGACCCTAGAGGCCGACTACTTTGTGATTGCGGCCGATATTCCGGGGGTACAAAATATTCTCTCGCGATCGCGAGGGGAGGTTAGCCCCACACTGCAAGTACAGGTAGCGGAGCTGCAAGTGGCAGATCCCTTCGCGGTTGCCCGTTTCTGGTTTGACCGCGACTTTGACTGGAGTCATAGCGACTTCACCTCACTATCGGGTTACCGCCTCACCGACAGCATCACCCTCTACCACCGCATCCAAGACGACTACAAAGCTTGGGCCACCGAAACGGGCGGTAGCGTCGTCGAGCTCCATGCTTATTGCTACAAAGAAGCGGAATTTCCGACCCAATTAGATGTTTTGAGCACTTTTGAGTCTGAATTGTACGAAATTGTGCCCGCCCTGGCGGAGGCCAAGCTCTTACATCGCGAACTGGTGAATCAAAAAAACTTTGCCGGTTTCCCCCCAGGCAGTTATGCCAATCGGCCCGAAACCCAATCGGTTGTGCCAAATCTTTTGTTTGCCGGTGACTGGGTCAAAATGCCCTTTCCCTGCGGCTTGATGGAGCGAGCCGTCAGCAGTGGTTTCTTAGCCGCCAACGCGATTTTGCAAGCTCAGGGGGCGCAACGGCGACCGATCTATTCCGTTGCACCCGAGGGGCTGCTTTCAAATCTGCCTATTGCTTAGGGCTTCGTTAACGTCATCTACTAACACCGCCCAAGCTAACGATGCCAATCTTGCGGGTATTCTAGCGGTGGTAGCTTCAGGAGCTCAGAGGTATGTGGGTGCGCAAGGCTCTGCCTGCGATCGCGATCGCGGCTATCCTTATTGGTGTGGGCTACTGTCTGACGCCCCAGCGCCGCACCGCTCAGCGTTTACGACCACCGCTGCCCCAACACTCACACATCTACGCCGCCTTCAATCAATCTCAGGCCGCAACCTATCAAGACCCCTACCGCGTCGGCTTGCCACCCCGCTATGGCGACAACCTCGAAGCCCTGATTTTGCAGGAACTAGATCAAGCCGAGCGCTCAATTTGGGTTGCAGTGCAAGACCTTAACCTACCGCTGGTGGCCCAAAAGCTCGTCGAACGCCACCGTCAGGGCTTAGACGTGCGGGTGGTGCTCGAAAATACCTACACGCGTACTCTCAGCGACAGCCAACAGCTCGATGAAGAAGTAGGCGATGCGCCGGCAATGTTGATGCCCTTTCTTGATCAAGACGGTGATGGCACAATCAGCGCAACTGAACGCGCCGAACGGGATGCCCTGACCATCCTCTCTGAGGGGGGTGTCCGCTGGCACGATGACACGGCTGATGGCTCGGCCGGTAGCGGCCTCATGCACCACAAATTTATCGTGATTGATGGCACACGAGTCGTTACGGGCTCGGCAAACCTTACCCTCAGTGGCATTCATGGTGATTATGATGTGGCCGATAGCGTGGGCAACCACAACCACATACTGGTTTTTGACAATGCCGCCCTCGCGGGTGCCTTTGCCGAAGAGTTTATGATTCTCTGGGGTGAGCAAGACCGACCCCGCTTTGGCATCCAAAAGCCTAGCCGCCCCCCCCAGCGCTTTTTTGTGGGTGATGCCCTTGTCACCGTCCGGTTTTCACCCAACAGTCAATCAGACCCTCTCGCCAGCACCAGCAATGGTTTTATTGGCCAGCAGCTCAGCCGCGCGAGCGAATCAATTGATCTAGCTCTCTTTGTTTTTTCAGATACCGGTATTGCCAACAACCTGCGTGACCTTGTGGCACAGCGCCCCGTCACCCTACGCGGCATTTTTGATCCGGGCTTTGCCTTTCGTTACTACAGCGCCAGTGTTGCCATGTGGGGTGTTCGCTTGCCCATGCGCAATGACGAGTGCCGCTTTGCCGATCACATACCCTGGCAACCTGCACTTGCCACTGTCGGCATACCAAATATTGCTGAAACCGATAAAATGCACCACAAATTTGCCGTAGTCGATAACCGACTGGTGCTGACTGGCTCGCACAACTGGAGCCCCGCCGCCAATCATAACAACGACGAAACAGTGCTACTGATTGAATCAGAAGTCGTGACCGCCCACTTTGCCCGCGAATTTGAGCGCCTTTACAGCACAGCCCGCCTTGGGGCACCCAACTCGGTCGCCGACCGTAGCCAAGAAGCGCTCAGCCGCTGTGGTGAAGCGATTAATGCTGTTGCTCGCCCCGGTGGCTCGGTGAATCTCAACACTGCCAGCGCGGCTGAGCTGGCAACGCTGCCCGGTATTGGCCCCGCTCTTGCCGAACGCATTATCGAAGCTCGACCGATTCGTTCTCTAGACGACCTTCAGCGCGTCAGCGGCATTGGACCAGCCAAAATTGCCGACTTGCGGGGCTTAGTGATTTGGTAAGCCCCCACCCCAGACTCGTGCGACCTTAAAGCAACCTAGAGGGCACCCAAACGACCCAAGCCCAGAATGATACCGGCACCGATGAGGTGGCCGAAACTGGCTGCTGCTAGCAATTCAGGCAAGGTAATATTCACAACTGGCAGCGTAAAGACAGCCGCATCACTCGGTACAGAGACCATAGCCCGTGCTTCATAGCCAATGGCACCCAGCCAGGCATTGATGAGCGAAACAGCTGATTTCCACAGCAGGACAGCGCCGACATTCGCCAAAATCATGACGATCGCGACATTGGCCGACCAAATCGGCGTTGTTGGAACGGTTGCCAGCATCATCACAAGACACTCCTGAGAACTGCCCCTGAGTATACGCAGCATCGCGGTAGCAGCCTGGCGGCTTCGTAGTAAGTCTTGACATTTCGGCAAACGTTTATGAAGCCCCTGTAATACCGATATCTGTGAAGCTAATGCGGACTGGGATCAGTGCCGTAATTTTTGTGCTGGCCTTGCCTAGCGAATCTGGGACGACTTCAGCGGGGCAGCACCTGGGCCGAAATTCCGGCGAAGACTTTGCTACAATAAAGGGCCATTGGTGGCGTAGCCAAGTGGTAAGGCAGGGGCCTGCAAAGCCCCCACTCGCGAGTTCAAATCCCGCCGCCACCTTAAAATTAAGTTCAACTCACTCGAGAGAACCTGCCAAGCGATGCACTTTGTTAGTGTTGCTACGCAGTATGTTCCGTGCGATGTATTGGCTAATCCGCTTTATTTTCTGGGCTTAAGTCAAGCCTTCAATGATCAGACTTAGGATCGCTTCGAGGCGCTAATGCTGATATCGTTCGTGCCATACTCATGATGTTTATGGTCAGTCACGACTTGTTGTGAGTAAGTTATATGGCATACCCGCGTTGGTTACCCTATCCTTCATCTGTCCTGCGTGCTTTTTTCAGCTTTTGTGCCGTTTCGCCCGCGCTGGCCGTTACCCGTAATGTTTATGGCATAACGCCCCACTATTCACTGTTGTGGCCTGTTATTGTATTTTCGCCTGTTGTCATTACGGCTTTCACGCACCACATTTTCTTTGGTGAAGAGAATACTGGTTACTGGCCACGTCTGGCTAGCTGGTGGGAGGGAGTATTGACGCTGATGATTCCCCCGACAGCTGTTTTTCTGATTCTGATCCTAGCTGGCCCTTTCGATCCGTACCTGAGCATTATTGAGCGATATACCGACTCAGAACCAGAGCTTACAGCCTTAGAATTTGCCCTATCTATGGCAGTACTAGTAACGGCTTCACTCTTTTACAAGCTGGATCACTTAATCCGTGATGTCAGACCACTGCGCTTGTTTGGTTGGCGCGACCGCAATGCAATCGTCATCAAAAAAAAGACGTGATGCCCAACACCACGTCCTTCGTTAAAGAACTCGATTCGCCCTGAGTTGCCTGCACGAACAAGCCCTAAAAACGGTCACTAAGACTGTCGATGGTGCTTGAATGACTGCTCAATTGTCAGGGCTTTTTATGCCAAACTCCGAGCACTCTGCCAGCATGACCAGTCCTAGACGACCTGCATAACTTCGACAATGTCAGGAATCATTTGACGCAACTTCCGCTCGATACCCATGCGCAGGGTCATGGTCGAGCTTGGGCAAGAACCGCAGGCACCTTGCAGACGCAGCTTCACAACCGGGCCATCCAGCTCGACAAGTTCGACATTGCCCCCATCGGCCATTAGGTAGGGGCGCAGTTCATCGAGGACAGTTTCGACGTTTTCGGGGGTGAGATCTAGAAGTGCGTTTGACATGGTTGCTTTCTCATAGTTGCCTAGCTTCTATTCTAAGGCGTGATTTCGACGCTTTTTAGGGCTAGGCTTGGCCACGACTTCGGTCACGATTAAGAGGCTGTGATCGCGTGGGGCGGATGATTCGGACGGTCTTTTTTGATGCGGTGGGTACCTTGCTGCACGTTCAGGGCAGTGTGGGGGCGCACTACGCGCAGGTGGCGCGGGCGTGGGGCGTCGAGGCTGAGGCAACGGCGCTGGATGCCGCCTTCCGGCAGGTTTATCGCTGTACGCCTGCGCTGATCTTTCGGGAGGATGCTGACTACAGCCATCAGGAAAAACAGTGGTGGCAGCAGTTGGTGTGGCAGGTATTTGCCAAGGTGGGGGCTGTCCCCAATGATTTTACGGGCTACTTCGAGGCGGTGTATGCCCACTTTGCAACAGCCTCCGCCTGGGCACTCTATCCCGAAACGGAGTTGGTGTTGCAGGCGTTGCAGCCAGAGTATCGCCTGGGCGTTATCTCGAATTTTGATGCGCGCTTGCTGGCGGTGCTGGAGCAGTTGGCGATTGCCCACTATTTTCAGTCGGTGACGCTCTCGGGCCAGGTGGGCGTAAGTAAGCCCCAGGCGGCGATTTTTCAGGCAGCGCTGGCAGGGACTGAGCCGCAGACGGCGTTGCATGTGGGTGATAGCTTTAGTGCTGATTATGAGGGAGCCCTGGCGGCCGGGATGGCGGCACTCTGGCTAAATCGCGCTGGTGATCGTGATCTGGAGCGGCCTAGCATTCGGGATTTGACGGCGGTGGCGACATGGCTGCAGGCCAATACTGCGCGAGGGGTTGACCCTGGCGATCGGTAAGGACAACCGCAATATCAAGCTCGCGGTCGGCGTACTTCTGGACATAGGCGCGGGCACGCTGGGCAACCCGGGCCGCCAGAGTCGTGAAAACGGGGGCCGCAAGGTCGCGATCGCGAAGATAGGTTTCCGCCGCCGCCGCCGTCGGTGCCGCCAAAACAGCCCGAACATCCGCCAGATCAGAGGCCACCTCAGCCACAATCGCCGCCAAACTTTCGCGCCGGCCATCGGCCACATGGCTCGAGGTGTGAAAAATTCCGGCGGCGAGCTTGGCAAGTTTGCCGTGATAGCCCCACAAGACCAGCGCACTATGCCCTAAGGCCGCTGCCTCAACAAGCATCACCCCCAACCAGTTACCGGCCAAGATGACTTGCTGGGTCTCGAACCCCTGCCGCAGTGCCGATTGCTGACCATTACTGCCGACACAGAGCACGACGGCTTGATCGGTTGTGGCGTTTTGCAGTGCCTGCCGCGCCTGAT